>JBKQNY010000137.1:0-11873 GCA_052145775.1 Acidimicrobiales bacterium
GGTCAGCACCGTGACCGCCCCCGTCGCCGGGTAGCCGTCAGGTGTCACCCCGGTCACCGTGCCGGTGAAGGTCTGGGTCTCCGAACCGTAGGTCTTGGGCGAGCTGATGGTGTTGAGGGTGACCGAGCTTGTCTTGACGGCCGTGGTGATTGTCAGCGTCACCGTGTTGGTCGAGGTCGAGCCGTTGTAGTTGTTTGTACCGGCGTACGTGGCGTGGATGACGTAGGTTCCCACTGCCAGTGTGACCGGGGTCTTGCAGTGGGTGGCGACCGAGAGGGCGACCGAGCACAGGGTCGCTGTGGAGCCAGTCTTGAAGGTGAGGGTGCCCGTGCCAGTTGCCGGGAGGCCCGTCTCCGACAGTGTGGCCTGGGCGCCGTAGCTGATGGTCTTGGAGAACCCGTTTGTGACCTTGATTGTGAAGCTGGTGTTGGCCTTTGTGATCTTGAGGGTGAGGGAGCTAGATGTGACGAAGGAGCCCTTCGAGTCGGTGACCCGGAAGATCAGCCCTGCAATTGTCCCGGCCGAGGTGGGCGTGCCGGCGATCGTGCCCGTTGAGGTTGTGAGGGTCAGCCCCGGCGGCAGGGTGCCCGAGTGGAGGGACCAGGTGTAGGCGCCTGTCCCGCCGGTGGCGACCAGCGCCTTGGAGTACGCCACGCCTACGGTGCCCGTCGGAAGGCTGCTCGTCGTGATCCCGAGCGTCTTGAACGACGTGGTGGCGGCGCTTGAATGCCAGTTGGTGCCCGAGGTGGCGACGACTGAGTAGGTGTATGTGGTGGCGGGGCTGAGGCCGCTGTCGGTGCAGGTGGGGCCGCTCACTGTGTGGCACACGATCACTGTGCCGGGGCTTCGGGTCACCTTGTACTTGGCCCCGGAAACCTGTGTGCCGGGGTCCGTCCAGCCGATGGTCACCGAGGTGGCCGACGCCTCGGTGGCGGTGGCGGCGGTCGGGGCCGAGAGAGTGGAGGCCGTGGCGAGGGAGTAGTTGCCCGCGCCGTAGGCGACGGTGACGAGCCAGTAGGCGAGGGCCACACCGGCCGCGGCCAAGAGGAAGCCCCCGGCAATCAGCACGGCGCGGCTCGCCAACCGCCCTGAGCGGTGGGTCCCGCGCCGGTGCATGGCCGCCTTCATCGCTTTTCCGCCGTGATCAGGACGGGGATGTGGAACGAGGCCCCCTGGCAGCCGTTGGCCGACGATGTGCTCATCGAGGCGCCGTTGGGGATGTGGACGACGACGCTTGTGCCCGACGCGACCGTGATGCTGAGGCCGCTCTGGGCGGGCACCGTCACCCCCGAATTGCTGGGGGTGCACCCTGTGCCCCCGACGACGGTCACTGTGCCGTGCTGGGTGACCGAGACCAGTGTGACCGGGTTGGCGTTGGGGTTGGTGATCGTGAGGGTGAGGTCAGCGCTCGCCCCCGGGTGCAGTTTCGAGGTAGGCGTTCCGGTCGCCGCCAGGACGGTGACCGTCTGGGTCCCGCTGATTGACACCGTCGCCGACCCTGACCCCGCTGAGGTGAACCAGGCGTAGGCGGAGCCGGCGGTGAGGCCCACTACGAGCGCAGCCACTGCGCCGAACACGAACGGCGCCTGCCGCCACCGCCGACCCACCGTCCCGAGGGCGCGGGCCAGGGCGCGCCTCACGGCGCCTCCGGCCATGTGCTCAGGGGATGGGTTGGTGGTGGTCATGTCACGTTTTCCTAGTATGTGTACAGGTCGTACTTGGTGGCCGGCGTCGTCCCGACGGCCGTCGTCACCGAGATCCTGACCTGGCCGGCGGCGTGCGCCGGCGAGGTGGCGATGATCTGGGTGGTCGACTTCACCGTGAAGGACGTGGCTGTCGTTGTACCGAACTTGACGTTGTGCACTGTCGTAAACCCGGCCCCTGTGATGGTCACCTTGGTGCCACCGGTCACCGGGCCGCTTGTCCGAGATAGGGACGTGATGGTCGGGCCATAGGTGAACAGGTCCGCCGAGACAACGGCGCTCTCGCCTCCGGGGGTGACCACCCGCACGTTGACCGAGGTTCCCGAGACCCCGGTCGGGCTCTTCACGGTGAGCTGGGTGGCCTTGGCGTTCACCGAGATTGTCGTCGTCACCTTGGTTGTGCCGAAGTAGACCCCGGTGGCCCCTGTGAACCCGCTGCCGCTCACCGTCACCACCGTGCCACCGGTCACCGGGCCGCTGGCCGGCGTGATGGCGGTCACGGCCGGTACCGGGTACGCGTACTTGTAGAGGTCAGCGCTGGTGGACGCCGTCGTCCCTCCGGGCGTCGTCACCGAGACCCTGACTGTGCCGGCTGCGTGCGCAGGGGCGTAGGCCAGAAGCTGGGTGGACGACCTGACCGTGAATGACTGGGCTGTCAGTGTGGCGAACTTGACGATGGTCGCTCCCGTGAACCCGGTCCCTGTGATGGTCACCGTGTTGTAACCGGACAGCGGGCCTGTCCGGGACAGGGAGGTGATCGTCGGGACCGGGTCGTAGCTGTAGGGCTTGGCGCCCGAGGTGCCGGCCGGCGTGGTGACGGTCACTGTCACCGTGCCGGCCGCATGCGCCGGGGTCTTGACGGTGAGGGTGGTTGTCCCGGTCACGTGCACTGTGGTGCCGTGATTCCCCGCACCGAATGTGACCGAGGTTGTTCCTATGCGGAAGTGGGTGCCCGTCAGGGTGATCACTGTCCCACCCACGAGCTTGCCGGCCGACGGTGTCACCTCGGTGAGCGTCGGGCGGGCTGTCAGGATCACCTGCGTCACCGGGGATGAGGTGCTGGTGGCGAACTTTGTCGTCCCTGTGTACTTCGCCTCGACGTAGTTCATGCCGACCGGCAGCGACGAAGTCTTGTATGTGGCCTTGCCGGTGGCCGTTGTGATTGCCCCGGTGCCGAGTGCCCTTGTGATCAAGGTGCATCCTGCTGTCTTGCATGCATAGAAGGTGACCGTTCCGCCAAGCGGTGTCGGGTTCACGTTGGCGTCGGCCGCCGTCACCGTGGCCGTGAAGGTGACCTGGGACGCCGAGTTGGACGGGTTCGGAGTCGATGTGAGGGTGGTGGTCGTCGAGTCGGTGTAGGTGGCCGTCCCCGTGTAGGTGAAGTGGAAGGTCCCGTACTTGCAGTTGTCCTGGTTCCCGCTTGTCGTCAGGGCGATGGGCTGGTTGATGGTGTGGGTGCCCCTTGCCGTGACTGTGAATGGGACGTAGGTCGAGAGGGTGGGCGGCGTGATCATTGTCGTGGTGCAGGCCGGGAGGTGCGGTGTGGTCGAAGACGGTGTGAAGGAAGCCACCACCATCGAGAGCGCGGTCACCTTGAGGGCGACTGCCAGGGGGTTGTGCACGGTGACGGCCAGGCAGCGTGTGATCCCTGGGGAAAGGTCGGCTGTCGGTCCTGTTGTCGGACCGGTGCACGACGAGGGAGAGATGTAGCTGGCCTTCATCGTGCTCGTGATGGTGAAGCCGTTGGCCGCGGTGAGCTCGAACTTGGGTGAGGAGGGAGCTGAGACGTGCTCCGAGACGGCGAAGGCGAGGGTGGCGGCGACGAGCGCGACCAGTAGGGAGGTCGCCACCTTCCTCGCCTTCTCGAACCTCTTTACCTTCATCTGCTCCTCATTCCCACGGGGTGTGGGTGGTGAGACCACCGGCCAACCTCAGGGGATCCCTGGGATTCGCCGGTTGCCTCTCCGATGCGTTCAGGCACTGGCTGGGCCGGGCAGCCGGGCCACGGAGCCGACAGCTCCGTGACCCGGCCTTCCGACCCCTGACGCCGTGGCACCTGTCAGCGACAGGTGCCCTCGGACGTTCAGGGACTGCCCTCAGGCGCCGATCAGCCCGCGTTCACGTGCAAGTGGACGGTCGCGCCTGCCTCGCACGCTGTCTGGGCTGTGCCAGGCAGTGTGTTCAACGTGACGGTCGGCGTCTTCGCTGTTGTGGTGAACGACGTGGACCCGTGTGCCACCTTCCCGAGCGCCGTTCCGGCAGGTGTAGAACTGAATGAGCCTGCCGGGCATGTGGCCGAGGCCGGGGTGATGCCGGTGATGGTCACGTTGCTCAGTGTGATCGCCGAGGCGTTCGGGTTTGTCACTGTGACCGCGACGTGGGTCACCGTCCCGGCGGTCACCGCAGAGAGCGAGACGTGGCCGGTGAGCGTCACGCTCGAGGGACCGGTGACCGTGGCCGTAGCTGTGCCCGACCCGGACGAGGTGAAGTACGCCGCAGCGATACCACCAGCCCCGAGGGCAATCCCGGCGGCGAGGCCGATGGCTGCCGCCTTCTTGGTGAACTTGAACTTTCGCACCTTCGTTTCTCCTTTTGGTTTGTTAGAGGTAATGCTGATTTGGTTTTGGCACTGCGATTGGTACTGCCTATGAGTAAGCGGGTTAGGGATTGGTCATCCAACAACCTCCCCATGCCCGCTTGGCCGGTGAGACGGTCCCCGGCCCCGGTATTCCGACAAAACGGTGACGTTTGATACGCCTCCGCTCTCCGTCTCACCGGCAACATCTGCCGGTTCCCGGACCCCCTTCTCCTCGGACTCATTCACCCACGGGTGTGGAGGAAGGAGCCAGAAGATCGCCAGGCCCAAGAGCGTGCCCACCACGAACTGCTTGTGGAGGGCGTAGAAAATGTCGAACGTGCGTTGGGGTGTGATCGAGTGGAGGAGGACGCCACCCAGGACCAACGTGCCCACCGCGGCACCCATGACGTACAAGAGGGTGATGAAGGCAAAGAGGGTGCCCCTGAGGGCTTTGAGGAGGGACCCACGCCTGCCAGGTGAGGGGTCCGGAGGTGCCTCGGCCGCGACCTCGTCATCCTCTGGCACCCCCCGGGTGCTTCGCACGGCAAACGACTGAGACGTCATTTGGTGTCCTCTGAGCGACTTTCATGTCGCTGGGATGGGACGTGGTGGTGCGTCGTCGAGGGCAAGACCACCCTGGGTGCCCACTCCTCCAGGGCGCTGCCCGATCGAGTTAGGGCGGTGCACACCCTGCCGGGGGCATCGACGAGCTTTGATGCGCGGCAGGCGTGGGCCACGGACGGGGGAGCGGAGGATGCCCCGATTCCCAGGTGGTGCTCGTCGACTACCCACTGCTCTCTCCCCGGGCGAGGGACGGCCCTGACCAGGGAGGACGCGGGGAGCAGGGCCGGTCCGGTGTCCACGCAGCATGACTGCTTGAGCTTGGAGCCCTCGATGGTGGCCGTGATGCCACAGGCGTCAGGTACCGAAGTCGGCCTGCACGAGGAGTTAGCAGGTGACGCAGTTGCCGACGCCGGCGACGCCCAGCACCGTGCTCCTAAAGGTCGCCGACTTGAGGACGATCGCCAAGAGAACAGCCGTACGCTGCCACCCTTGCGGTCTTCAGTCATCGATCATTCCTCACCTCTGGTGCAGGGAACTACTTTCCACATTCGCTATAGGGAGCTTTGTATGGCGTCGTTAGTACAGCTGTGCCGATGTATCACGCTCCGACCAAGAAATTGCGTTCACACGGCCGTGGGGACGGCCGCGATCCCACAGCGTTCTGTGCCAATTCCGCCATCTTCTCCCTCAATCTCCATGAGCAATTCCGCCTTGCTCCATGGACCGCTCATGCGAGTATCCACTACGTGGTCCCGACTGGCAAGGGGAGATAGCACCTATTGTTCGACCATTGATTTTGAGGTATAGGAGCGAAGTGCACAGGCCTCCGCGGTGGCGGCCTCGGTGGTCGCCACCTCCCGGGAACGGCCGATCCCACGCTGCGGGTGCCGACCCGCGCTCGCCCTACCGCTCCAGCGTCCATCGACCGCTTGCCGGCTCTCTCCTGGTCGGTCCGCCCGATGCCGCCCGTCAAGACCGAGCGTGGAGTGACCACCGGTAGGTCATTGCCCACGTCTCTCTCCACGACGAATGGCCGTGAATTCACCGCGAGCAGCACGTCAACATCCTGAGCGGTTGCCAGAATGACCGCAGAGAGTGCGGGCGCCGACGTCACGGTCAACGCCGGAAGGCAGCGCCGGGCACGATCACCACGGCGGGGCCGCTCCCGGCGCCTTGCACCGAAGCGACCCTCGCGCACCTAGCCCATCGTCGGCGTGCCTCCCGAGCCGGGTGGGGTTGCGAACAGTCGTCGGGTACCGACCTGTGGCCTCACAGCCCGCGAGGCGTCTCCCTCCCCGACCCAGGCCCGCGTGAGCTGGCGCCCGGCGTCCCGCCCGACAGGTGGCGAGGTGGCCATCCGGCTGGCGGGGATTTTGGCCTTTAGGACAGGGTGCTTCCGCTCCCAGAGTCCCGCCCAGCGCCCACCCAGCCCATCGGCCGGACCGGCAGCGGCATAACACGAGCTCCTGCCATGCCCTGTCGTGAGCCCACCCGACCGCCAGAGGCCCAGGTCGTCGGGTGGGGAGATGTCATCGACGAGCGACGGCGGTCGGCGGGATGTCGCCTATCCAAGCAGGTGCTTGGAGACGACCACCCGCTGGACCTGGTTGGTGCCCTCGTAGATCTGGGTGATCTTGGCGTCGCGCATGAACCGCTCCACCGGGAACTCCTTGGTGTAGCCGTTGCCACCGAGAAGCTGCACAGCGTCGGTGGCCACGGCCATGGCCGTGTCCGCAGCGAAGCACTTGGCCATGGCGCCCATGGCGTTGAGTTCGCCGTGGGGGTCGTCGTCGACCAGGCCGCAGGCGCGGTAGACGAGGGTGCGGGCGGCCTCGGTGCGGATGGCCATGTCGGCCAGCATGAACCGCAGTCCCTGCAGGTCGGCGATGGGCCCGCCGAAGGCCTGGCGCTCCTTCATGTAGGCCGCGGCGTGGTCGATGGACCCCTGGGCGATGCCCACCGCCTGGGCCCCGATGGTCGGTCGGCTCCGGTCGAGGGTGTGCATGGCGATGTGGAACCCCCGGCCCTCCTCGCCGATCAGGTTCGAGGCCGGCACCCGGACCTCGTCAAGGACGATCTCGCCGGTGGGGCTGCCCCGCAAGCCCATCTTGTCCTCGAGCTTGGCCACCTTGACCCCCCACTCCGCCTCCACCAGGAAGCAGGAGACGCCTCGGTGGCCGGCGTCGGGGTCGGTCTTGGCGAAGACGGTGTAGGTGTCCGAGATGCCGGCGTTGGTGATCCAGTGCTTGGAGCCGGTCAGCACGTAGGAGTCGCCGTCCTTGACCGCCCGGCAGCGCATGGCGGCCACGTCGCTCCCGGCGTCGGCCTCCGACAGGCAGTAGCTGGCCTGGGCCTCCCCCGAGGCGACCCTCGGGATGTATCGGCGCTTCAGCTCCTCGGAGCCCCAGTTCATGATCGGGATCATCCCCAGCTTGGAGATGAGGAGCGTGACCGAGGTCGAGGCGCAGACCCGGGCCAGCTCCTCGACGGCGATGGCCTGGGTCACGTGGTCGGCGCCGGCCCCGCCGAACTCGGGCGGCAGACCCAGGGCGGGCAGCTCCATCTGGCGGCAGGCCTCGAACGACTTCCAGGGGTAGGAGGCGGTGCGGTCGGCCTCGGCGGCGTTGGGGGCCACCCGCTCGTCGCAGAACCGGCGCAGGGTCTCTCGGAACTGGCGCTGTGTGTCGGTGAGGCCGAAGGCGGGGGCGTCCATCGCCCCATTCTCGCAGAACGTCGACGGCCCCCCCGACGCCGCTACACCGACGAAAGGTGCTCGAGGAGCAGGCGGCCGAGCTCCTGGGGGGCCTCCTCGGGCACCCAGTGACTCACCCCCTCGAGGACGTCGAAGCGGTAGCGGCCGGCCACCCATTCGGCCGTGGCCTCGGCGGCCGGGCGGCCCAGCGCCCGGTCACCGGTCGACCACACGTAGAGCGTGGGCACGACGACCGGCGGGAGCCCGGCCACGTCGGCCTCGGACATGGCCCGGTACCAGTTGAGGGCGGCGGTCAGCGCCCCGGGCCGCGTGAGCGGGGCCACGTACTCGTCGGCCAGCTCGGGGGCGAGGCCGGTCGTGGCCAGCAGGTCGCGCAGCCCCGATCCGTCGCCGTCGGGTCCGAGCAGGAGCCGTTCGGGCTCGTCGGGGCGCTGGAAGAGGGCCATAAACCCCGAGGGGTCGCCGGAGGAGCTGTCGCCGCCGGCCGGGGTCGACCGCAGGGCCTCGGGGTGGGGGGTCGACACCACGGTCAGGGTCCGCACCCGGTCGGAGTGCCGGGCCGCCACCACCCAGGCCACCATGCCGCCCCAGTCGTGGCCGACCAGGTCGAAGGTGGGCATCTGCATGGTGTCGGCGATGGCCAGCACGTCGGCTACCAGCCGGGGGAGGGCGTAGTCGGCCACCGCCAGCGGGCGGGCGCCGACGGCGTAGCCGCGCTGGTCGGGCGCCACGGCCCGGTACCCGGCCGAGCCCAGGAGGGCCAGCTGGGGTCGCCAGCACCATGACGACTGCGGGAAGCCGTGGAGGAGCAGCACCGGCCTTCCGAGGTGCGGTCCGGCGGCCCGGGCGCTGAAGGTGAGGTCGTTGGCGTCGATCTCGAGCCGCTCGATGTCGGCGCCCATCAACCGACCGGGGTGGCGGCCCTCTGCCCTCGTTCGCCGGCGAGGAGTTCCCGCCAGCCGCCGTCCCCTGCCCACCCCTCGAGGTCGTCGGGGGTCAGCCGCAGCGCCCCCTCGGGCACGCAGTCCACCAGGACCCGCTGCACGGTGTAGTCGTGCGCGGCTCCCCGGAAGGCCTGCCGGCGGGCGTCCGCCAGCTCGGAGGGCGCCGGGGCCAGGAAGCCCCAGAGCGAGAGTGACACCGTCAGGTCGTGCACGCAGGGGGCCCGGCCGAAGAGGGCGGCCCGCCTGGAGGCGACCAGCGCCGAGCCCATGAGGACGTCTTCTTCGGACTCCCCCTCGGCGAGGACCAGGCGGTCGGCGAACCGGTGGGCCAGCTGGAGCGCGAAGCCCTGGTCGGGACCGGGGCTCCCCATGCCGGGGCCGGCCGGCCGTGACGGGATCCGCAGCTCGGCGGGCCGCGCCGCCGACCACGGCCCGGGCACCTTGAGCCGGCGGGCCGGGCGAACCTGGTCGGCTTCGGAGATGGGGACGAAGCTCGGTTGGGTCATGCGCGGCGAGACTACTCGCCCCCGATCCCGCCGCCCGTACCCCGCAAAAGAAAGTCCTTTCCCAGGTCACCGGCCCGCTGTAACGTTTCGGCCATCAAACCTTGGGAAGGGGAAACCATGACGTCAGCTCGGCCGCTCTTCGGGCCTCGGGGGCCACACAAACGTTTGTGCGCATTCGCCGGGCGCGGGCGCGGCGCACTGCTGGCGGCAACCGCCGTCGCGGCGATGGGGGCCCTTGTGGCCCAGGCCGCCGTACCCGGCACGGCCGCCGCCACAACAGCGCAGAAGCCCTCGGCACCCACCGATGTCGTAGCCGTGGCCCACGCCGCCTCGGCCAAGGTCAGCTGGAGCGCGGCGGCCACAAACGGGTTGCCGATCACCTCCTACACCGTCACCAGCTCGCCGACAGCCAAGTCCTGCACCACCACAGGCACCCTCTCGTGCACGGTGTCAGGCCTGGCCAACGGCGACACGTACAGCTTCCGGGTGCGGGCGACGAACGGCGCCGGCACAGGGCCGACATCGACCCCCTCGAACACCGTGGAACCGCAGAGCACCCCCGGCGCGCCGACCGGGCTGAAAGTCACGTCGGGCAACGCCGCGGTCAAGGTCAGCTGGTCGGCACCGCCCGCCAACGGCACACCCATCACCAAGTACAACGTCATCAGCACACCCACAGGCAAGACGTGCACGGCAACCACGAACCTCACCTGCACAGTGCTCGCCCTCACCAACGGCACCTCCTACACCTTCAAGGTCTCCGCCACCAACGGGCGGGGCACCGGACCCACATCGACACCCTCGGTCGCCGTCGTCCCCGCCTCGCCACCCACCACAGCACCGGTGCTCACCTCGGCCACCGCCGGGAGCGGGTCCATCGCCCTCACCTGGAACCCGGTGAGCCCGGCCAAGGACGGAGGGGCCGCGATCACCGGCTACGTCGCCCGTGCCGAGATCGGGACCACAGTCAAGTCAACGAAGTCGGTGGGCAGCACAGCCACGTCGGCGACAGTGACCGGCCTGACGAACGGCACCGCGTACCGGGTGACGGTCTCTGCCACCAACAGCGCCGGTACAGGCCCGCCCGCCACCTCTGGGGAGATCACCCCGGCGGGCGTCCCCGGTGAGCCGGTCGACGTGCTGGCCCAGGCGGCCGACCAGTCGGTCGAGGTCATCTGGACACCGGCGACAGCGAGCGGCACAAAGGTCACCGGCTACACAGTGACGAGCTCGCCCACAGACAAGAGCTGCCACTCGATCGGGTCGACATGCTACGTCAGCGGCCTCACCAACGGCGTTGCCTACAGCTTCACGGTCCACGCCACCAACGGCAAGGGCGCCGGACCGACATCGACACCCACGGTCAAGGTGACCCCGGGGCTGGTTCCCGATGCCCCTCCGGCGCCGACGGCGGCTGCGGGGAACCAGCAGGCCCAGGTCACCTGGACGGCGGCGACAGGCAACGGAGCCAGCGTCACCGGCTACACGGTGATCAGCAACCCCACATCGAAGACCTGCTCCACCACAGGAGCCCTCACCTGTGTCGTCCCCGGCCTCGACAACGGCAAGGCGTACACGTTCAGGGTACGCGCCACCAACGACGTCGGGCTCGGTCCGTCATCTGCGGCCTCGGCCCCGGTGATCCCGTCCACGGTCCCCGGTGCCCCCACCGAAGTCACGGCGTCAATCGGAAACGCGTCAGCCACCGTGAGCTGGAAGGACCCGTCGACAAACGGCACAAAGATCGTCAGCTACACCGCGACCAGCACACCGACAAACCGAAGCTGCACGGTAGCGGGCGCCACCGCCACCAGCTGCACCGTCAAGAATCTCGTGAACGGGGACGCCTACTCGTTCCGGGTGCGGGCGAAGAACGGCGACGGGACAGGCCCCACATCGACAGCCTCGAGCAGTGTGGTGCCGGCCACCGCGCCGACCGTGGCCCCGTCGATTCTCGGGCTCGTGTCGATCACAACAACGCTGACCGTCCGCGTGCAGCGCCTGCCGGTAGCCGACGACGGGGGGAACGCGGTCACGGCCTATGTGGTGAAGGCCACCGGGACCCTGCTCACACACACAAAGAAGTCCTACTCCCGCTCGGTCACATTCCTCACAAAGACAACAAAGGTCGGCGGTACAGCGCGTGCGCTGTCGATCACAGGGCTCCCCTACGGCATCTCGCTGAAGGTGACCGTGACCGCCCGCAACACAGTGGGGTCCAGCCCGACGGCGACAGCCGGGTCCATCGTGCTCAAGTCCGTCCCCGCCGCCCCGCTCACCGTGAACGCCACAGCCGCCTTCGAATCGGCAGAGGTCACATGGTACGACCCAGCGGATCTCATCCCCCCGGGCACAGCGCAGGTCGTCAACGACGCCGACAACGGCACAGCCATCACCAGCTACACGGTGACCAGCACGCCCACAGGGCTCACCTGCACGACCTCGTCGAACGACTGCTACGTCTTAGGGCTTCGCAACGGCGTCAGCTACACCTTCACCGTCAGGGCGCACAACGGCCAGGGGACAGGCCCCCCAACGAAGACATCGAACGCCGTGGTGCCGACAACACTGCCCGACGCGCCCGGATCGATCACCGCCACACCGCACAACGAGGCGGTCACGACGACATGGTCGGCCTCTTCCACATCCCACGGCTTCGCCATCACCCGCTACGTGGTGACAGCCACGTCGTCGCTGGAGACCTGCTCGACCCCCGGGACACTCACCTGCACCGTCACCGGGCTCAGCAACGGGTCCTCCTACGCCTTTAGGGTCCGCGCCGTCACCGCCAAGGGCGACGGCCCCCGTTCGTCCAGCTCCAACGTCGTGATCCCCTACACCGTGCCGAGCGCCCCGACCATCACA
>JBKQNY010000138.1:0-3683 GCA_052145775.1 Acidimicrobiales bacterium
CACGACGGCCGTCGAGACAGCCCCAACGCCGTCGATGACGGTGTCCGAGACGACTCAGCAACTCGCCGTCGTCCTGTGCGGGCCGGATCGGCCCGTCACCAGACACTTACTGCAAGATCAGGGCTAACGCGAGTCTCCGGGAGTGTCTGCATCCACCTGGTGAAGGCCGTTGACTCCGGCAGGCGGCGTGTACTCATCGGCAAGAGCCGTGGCGGCACGAACGGGTGGACGGGTTTACGGCATCGCCATATCGGTGGCTGGAATCGAGCGGTCGGGGGCAGAGCGGAAGGCCCTTGGAGCCTGACCACCACCAGGCGGACGGGGGCACGTACAGACGTTTTTGCCAAGCGAGCGGGTCATGGGAAGACGCCCAGCAAGGCGAACCCCGCCCCCGGCGGCGGCGGCGCAGCTACCAGATGAGCAGCGAGGGCGTATCGGGGCCCAAAGGAACTAGTTCCGCTTCGTCACCGAGGCTCGCACTCATCCGCAAGGACTCGCCTTCGTACTCGTGCGTGCCGGGCACTTCCTCGGCAACTGGACGTTCCAACAGAGCCGTTGGTTTCACCCGATAAGTCTCACATCTGTCACACGTGGCGGCGCGGATACCACTTAAGTCCTCCGTGGGCGAGCCCACGCGCAGGCCAAGAATCTCGACTCAAGGGCCGGGAGTGGAGCAGACTCGCTCCCGCTGGCGCACCCCCTACCCTTCCCCCACGCCTGGGCGTGCCAGTAGCCTGGCGGCTGCCATCACACCCGTCGGGTGCTGTCAGGCGGATTCGGCTAACAAGGTCGCCAGATTGGCTTCTCGCCACCGCAGCTGGCAACCGACCCGTACTCGCGGCGGCAGCTTGCCATCGCGAATGTTGCCGATGACCGTCTGCTCCGAGACGCCGAGTGCTTGGGCGGCACGTCGAATCTCAACGGGGTGCGCCGCTCGCGGGAGCAAGCCTTCGGTGTCGGAACGGCCGGAACGTGCCCTCAGAACCGGCAGCGATCTGGGACAGTCAGACCGTGGTCTCCACCCGGCGGTATGTGCGAGGGTGGTGTGATCGCGATCGCGTTGTTAGGGGACGCTCGTTTCGCATATCGGCGCGCGCTGTCTAGTGCGCCGATGGCGGGCGGTAGGCACCAGCAGACAGTTCACACAACTTGAAGTGGGGCACAATGGTGACTGATGAGAAGCAGCGGCTGGATGCATCTGCACCGTCATGACTGAACTGTTTGCGACGGGGATCCAGATGGGCGAGTCCCCCCGGTGGCATGACGGCCGGTTCTGGATGTGCGATTGGCTGGCCGGTGAAGTGCTCGTATTCGACGGCGATGCCAACCGACACGTCATGGCGCGCGTCGACGGGTTGCCGTTCTCGATCGACTGGCTGCCCGATGGCCAGCTTGTTGCAACGACCCCGGCTGGGGTGGTGGCAGGACCAGAGTTGTCGCCCTACGGCGCGACCGGGCAGGCGTTCAACGAGATCGTGGTCGATGCTGCTGGCCGTGTTTGGGTGGATAAGCCTGGCTCGATGCCATGGGAGGAGCCGAAGCCGGGGACTGTGAGCGTCGTGCTGCCTGACGGCAGCAGTCGCCAGGTCGCTGACGACGTGTGGTTCCCGAACGGGATGGTCGTTCTCGAAGAAGACACTCTCGTGCTCGCCGAGTCGCATGCGGACCGACTGACGGCTTGGACGATCACCGAGTCGGGTGACCTCGTTAACCGACGTGTCTGGGCAGACCTTGGAGCGGGGTCCGCTCCGGACGGGATTTGCGCGGACGCCGAAGGGGCGATCTGGTACGCCAGCGTTCCCGGTAGGTGCTGCACGCGTGTCGCGGAAGGCGGCAAGGTGCTGGAATCGGTCGTTTCGGACCGCGGTTGCTTCGGGTGCATGCTTGGCGGCGGCGACGGCCGAACTCTGTACATCGTGGCCAATCACTACACCGGCGGCACTGCATCGGAAGGGGTTGTGCTAGTCCAACCAGTCGGTGTGCCGCATGCCGGACGGCCCTGAGGGTGGTCGTTGGTTTGACCCTTTGAGGGGCGACCCGCAGATGGAAGAACGAGATGATTGCCAGTTCCGGAGCGCACATTTCCGGCGCTCTGGGACATCGAGAGGCTGACTTTACGGGCTACCTCTCGGCGGCTTATCGGGATAGCGGGGACCTACGCCTCTGTGCCTGGAGACAGGAGCGGGGGCATGATGGTCGCATGGCTACAGGTTCTGTCACGCGGGCCGTTGTCGTGTACGAGTCGATGTTTGGAAATACCCGACTGGTTGCCGAGGCGATCGGCCGTGGCCTGGCGTCCACGGTCGAGGTGGCCGTGCTGCCGGTGAGGGAGGCGACGGCCGACGTTCTCGAGGGCGTCGACCTAGTGGTCGCCGGTGGGCCCACCCACCTGCACGGTATGAGCCGCGCCCGTTCGCGCCGGATGGCAGGTGCCATGGCCCGCAAGCCGGGCAGCCCACTGGTGCTCGAGCCTGACGCCGACGGTCCGGGGCTACGCGAGTGGATCCCGGCTCTAGATCTTGTGACGGTCGCGGCCGCCGCCTTCGATACCAGGGCGCAGGGTGTGTCCCTTTTCACGGGCAGGGCCTCAAAGGGGATCAGCAGGTCCCTCCGCCGCCGCGGGCTGAGGATGGTGGCCAAACCTGAGAGCTTCGTCGTGGCCGGCAAGGACACCCACCTCGTCGAGGGCGAGGTGACCCGTGCCACCGAGTGGGGCAAACGGATCGCGGCACGTGTTGCAACAGATGGTTCCGACCATGCGGATGGTCCAGGACCAATTCCCTCCAGGGAGACGTGATGCCGGAGGTGATGATCCCCACCCAAGGTGAGCTGCCGTCCTACTTTGCGGCGCCTTCAGGCGAGGGTCCTTGGCCAGGTGTCGTCGTCATTCACGATGCAATGGGAATGAGCCAGGACCTACGCAACCAGGCTGACTGGCTTGCGGGCGAGGGATACCTCGCTGTAGCGCCGGATCTCTTCTACGGAAGAGGGAAGGTGACCTGCATGATCTCCATCATGCGCGACGTGCGCGCAGGACGAGGATGGTCGTTCGACAACATTGAGGCGGCGCGAGCGTGGCTGCAAGCCCGTGATGACTGCACTGGCAGGATCGGGGTGATCGGCTACTGCATGGGAGGGGGGTTTGCCTTGCTGCTCGCAGCCGACCGCGGGTTCACGGTGGCGAGCGTCAATTACGGCACTGCTCCGAAGGACGCCTACACGGCCAACTTCCTGAGATGGGCTTGCCCGATTGTCGGAAGCTATGGCGGCAAGGATCGCACCTTGCGAGGGGCCGCCGATCGCCTTGAGCGGGCATTGACGGTCGTCGGGGTCGAACACGATGTCAAGGAGTACCCGGAGGCCGGACACTCCTTTCTCAATGACCACGAAGGGGCTGGAGACAAGAACTCATTCCCGTTCTCAGTGTTGGAGCCGGTTTTCGGAATACTCTCGCCAGGATCGGGCTACCACGAGGTCGCTGCTCAAGATGCCCGTAGCCGCATCCTCGCGTTCTTTGCCGCGCACTTGACGCCGTAGGGAGGCGGGAACGGCCGATTGGGCTTGATCCGGTTCGACGGACAGGTTGCTTGTGTTGATCATGCCGCCTGACGGTCGGCGTTGCTGTGGAGCGCTTCGAACTGAGCGGGGCTGAGGTAGCCGAGCGACGAGTGCAGCCGGCGGGT
>JBKQNY010000139.1:0-5889 GCA_052145775.1 Acidimicrobiales bacterium
ACACCGGCCGCATCGAGGTCCGCCGCTCGAGGCGGTTGGTGGTGAGCTCGATCGCCACCGTGGGCAACTACGAGTACGGCTTCTACTGGTACCTGTACCTCGACGGCACCGTCCAGCTCGAGGTGAAGCTCACCGGCATCATGTCGACCCAGGCGGTGGCCCCGGGGGTCGAGCCCGACCACGCCTCGATGGTGGCACCCCAGCTGGCCGCCCCGGTCCACCAGCACCTGTTCAACGTCCGTCTCGACATGGAGGTGGACGGACCCAGCAACGCCGTCTACGAGGTGGACACCAGGCCCGACCCGCCCGGTCCCGACAACCCCTGGGGGAACGCCTTTTCGCCGGTGGCCACCCTGCTCGAGACCGAGCAGGCCGCCCAGCGGGTGGTCGACCCGGCCACCAGCCGCAACTGGCGGATCGCCAACCGCGGCGCGTCCAACGCCCTGGGGCGGCCCACCGCCTACAAGCTGGTGCCGGGCTCGGTGCCGACCCTCTTGGCCGACCCGGACTCGAGCGTGGGCCGCCGGGCCCGTTTCGCCACCAAGAACCTCTGGGTCACCCCCTACGACCCGACCGAGCTGCGCGCCGCCGGCGACCACCCCAACCAGCACGAGGGCACAGACGGCCTGCCCCGGTGGACGGCGGCCGACCGGCCCATCGTCGACCGCGACCTGGTGGTGTGGCACACCTTCGGGGTCACCCACATCCCCCGGCCCGAGGACTGGCCGGTGATGCCGGTGGAGTACACCGGTTTCTCGCTGCTCCCGGTGGGCTTCTTCGACGCCAACCCGGCCCTCGACGTCCCGGCCTCGGCCGAGGGGCACTGCCACGACGGCTGACGCGGCCCCCGCGGCGACCACCCGCTACCTGGCCGCCGCCCTGGTGGTGGGCGACCGCGCCGGCACGGTCCACCGCCCCGGGGCGCTCGACGTGGCCGGGGCCGAGGTGGTCTGGGCCGGGCCGGCGGCGGCGGCGCCGCCCGCGCCCGGAGCGGTGCGGGACCTGGCCGGGCTGGTGCTGCCCGGGATGGTCAACTGCCACGCCCACACTCCCATGACGCTGGTGCGCGGGGCGGGCGACGGCCTGCCGCTCTCGCGCTGGCTGGCCGAGGCGGTCTGGCCCCTCGAGGCCGTCCTCACCGACGACGACGTGCGGTGGGCCATGCGGCTCGGGGCGGCCGAGCTGCTGGGCAACGGGGTGACCACCACCTGCGAGCAGTACCCGCGCTCGCGCGCCGTGGCCGAGGCGGCCCTCGAATCGGGGATCCGCTGCGTGCTCGCCCCGGCGGTCTTCGGGGACGCCGGTCCCTCGTCGGGCTGGCGGCGCGCCCTGGAGGAGGCCGAGTCGGTGCACGCCGACTTCGACGGCCGCTGCGGTCGGATGACCGTCTGGCTCGGGCCCCACGCCGCCTACACGGTGTCGGCCGAGGGGCTCGCGGCCACCGCCGCGCTGGCCGAGCGGCTCGGGGCCCCGGTGACCATCCACGTGGCCGAGACCGCGGCCGAGGAGCGCCAGGTGCGCGAGGCGCACGGGTGCGGCACGGTCGAGCTCCTCGAGCGGCTGGGGTTCCTCGACGGCCGGGTCCTGGCCGCCCACTCGGTGTGGCTCTCCGACGCCGACCTCGACCGCTACGCCGCCCACCGGGTGGCCGTGGCCCACTGCCCCAAGTCCAACGCCAAGCTGGGCAGCGGGGTGGCCCCGCTCCCCGAGCTGCTGGCGCGGGGGATCGCCGTGGGGCTCGGGACCGACGGTCCGGCCTCCAACGACACCTTGGACCTGTGGGAGGAGCTGCGCATGGCGGCGCTGGTGGCCCGGGCCAGCGCGGCCGACGCCTCGCTGGTGCCCACGGCCGAGGCGCTGTGGCTGGCGACGGGGGCCGGGGCCGAGGCGCTGGGGCTGGCCACCGGCGTCCTCGAGGCGGGGCGGGCCGCCGACTTCGTCCGGGTGGAGCTGGCCGACTCGCGCTTTCTCCCGGCCGGCGACGACCGCCAGCTCCTCTCCCACCTGGTGTGGGCGGCCGGCAGCCGGCTGGTCACCGACGTGTGGGTGGGCGGCCGCCAGGTGGTGGCGGCGGGGAGGTGCACGACGGTCGACGCCGACGAGGCGTGCCGCCAGGTGGCCGAGCGCGCGGCGCGGCTGGGCCGTGCCGCCGAGAGGTCGTCGGGGGGGACGTAGGCGGTCCCCGTAGGATTGGCGCCATGTCCGGGTTCGTCGACGAGGCCCAGATCCACGCCAGGGCCGGGGACGGGGGGGCCGGAGCGGTCTCCTTCCGGCGCGAGGCCCACGTCGACCGGGGCGGCCCCGACGGCGGCGACGGCGGGCGCGGCGGCGACGTCTGGCTCGTCTCCACCCCCAATCAGGCCTCGCTGCTCGGCTTCCGGGACCACCCCCACCGCCGGGCCACCGACGGCGGCCACGGCTCGGGCAAGCGCCGCCACGGAGCCCGGGGGGGCGACCTCATGGTGCCGGTGCCGGTGGGCACCGTGGTGCGCGAGCGGGACGGGGCGCTGTTGTGCGACCTGTCGGGCTCGGGGGACCGGTGGTTGGCCGCCGAGGGCGGCCGGGGCGGCCGGGGCAACGCCCGGTTCCTCTCCAACACCCGCCGGGCGCCGGCCTTCGCCGAGCAGGGCGAGCGGGGCCAGGAGCGCTGGCTCGACGTCGAGCTCAAGCTGGTGGCCGACGTGGCCCTGGTGGGGTTCCCCAACGTGGGCAAGTCCACCCTCATCTCGGTGGTCTCCGCCGCCAAGCCCAAGGTGGCCGACTACCCCTTCACCACCCTCCAGCCCCACCTGGGCGTGGTGCGGGCGGGGGGCCGGGACGGCCACGACGAGGTGGAGTTCGTCATGGCCGACGTGCCGGGCCTCGTGGAGGGGGCGGCCGAGGGGCGCGGGCTCGGCCACCGGTTCCTGCGCCACATCGAGCGGGCGCGCTGCCTGGTCTTCCTGCTCGACCTGGCCATGGCCGACGGCACCGCCCCCGAGGCCCAGCTCTGGGTGCTCCGCAGCGAGCTGGCCCGCTACCAACCCGCGCTCTTGGACCGGCCCAGCCTGGTGGTGGGGTCGCGGGCCGACCTGGTGGCCGGGACGTCCCCCGGCCCCCCCTGCGACCTGGTGGTCTCGGCGGCCACCGGCCTCGGGGTGAGCGACCTCCTCGGGCGCCTGGCCACCCTGGTCACCGAGGCCCGCCAGGCCGAGGCCGCCCCGTCCCCCGACGAGGTGGTCGTCCACCGCCCGGCCCCCGAGGGGGTGCGGGTGGAGCGCCTCGGCTCCGGCGAGTGGCGGATCGCCGGACGGGCCGCCGAGCGGGCGGTCTCCTTCTCGGACCTCACCGACGACGGTGCCCTGGCCGAGTCGGTTCGCCGGCTGCGGCGCCTCGGCGTCGACCGGTCGCTGGCCCGGGCCGGGGCGCGCGACGGCGACGTGGTCTTCGTGGGCGATGTCTCCTTCACTTGGTTCAAGGAGGGCGCCGACGGGGCGCTCGACCGGCCCGGGCCCGCCGAGCGCCCGCGCCGTCGCCGACGCGGGGCGGGGGGCCCGCCGTGAGCGGGCGCACGGTCGTCGTCAAGGTCGGCACGTCCACGGTCACCGACCCCGCCGGGCAGACCGACGCCCTGGTGGTGGGCCGGCTCACCGAGGAGGTGGCCGCCCTGGTGGCCGGGGGCGACCGGGTGGTGGTCGTGACCTCGGGGGCCATCGCCGCCGGGTGGTCGGCGCTCGGCGCCGGCGGGCCCCGGCCCACCGACCCGGCGGTCCTCCAGGCCGTCTCGGCCGTCGGCCAGCCCCGCCTCATGCGGACCTGGCAGGACGGCCTCTCCCACCACGGCCTGCTGGCCGGGCAGGTCCTGCTGGCCCCGCTCGACTTCGGCCACCGCCAGCAGTACCTGCACGCGCGGGGGACCCTCGCCCACCTGCTCGAGCTGGGCGTGGTGCCGGTGGTCAACGAGAACGACCCGGTGGCCGACGAGGAGATCCGCTTCGGCGACAACGACCGGCTGAGCGCGCTCGTGGCCCACCTGGTCGGCGCCGACCTGCTGGTGCTCCTCACCGACACCGCCGGCCTGTTCACCGCCGACCCGCGCCTGGTCGAGGAGGCCTCCCTCATCGAGGAGGTCCTCGAGATCGACGCCCGCCTGGAGGAGGTGGCCGGGGGCCCGGGCACCCGGGCGGCCAGCGGGGGCATGGCCTCCAAGCTGGCGGCGGCCAAGATCGCCACCTGGTCGGGGGTGGAGGCGGTGATCGCCGACGGCAAGCGGCCCGGGGTCCTCAGCGCGGCAGTGGCCGGCGAGGCGGGGGTGGGGACGGTGTTCCGGCCCCGCTCGGTACGGCTCGGCGCCCGCAAGCTGTGGATCGCCTTCGCCCTGCCCTCGGCCGGCTCGCTGGTGGTCGACGCCGGGGCCCGGGCGGCCCTGGTCGACGGGGGCCGGTCGCTGCTGGCCGCCGGCGTGGTGTCGGCCGCCGGCTCCTTCGGGCCCGACGAGGCGGTGGAGGTGGTCGGCCCCGACGGTGCGGTGTTCGCCAAGGGGATCGTGCGCTGCCCGGCCTCGCGCAAGGCCGAGTGGCTGGGACGGCGCAGCGAGGACCTCCCCGCCGACCTCGCCGCAGAGGTCGTCCACCGCGACGACCTGGTCGTCCTCGACCAGGACGGCCGGCGCCCGCTGCGGTCGGTGCCCGGGAGCCACGGGTAGCCTGAGCCGATGGTTTCGGACCTCGCCGAGCAGGGCGCCGCGGTGCGCGCCGCGGCGCGCCGGGTGGCCGGTGCCTCCTCGGCCGTGCGCGACGACGCCCTGCGCATGGCGGCCGACCTGCTGGTCGACGAGGGCGAGCGGGTGCTCTCGGCCAACCGCACGGACCTCGAGCGGGCCGCCGCCGACGGGGCCAGCGAGACGTCGGTCGACCGGCTGCGGCTCGACGGGGCGCGCCTTGCGTCGATGGCCGAGGGGCTCAGGACCGTGGCCGCGCTCGGCGACCCGGTGGGCGAGGTCCTCGACGGCTGGGTCCGGCCCAACGGGCTGCGGGTCGAGCGGGTCAGGGTGCCGCTCGGGGTGGTGGGCGTCATCTACGAGAACCGGCCCAACGTGACCAGCGACGCCGCCGGCCTGTGCCTCAAGGCGGGCAACGCCGCCTTCCTGCGCGGCTCGTCGTCCGCCGCCGCCTCCAACCAGGCGGTGGTGACCCTCCTGCGCCGGGCCCTGGAGAAGGCCGGCCTGCCGGCCGACGCCGTGGCCCTGGTGGCCGACGGCAGCCACGAGACGGCGGTCGAGTTCATGCGGCTGCGTGGGGTCATCGACTGCCTGGTGCCCCGGGGAGGGCCGGCCCTCATCGCCTCGTTGCTTGAGCACGCCACCGTGCCCTACGTGCTCGACGGCGACGGCAACTGCCACGTCTACGTCGACGCCGCCGCCGACCTCGACATGGCGACCGAGATCATGGTGAACGCCAAGACCCAGCGTCCCGGCGTGTGCAACGCGGCCGAGACCCTGCTCGTCCACTCGGCGGTGGCCGCCGAATTCCTGCCACGGGCCGCCCGGGCCCTGGCCGGGGTGGAGCTGGTCGGCGACGAGCGCGTCCGGGCCGTCCTGGATGGGGTGGCGCCGGCCACCGAGGAGGACTTCGCCCGCGAGTTCCTGGCCCTCAAGCTCAGCGTGGCCGTGGTCGACGACCTCGACGCCGCCGTCGACCACATCGCCCGGTTCGGCTCGGGCCACTCCGAGGCCATCGTGACCGCCGACCTCGCCGCCGCCGAGCGGTTCGTCCGCCAGGTGGACGCGGCGGCGGTGGTGGTCAACGCCTCCACCCGGTTCGTCGACGGCGGCGAGCTGGGGCTCGGGGCCGAGGTGGGCATCTCCACCCAGAAGCTCCACGCCCGCGGCCCGATGGGGCTGCGCGAGCT
>JBKQNY010000140.1:0-36578 GCA_052145775.1 Acidimicrobiales bacterium
CCCCCCGCAGCTCACGTCCCTCACTTCGCCGGGGTCGACGATGCCCTCGTCAGCCCTTCAGCCGGGGCGACGTGCCAGTCCCCTCTCCTGCACTCGGCGCATCCCCGCTCACCCAGCTCGCTGTCCGTGGTCGACGTGCCGGCTCAGTTCCCATTGGATCCGTGTGGGACCCCACGGGCGGACCACCGACGTCGACAGGCACCGACCCGCCTTCTGTGCTACGACGGACAGATGGGCACCGGTTCGATCCCCGCTCGGTAGGTCCAGCATGAGCCGTCCGCAACGTGGTGGTGGTGGCAGACTGCGCGTGTTCCAGGTCGCCAGCGGCAACGTCGGGTCGGAGATGATCAGGCGGATCCAGCACCACCCCGATCTGGAGTTCGTTGGTCTTCACTGCTACACGCCCGACAAAGTCGGCCAGGACGCAGGCGAGCTCGCAGGAATCGGCCCAATCGGCGTTCGCGCCACCGGCGGCATTGACGAGATCATCGGCGCCAATCCGGATTGCGTGACGTTCCATGGGGTCTTCCCCGACTTGGAGCTCTACGAGCGGGTCCTGGAATCCGGCATCAACATCGTGACGACGGCGGACTGGATCACCGGCCACCACCGTGACACCAATCACACGCATCCCTCGGGTCGCAAGGAATCGGAGGTCTTGGAGGCTGCGTGTCAGCGTGGGACATCGACCTTCTACGGGACGGGGATGAATCCGGGGCTTGCCCAGATTCTCACCATCGTCCATTCCGCTGACGTCACCGAAGTCGAACATGTTCTCTGCAAGGAGTCGGTGGACGTCTCGTGCCACCATTCGGTCGAAACCTGGGAGAAAGTCGGCTTCGGGCGCTCGGTCAACGATCCCATGCTTCCCTCCATGCTCGAGAAGTACACCCGGGTCTTCGAAGACGGGGTGCGACTGATCGCCGACTGCATGCGCCTCGAGCTTGACGCGGTCCGATTCGAATTCGAGTTGGCCGCGTGCACCAAGGACGTCGACCTCGGCTGGTACCGACTGCCGAGGGGATCGCTCGGCGGTTGCTACCTCAAGTACGTGGGCACCGTCGCCAACGTCCCGAAGATCGAGATACACCTCGAGTGGCAAATGACGCCTCACACCGATCCTCACTGGGACATCCAGGGGTGCTACATCTCGCAGATCGACGGAGATCCGTGCATCTATAGCAAGCACATGATCTTTCCAAAGCCAGGTACGGATTTTTCGACGCCGGAGGCGTTTGCCTCGGTGGGGATGACCGTCACCGGCATGCCCGCCCTCAACGCCATCCCTGCCGTCGTTGACGCCTCCCCTGGCTGCGTGACCAGTGCCGATCTTCCCCTCTGGGCGTTCGCCGGCCGCTTTGCCGTCGACAAATGAGCCCGCGCTACCCGTTTCCGTCTTCACCCAACGGGTGGTTCTCCATCGGATCCGCGGAGGATCTTGCTCCAGGGGATCTGAAGCCGTTGCGGTACTTGGACCGCGATCTGGTGGCTTACCGAGGCGACGACGGTGCGGCGCGGGTCTTCGATGCGCACTGCCCGCACCTGGGGGCTCATCTCGGATTCGGGGGCCGGGTCTGCGGCGACGGGATCGTCTGTCCATTTCACGGCTGGCGGTTCGGCGCGAACGGCCAAGTCGTTGAGGTCCCAGGGCTTGACCGACCTCCGAACGCAACTGCCCGAGCGTGGGAGGTGCGCGAACGAAACGGGCGGCTATTCGTCTGGTACCACTCGGCCGGCGATCCGCCGAGCTACGACGTCATCGCCTACCGGTCCGACGAGGAGGAGTGGACGCCGTGGAGGTCCAACACCTATCGGGTGCGGGTCCACGTGCAGGACCTGACGGAGAACATCATCGACAGGTCCCACTTCTCCTCCGTTCACGACATGGGGCAGCCAGAGAACATGAAGTTCGACGTGGCCTTCTGCGGTCCATCGATGGTCGTGGAACAGAGCTTGAAGGTGACTGCTGTCTCCGACGTCGGCTATGAAGTGGACACCAAGACCACGGTCTGGGGACCAGGCATCGTCGCCGTCGAGGTGAACCAGCATCCGATCGAGATGCTCACCTACATCACCCAGACCCCTGTGGACGACGAGATCACCGAGGTCGGCCTCAACTTCTCCATGAAGCGCCTCCCTGACGCCAGCGCCACCGAGTCGATCTCCAAGCTCAACGATGAGATCACGAACGTCCAGTTCGCCCAGGACGTGCCGATCTGGGAGAACAAGATCTACCGCGACCGCCCGATCGTCACGAAGGTTGACGGGCCCATCCCCCAGTACCGTCGATGGTTCCGCCAGTTCTACACGGCTGACGGTCGTTGAGGGGTTTGGGCGTCTCCCACTTGTCTCAGCGCGGCAATCGCTCGTCGTTCACGAGCCGAGGTGGATCTCCTGCAGGGGGGGCCTGTGCAGGAGGTCTCAGGTCCGGATGATCCGCTGGACCACCGAGTCAGCATTCGATATCTCTGCCGACCCGGACCTGCCCGCGAGCACAGCTGTGGCGCTAACATTCGCGGTCACAACGTGGGGTGCGCGCCGACAGGGACGGCACGGAACCCCAGACACCCAAAAGCAACGGAGCAAGAAAATGACGACACCGGGGAGCTACACGACCAATACGGAAGACATGCGGGCCGTACATGCGGCACTTCATTCGTCGCTCGGCGGCGTCGGCGCATTGGTGGCCGGGGCCGGGAGCGACCCCGCCAAGGTCGCGATCGTGGCCTCGTACTGCGAGAACGTGCTCGAATTCTTGCACGTTCACCACGAGGGGGAGGACGAGCTGATCTACCCCGTGCTCGAAGCACGCTGCCCTCAGCACGCCGAACTCCTCGTGCGCATCGACTCGCAACACACGCTCCTCGTTGAGCCGATGTCGGAGGCGAGGGATGCCGTAGCTGCGTGGCAGCAGGCTCCCACCTCGGCGTCAGCCGACGCGGTCGTGAATGCAATTTCCATTGTCGATGAGACGCTTCGCCCCCACCTCACTGAAGAAGAGCTCGAGGTTCTGCCTATTGCCTCGGCCTACATTGCGCCAGAAGAGTGGGGCCAGCTTCCGGGACACGCATTGCGTACGTTCGCCTGCGACAAACCGTGGCTCGCTCTGGGGCTCGTCCGCGAGGCCCTGCCCGAGGAGCATCAGGTGGAGATGCTCGCCAACATGCCGCCTCCGGTCCGGGATCTGTGGACCAATGAGTGGGAGCCGGCATTCACGGCTTTCATCGGCGAGATCCGGAGCATCCCCGGCTCATCCTGAACACGATCCGAGAGTGAGGGGGACCTGCGTCTTGGGTCCTCGGCCCGGATTCGCGGCCCGAATGACAGCCGGCCCTCGACGACGCCCGATCGGCGGCCATGGGGAGCCACAGATTCTGCTCGAGCCTCGGGATTTGGCCAGCGACCACCTCGTCAGTCGCCCTCCAAAACGAAAGTGGCGGCCCGGTACCCGTAGATGCAAGCCTCGAGCCCGGCACATCGGGGCCTCGCCGGCGCCTGCGTCGTGATCAGGATGCGACACTGTGGTCGTCACGCTGGAGCCGACGTCACGACCACCTCGTTTGAGTTCGTTCCGTTCGGCTAGCCCCGACCGGTTGCCAGACCGATTCGGGTGACGGATCAGTGAAGTCCATTGGTCAGGGTAATTCGCCCCTACCTCGCAGAGGGTAACCCCCGCATCATGGATTCATCGGGAGCGAAGGGCGGCTGGCCGATGAGGTCTGAATGGCTAAACGGAGATGCCAACATCAGCAATCGACCTGCGGTTTTTGCGGCCGCATCCTCCTGCCGGGGCAGGTCAGTGCCGGGCTCGCGGTCCATCGTGTCGGGCGAGACTCCCTCCGCCTTCTTCCAACGGCCTTCAGGCGGGATCGGGACCGACCACCGCAGAACGGCACGTGCGTTCTTTTCGGTCTTGCCAGAACGACGCGGCGCCGCGCCGAACATGCTCCTGCATCCAGGAGCGGGGCCGGCCCTGCTGCGTTGCCAGGGCACCGGCCTTCTCCAAGGTTCAACAGAACGCGGCGCCACACTCGTGGGCAGGGCGCAGTGACCCTCCGCGACGACGACCCGGAACGGGCCTCGATCGCGGCCGAGCTGTCCGACCTACAACGAGCCATGCTGCGCCAGGAGCGTGTGCACGCCGAGGACATCTCGGCTGTTCACGCCAGTCATCGCACGGACGCTGTCAACCTCATCCACTACCTTGCGCTGCGACAGACCGACGTGCGCTCCCTCCAACGCAAGTTGGGCGCTCGCGGGCTCTCCTCCTTGGGCCGTTGCGAACCGCACGTGTTGGCCACGGTCCAGAGCGTCCGCGCCGCGCTCAGCGACAGCCCGCAGAGCGGAGTACCCGAACAGCTCAGCTTCGACGAGGGCCGCAGTGCACTCGACCGCAATACCGATGCCCTCTTCGGTCCACGCCCAGCGGGGAGGGTGACGCGGATCATGGTGACGCTGCCGACGGAGGCGGCGGTGAACTACATGTTGGTGCGTCACCTTGTGACCTCGGGCATGGACATTGCTCGTATCAACGGGGCTCACGACGATCCGGCGATCTGGGAGCAGATGGCAGCCAACGTGCGCAAAGCTTCGACGGAGGTCGGCCGCCCCTGTCGGATCTCCATGGACCTGCCAGGTCCGAAACTGCGAACGGGACCACTGGTTGACGGACCGCTCGTCAGACACATCCAGCCGACCCGGGACCTACGGGGTGTGCCCGTCGTTCCCGCCTTCGTGGCGCTGGAGGCCGGATCTACGCGGAGTCCGGGGCCAGACGATTGCTTGCCGGTCGAGGCCAGCTGGCTCGCCCGACGTCAGGTTGGCGACATCATCGAGATGGCAGACACCCGCGGGTCCCGACGTGAGCTCCGGGTCATCGATGTGGCAGCGGAGAGGCTCGTGGCAGAGGTCTGGGACACGACCTACGTGGAGACCGGGCAGACGCTCAAATGCAAAGGGGACGAAACCGCTGTCGGTCCCCTGATGCCCGTCGCCCAGTTCCATCTGCTCCAGGTCGGCGATGTGCTGGTGCTGACCCGCGACCTCGCACCGGCCGTCCCGTGGCGCCACGGAGAGCCGGGCCAGGCCCGGATCGGCTGCACGCTCGCGACTATCTTCGATGCGGCGCTGCCAGGTCAGAAAGTCATCCTGGACGACGGGAAATTGATCGGGGTGGTCGATACCGTCTCCGCCGACGAGATCGCGGTCAGGATCAGCGACGCCTCGCCCCAAGGCTCACGGCTCCGGGCCGAGAAGGGCATCAACCTACCCGAGACCGAGATCCCGGTCGGCTCGATCTCGGACGCAGACCTTCCCTTGCTTCAGGTCGCAGCCACCCATGCCGACATGGTGGCATTGTCCTTTCTCCGCCATGAAAGCGACGTCGATGACGCCCACCGGTATCTCAGATCCCTTGGCGCTGATCACCTGGGCCTTATCCTCAAGATCGAGACCATGGCGGCCTTCGGCAGGCTGCCGGAGATCCTCCTCCATGCCATGCGGACGTCGCGGCTCGGGGTCATGATCGCCCGAGGTGACCTGGCTGTGGAAGCCGGCTACGAGCGCCTGGCCGAGATGCAGGAGGAGATCCTGTGGCTGTGTGAGGCGGCACACGTGCCAGTGATCTGGGCCACCGAGGTTCTCGACCGTCTGGCGCGTACCGGAAGACCTTCTCGAGCTGAAGTGACCGACGCGGCCATGTCGCAGCGGGCAGAGGCAGTCATGCTCAACAAGGGACCCCACATCGACACCGCCATCGAGGTGTTGGACGACATCCTGCGTCGCATGTCTGGCCATCAGCGAAAGAAGGCCGCGCTCCTGAGGCCGCTCAGAAGCTGGGAGGAGCGATGACCTCCGCCATCTCCGGCATGGCCGGGGATGGCGGATCAACCCGAACCCAGTAGCACTGGACCTCCGTGAGCTGTCGGTTCGAAGCCAGCACCGACCCCGTGGTCGATTGGACCAGAGCGGGTGCCTTCTCGGGCGGCGGCAGCCCTGAGCGCGGCAATTGGGGCATACACCCGTCGAGCACTGCGTTACGCGGGTCCACTTTGGAATGGCAGCTGATGGCCGGTCTCCAGAAGGGTCTTGAGCCCGCTCAGGATCTCGTTCCACCCGCCTCCGGCACCAGCCGACTCGCTCTCACCTCTCAGGACGGCAGCCCACATCGGTGCGCCGGAGACGTCGTGGGTGACGGTGAGCTTGGTCACGCCACCTCGAACCGGCTCGAGTTCGTACGTGAGTCGGGTGAAGGCCTCAGCGGCCATGTCCGGCGTCATGGTCATACGCCAGGTCTGGACCAATTTGCGGGGAGGATCGGCTTCGATCACCTCGCCATCACTGATGACATCGGGGCAGTTCAGCGCCTTCATGCCCTCGTTGGCGTAGGCACGGAAGTGACCACCCGGCCTCAGGTCGTAGTCCACGAGAGGTGCATAGCCGTACTTCACCGTCCACTCGGGCTTGGTGATTGCCTCCCAGACGGCCTCCGGGCCGGCTTTGATGTACACGCGGTACATCTGGACCGTCTCAGTTCCCTGCGTGGCTGCGGTCATGCCCCTGCCTCCAGTTCAGTCTTGAGCTCGGCAAGCGCCGAGACCTGCCGTTCCGTGTACTTGTCGATCCACCGGTCATGGATAAGGCGAATCGGGACAGGGTTCAAGTAATGCAACTTGACCCGGCCGTCACGGCGCGTGACGACGAGGCCCGCCTCGTGGAGCTGGCGCAGGTGCTTCATGACCCCGAAACGCGTCATTTCGACCTCGGCCTCGAGCTCAGTCAGCGACCGGCCATCACGCTCGAAGAGCAGGTCGAGGAGAAACCGTCTCGTGGGGTCAGCAAGCGCCCTGAACACATGGTCGTCGTCGCCATCCACTAAGCACCATGATATGTGACCAAAAGGGGTAACTATCCCATCTCTGTATAAGCCGGGGTGTTACCCTTCGGTAACTTGGCAAGGTGAGGCGACCCTGTCCGCCCCGACGCGACTGCGCCCCTCCGGTCGGTGCTGGGGGGGCGCAGTCGAGAGCACGGTGGGATGCGCTCTCCATGCCACCGATACCCCCCCAGGTGCGTCCTCAAACGGCCCGGACGGTGACCCCCCAGGCGGTGATGAGCCCCCACCATTGGGTCAGGATGGCCCACATGACCCCCCAAGCGAGTTCTGGATCGCACTTGCCCGCACGTCTGCCGTCCTTGCCCCTGGATATACACGTCCACGTTGGCGCGAGCACTGGCGACGTTATCTTGGCAGGCTTCGTTGGTGGGGCAACCATCCTGATCGGCGTCATCGCAACGGAAATGTTGGTCAGGTTCCGTGAGCGCCGGCGTCAGATCACCGAAGCGTTCACGGACCTCATGTTTGGCACGATGGAAGGCATCTTGGGCGATGAGTCCGCGCAAGAACGAGCCCAGGGCGAGCTGCTTATGCATGCGGCTCACGTCGGCCATCTCGCGAGATGGCCGTTGCGCAATGCCAAAGCCATTCGGGATGAGGTGGCCGCCATCCAGGTCCGTCAAATCATCGCAGTTGCGAGGAAATCCTCTGGCGGTCCCGATCTCAATCTCGCTGAGATTGTGGGACCCAACATCTCCGTCTTGGTCACTGGGACCAAAGGCACTCGGACAAAAGTCAACGAAGCTCTCGTTGCCGAGGGGTATCCAACCGTCGAACAGTGGGGCGACCCAGCAGCCTGGAGAAAGGGAACGACAGCGGGGGGCGGAAAGAAGCACGAATGAGTCGGGCGGTACCCGGTGAGGGCGTCAGGAAAATTCGTCCTCGAACGTGGCGACCGATGCATGGAGCTGCTTCATGATGTGGTCCAAGAAACCCATCGAAGCCAGCCCCCTGCCCTCTTCGCCAAACGCTACAGAGAGGGGGCAGGTGAAATCCACGTGCACCTCACGGTCGCCCGGTGTAGTGACTTGCAGAATCTGCACACGTGCCACCTCTGCGCCATCTACAAGCGCCTGTTGCCCGTACAGCACGGAGCCGAGCAGGAAGTACTGCGTCGGCGAGACGGTGACCTGGGGGACCACTCCGGCGACATAGGCAATAGAGGGGTGGACCACCTGATGCTTGTCGATGTTCCACATGGTGTTGAGTCCGGCGAGCCAGGTGAAATGTGCCTGCGACTGGTTCCCAGCGTGGTACGGCTGCAAAGCCTTTATCTTTGCCCATGCCGTGGCAGCGATACCTTCCAACGGGCCAGCCCCCCTGCGAGCGGGGCGATTTTCGACATTGGCATTCCAGGCAGGCCGAGTTTCGTAGACGGGGAACGCGTTGTGCCTTCCCGGGACGGCTCCGTTCGCGAGAACGAGCTGCCAGACAAGGTGGTCGAGGCTACTGCGAGCGTTTCCAATGAAGTCCCCGAAAATGAGACCCCATCGGGTGGGGATGGGTTTGCGTTCACGGAAAACGAATACGTAGGTCTCATCCGCGGTATCGAAGTGGACCTCGAACGGGTCACCATACGATTCAACGAACGATCGGGTCTCGGTGTTCAGCAAGTCCAGATGCTGCTGCGCCCAGTAGAGCTTTCGCCGGACGAGAGCGAGGTCGCCCCCACTCACGATCTAACCTGGGAGGACGATGCCGCAGACCAACGGGGACGGCCCGACGCAGGACACGCAGCCCCAAGAAGGCGAGCCGGTGGAGATTCCGGTCCCGACGCGGGAAGAGGTCTTTCGTGACCTGGGGAAAGTGGCCAAGCCACGGAAGAACCCCCCACCCGACGAGTCCGACTGACCTAACTACGCCGAGCTGTGCGGTGGTGCAGGTAAATCGCCGCCACCCCGGCGAACAGCACGAACGCGACCACCAGGTCCCATCGCCACAATCCTGGACCCGGATGAAATGTGCCCGAGGCAATCGGGCCATGCCGGAAATGTTGGCGAAAGAGGTAGTTCACAGCTTCACCGGGAAGGCCGACCGGAGCAGCAACGCTGCGAACATCCCGCGGCCGTCGTCGCGGTGGTTGAACCGCCACACGTACTCGTTCACGTACCCCTGCAACCACTTGGGGGACACCGAGTGATGCGTCCCCGAGATGCCACGCTTCACCAGCGACCAGAACCCCTCGATGGTCTGCGTGTGGACCTCTCCGCTCACGTAGACACCCTCGGAGTGCTTGATCGTCCGGTGCGTCCGGCCGTCGCCATCCAGCCGGTCGTAGATTCGGGCGTCGTCGGTGTAGACGATGGTCCCTTCCTCGACGTGGTTGTCGATGTGGGCGACGATCGCGGCCTGGGGCTGCTTGGGAACTACGTAGGCGGCGATCTTGCCGTGGCGGGTGATCTCAGGCTTGGTCTTGCCGTCCCGAAGGATGCGGCCGCTCCGCTCCACCATCCCAAAAACCGGGACCTTCTTGTCGTGCGCCCACTTGACGGCCGCGGACTGGCGGGTGCCCGCCTTGTCCCACTTCGCCTTGTCGGCCAGCCGGGGCTTGCCGCCCACGTAGGTCTCGTCCATCTCGACACGGCCCGAAAGGGTGGCGTCGGTGTCCTGGGTCATGAGTTCGTTGCGGATGAGGGTGAACATCCGCCATGCGGTCTTGTAGGTGACTCCCAGCTCGCGCTCAAGCTGCTTGGCCGAGATGCCACAACGAGTGCTGGTCATGAGGTACATGGCGTAGAACCACAGGTGCAGCGAGGTGGAGGACTTGTGGAAAATCGTCCCGGCCGTGGGGTGGACGTGCAGCCCACAGGCCGTGCAGGTCCAGTCCTGGCGCTGCTGCTTGGCCGCGTAGCGCCGGAAGGTGCGGACCTCTCCGCACCGCTCACAGTGGGCCGTTGTGTCGCCCAGGTTGTAGCGGGTGTTCCAGAGCCACGTCAGGCAGGTCTCATCGTCGGGGAAGTCGTCCATGAACTCGACCAGCGAGTACCGGGACTCCGAGGCGGTGGACCTCTTGGGGGCTTTGCGGTTTCCAGGTGCCATAGAAACCATTATGACACGCTGGCCTTATACAGTCAAGGGATAGTTACCCCAAAAGGTCACTTGTCAATCGAGATCCGCTGCTCGAGGCCCGACGGCACGCCCCGAGGCGAAGCTGCTGGCCGTCGATTGGTGTGCGTGCTCAGCGACGTGAAGTTCGACGTTGGCACGCCCCGGCAGGGGAAGTTCCAGCGCGGTGCGCTACACTGCCTGTGAGTTCGACCGGATCACGCGGGTCGAAAGTCATTGCCGGTTGCCCTCAGAGGTCCTCCCGCAAGCATCGAGCGTGGAGAAATGAGGCAATCAAAATGGCCGAAGGTACCGTCAAGTGGTTCGACGCGTCGAAGGGGTTCGGATTCATAACCCCCAGCGATGGCTCGCCCGATGTATTCACCCACTTCTCGTCCATCGAGGGTTCCGGGTACCGGGAGCTGACCGAAGGGCAGAAGGTGTCCTTCGAGTCAGAGCAGGGGCAGAAGGGTCTGCAGGCCAAGAGCGTCCGGGCACTCTGACCGCCGAGGGTCGCACATTGCGCAACCCGGAGCCCCTCGGGGTGGATCCCACGACGGTGCGTCAACACCTTTCCTTCCATTCCTCGACTGTGGGAACGACCGTGCGGATCTCCCCGCTCAAGCTCTCGCCTCACCGCGAGGGGGCCGACGGGGAGCATCTTGGGCTGCCATCACCTCGGTCCACCCTGCGGCATGCCTGCCCTGTCGTGCTCGAAGCGGTGGTGGGCCCGCTAGCCCTCTTCTACGGGGTCCTCCTGCTTGCCGGGTTCCGGGGCGCCCTCTTGGCTGCGCTTGTTTGGTCGTACCTGGCACTCCTGCGTAGGATCCGGCGGGGAGAGCGGATCTCAACGATGCTGCTACTGGGAGCGGCGCTCCTGTCGGCACGCACCGCTATCTCCTTCATCACCGGCAGCGCCATCGTGTACTTCGCTCAGCCCATGGCCACGGCCGTCGCGGCGGCATTCGTGCTCATCGGGTCAGCCGCCCTCGGGCGGCCACTGACCCAGCGCTTCGTCCATGACTTCTGCCCGATCGATCCCGAGCTTCTGGCCCGCCCGCGGGTCCGACAGTTCTTCGTGAGGGTCTCGCTGCTCTGGGCGACCGTGCTCGTCGTCAATGCCGGCATCACGCTCTGGCTCCTTCTCTCCTTCTCGCTGCGCACGTTCCTCCTCGAGCGGACGGCAGCCACCTGGGGGCTGACGGTGCTGGCCATCTTCCTCTCGATCACCTGGTTCGTGGCCTCCATGCGCAGGGACGGCATCACTGTCGAATGGGGACGGCAGTGCCAGCCGATGCCCCTTCCCGTCGAGCTCGACTGATCCCGGGCGACGGCGGCGATCCATGCTTCCGATCCTTGGCGCGGTCCTCCTCGGTCTGCTGACCGCACAGGTCGCCCTCCTGGTGACCACCGTGTACCTCCATCGCAGCCTCTCCCACCGCTCTTTGCGACTCGTCCCGGGGGTGCAAGGTGCCTGTCGGGTGCTCATCTGGATGCTGGTCGGCATCCGCCCTCGGCAGTGGGTGGCCGTTCACCGCAAACACCATGCCTTCACCGACACCCCGCGTGACCCACACTCGCCCCTGGTCCTCGGCTTCCCTCGAGTCCTCTTTGGAAACGCCTTCCTGTATCGGAAGGTGGCCCGCGACCCCACCACCACCGCCAGATATGCCCGGGACTTGCCGGAGGACAGATGGGACCGGGTGCTCTTCAACCACGCCGTGATCGGCCTCAGTCTGGGGTTCGGTCTCCTGGTGTTGCTCGTCGGATGGCAACTGGCCCTCATCGCCGCGGGTGTCCACGCCGCCTACTACCTGCTCGGCGGCGGTGCGATCAACGCGGTCGGACACCGATGGGGTCGTCGACCCTTCGACAACAAGGCGACCAACAGCCAGTGGCTGGCCTGGCTGGTTGTCGGTGAGGGTCTCCACAACAACCACCACGCGGCGGCCACCTCGAGCCGCCTGAGCCTCGCTGCGGGCGAGGTCGACCCCGCATGGTGGTGCATCCTGCTCCTGATGCGGCTGCGGTGGGCGACCGTGCGCACGACCAGTCGGGATCCGAGGATGGGACAGAGTGCAACTGGGAACCCAGCACCGCCGCTCGGCACTCCAGGAGAGCAAGATGCCGTGACATGGCTCGATCCTGCGGAACGTGCCTAGTTCGGCGGAAGCGAATCACCGAATGCGCCGTCAGCAGTCGGTACAGCTGTGAGGCCACGGACATCGCTGAGGAGACCGCCTCCACGACGTTGCCCTCGTCCATGAGCTCGAGTATCACGACCCACGTCCGGGGGTGCTGGCGGTCGCCCCTCATCGCGGCTCAACCGACCTCCGGTATCCCCGATTTGGATGATCGCCCCGTCGATCGCACACGTCTGATCCCCAAGCTTGTCGGCATGCAAGACGCCGTTGTCACTCCACCAGAAGGTCTTGCCAGTTCGCTGGGACTCGTCCCGCTGGACCAGGCACCGGTTGATCGAGGGGATGATGGAGCGGGGGTGCGAGGCGAGGGCCCTCCATGTACTGCTTTGTCCGGTAGTTCCAGAACCAGTCCTCACCCGGCTCGAAACTGCAGATGACGGCGTGACCTGACGAATGAGCGTGCGCGGTGGCGTGCTGGCCGGGTGAGTTGTCGCAACAGCCAATGTGACCGCACTCCGCACACCGTCGCAGGTGAAGCCACCAGCCCCCCGCCTCGAGACATTCCACGCAGCCGTCCCCGCTTGGTGGAACCTCTGGATCGAGCGAATTCGTCATGTCTGCACCTCCTGCTGCGGATCGGTTAACGGTAGGGGAAAGAGCAAGAACGCCGGTCGTGATCAGAAGGCCAGGTACTGGTGCACGGACCGCACCGAAGCCGAGCCCTCACCCACGGCCGCCGCCACTCGCTTGGTGGATCCCGATCGCAGGTCGCCGACGGCGAAGAGGCCCGGGTGGCTGGTCTCGAACGGCAGCGGCGTCCGGGCGAGCGTCTGCCAACCCTGACCGAGCTGGTCGGAAGTCAACGAGAGGTCGGTGAGGACGAAGCCCCGGTCATCAAGCGCCGCGCAGCCATCAAGCCATCGCGAGGAAGGGTCCGCTCCTATGAAGGAGAACAACCCGGCGCACCGGAGGACCGTCCTGCCATCGGGGCCGTCGAGATGGACGGCTCGCAGGGTCTCATCCCCTTCCAGGGCGGCGACGGTCGTGCGTGTCCGAAGCGTGATGCCGGGATCAGCCTCCACCCGATCGACCAGATAACGCGACATGTCCTTGCCGAGATCTGGGCCCCGGATGACGAGCGCGACGGCGCACCCGCCTTGACTCAGGAAGATCGCCGCTTGGCCGGCCGAGTTACCGCCACCCACGACCACGACAGGCGACGGGGCGCACATGCTGGCCTCCACCTCGGTGGCGGCGTAGTACACGCCGTTGCCTTCGAAGTCACCGAGTCCCAAGGCGTCCAGCCGGCGGTAGGAGGCGCCGGTTGCGGCGATCACGGCTCGCCCTGCAACCTCGCTTCCGTCGCTCAGACGCGCCACCAAATGACCGGCGCGGTGCCCGAGCGAGGCGACCGTGCAGGGCGCGGTGAGACTGGCCCCGAACTTCTCGGCTTGGATGATCGCCCGCTGGGTGAGTTCCTCGCCAGAGACCCCCATGGGAAAGCCCAGGTAGTTCTCGATCCTCGAGCTCATTCCTGCCTGCCCACCGGGAGCGGTCATCTCCACGGCAAGCGTGCGCAAACCTTCAGAGGCACCGTAGACGGCCGCCGCCAGGCCGGCTGGACCGCCTCCGACGACCACCAGATCGAAGCAGTGCTCCGGCAGGCTCTCGACCGTGAGCCCTAGACAGCCCGCCACATCGCCTGGGGTAGCCCGGCGCAGCACCGTGCCGAGAGCGATGACGACGGGCAACTCGGTCGCAGCGATGCCGAACTCCCCCAGCAGGGCCGCCACCTCGGGATCGTGATCCGCATCCATCCACTCATGGGGCACGCGCGTGCGCACCAGGAACTCCCTGATGCTGAGGGATTCGGGGGAGAACTGCGAACCGATGACCCGGACCGCAGGGGCGGCTCCGGTCATGAGCACCACACGCCGGGCGACGAACGCGGCCAGGATGGTGTCTCCTAGCCGAGGACTCGTCGCCATCAATTGCCGCAACCGTTCTCGGGGGACCACGACAACCTCGCCCGGGGTGACGACCTTGGCCGAGACGAAAGTCCGTAGCGCGCTCAGCATGTTCAATTCGCCGAGAAACCGGCCGGGGCCTTGGCGAACGATGACCCGCTCGCCACCGTCGACGGAAACCACGATGTCGACGTCTGCGCTGATCAGGACGAAGAAGTCGTAGGTGACGTCGCCCTCCCGGTAGAGGTACTCCCCTTCGCTGACCTGGCGCCGAACCCCCAGCCGGGTGACCAACGCCATGTCTGCCGCATCCAACGTCGGAGTGGCCTCTTCTACATCTCCCACTACGCGGACCCTCCGTTTCTACGCAACTCACCCCGAGATGGCGAAACCTGGTCCGTGGAGGTGAGCGGACTCGAACCGCCGACTTCTACGTTGCGAACGTAGCGCTCTACCAGCTGAGCTACACCCCCGGGTGCGGCCACCCAGGATAGCCGCACCGGATTCTGGGCCCCTCTCGGCGCTCCCGAGTCCCCGCCCCTCAGGCTGGCTCAGCGACCTGCAGAGGCCTGCTGATACTCGTAGCTCCCGTCGGCAGCATCGTCGTCCTCGTCCCAGGCGCCCGGGTAGCCGGCCGCCGCGTGCCGTGGCACCCTTGGCGCGCCGTGTCGCGCTACGTGACGGGGCTGGCCCCCCTGGCTCTCGAGGACCTGCGCGTAGGCGGCCAGGCCGATGAAGCCTGCAAGGGCCAGTCCGGCCAGGGCGGTGAGCACCCACAGGGCGTGGAGTGAATGGGCGAAGCCCGCCAGCCCGGTGAGCACCATCGTCGCCACCAATCCCAGGACGAGGTCACGACGGCGACGCCGGGCGCCCAGCTGCCGCAGTTCGTCAACGCTCGGTGCGGCCGTCAATTCCACCGCCGGCGGGGGCTGTAGCGGCGTTGGCAATCGCCGGTAGTGCTCGCCGGAAGCGGCGTCAACCACCTCGTCGCCATCACCGGAACCCTCCGTGCCGGCCGGCGCCAGCAAGACCAGGTTCGCTCTTCCGGCCACCGGTGGGAGCGCTCCAGACGACGGCGCGTTGCCGCCTGGTAATGCGGTCTCCAGGCGGTAGGCGGGTGGCACCAGCTTGGGGCCGGTGCGCTCGAGTAGGTGCAACTGGTGGTGGAACGACTCGATCGAGCCCCCCGGCCTTCGGTCCAGCCACTTCCTCACGAAGTGGGGCGTCAGCACCACTGCCCACAACACCACGAGGATCAAGAGGACCATCTGCGTCACTCCCCCACGACTTCCTGGTAAAAACCCTACTCACGGGGCATTTCCAAGTGGTGGATGGTCGGGAGTGGCAGAACGCCGACATCGTCAGCGCCTCCCCCTGTTGCCGACACTCCTACCGCGTCGCGTGTGGGGCGGCAAGCGCCTCGGGTCCGGCCAGGTCACCGGGGCGGGGCCCGGCGCGGTGCCGCCGGGGCGCACCTAGCCTCCGGCCCGGGCCCACCACCGTCCGCCGTCGCAGCCGACGGCGACCTCGACGCCGAAGCATGACGAGACCGCCTCCGCGGTGAGCACCTCGTCTAAGGGCCCGGTCGCCAGCAGCCTCCCGTCGCGCACCAGGGCGGCGTGGGTGGTGCCTGGGGGGATCTCCTCGGCGTGGTGGGTCACGAGGACCCAGGGCGGCACGGTGGGGTCAGCGGCCAGGGCGGCGAGCCTGCCCACCAACTGCTCGCGTGCCCCCAGGTCGAGGCCGGCCGCCGGCTCGTCCAGCAGTAGGAGCTCCGGTCGACTCATGAGCGCCCGGGCCAGGAGCACCCGCTGGCGCTCGCCCTCGGAGATCACCCCGAACTCGCGGTCGCCGATCCCCGTGCCTGGCCCGTCCCCCAGCAGCCGGTCGGCCTCGGCCCAGTCGGCGTCGGTGTAGGTGTTCCACCACGTCTCGAGGGCGCCGTAGCGGCCCGAGGCCACGACCTCCCGGGCGGTGATCCCCGGACGCAGCTGGCGGATCACCGAGCCGCTCACCAGGGCCACGCGGGGTCGCAGGGTCCGCACGTCAACCCGCCCGAGCCGGTGCCCGAGCACCTCGACGACCCCGCTGGTCGGCCACAGCCGTGCCCCGGCCACCTGGAGGAGGGTGGTCTTCCCCGAGCCGTTGGGGCCGAGGACCGCCCAGCGCTGGCCGGCCGTCACCTCCCAGTCGACGCGGTCGACAATGGCCCTGCCCTGCCGCACGACCGACACCCCGGAGAGCCTCACGGCCGGCGGTCGGGAGCCGCTCAGACCGGATACCTCCGGCCGATCCGTCCGACGAGTCCCGAGCAGCACTGGTCCCAGGTGCGCTCGCCGGCCAGCCAGAGCCACAGCTCGCGGCGGTAGCCGGCCACCACGGCGCCGAAGGCCTGGCGGTCGATGCCGGCCCGCTCGACGATCCGCCAGCGGGCCCAGAGCCATCCTTCGACCTCGTCCAGCACCTCTGGGTAGGGGCGCCCGTCGGCAAGAGCCTCCCACCACGCGCCCTTCCGCTCGACAGGCTCGTCGGGCAGGTGGAGCTGCGGCCGGTCGTGTCGCACGGCCCCCGTGGTCGTCACCGGCGCCCGACCGCCGGGCTGCGGTCGGTCCCCTCGTAGTTCTTCAGGTGCTCCTCGTAGTCGATGAACAGGGGCGCATCCGGGTCGAACTTCCGTTGGAGGCTGCGCTGGGCCACCCGCTTGTCCAGGTTGTCCAGGCGGATGAGCGCCTCGGGGTCGTCCAGTCCCCGCACGTCCAGCTTGGCCCGGGCCTGCTGGAAAGCCAGTCTGCCCCGCTCGGTGCGCACCAGCACCGTGGTCCAGCCGTCCATGGACCCCACGCTGCCCACCGAGATGTCGGCGCTGCGGCCCAGGAAGTCGGCGCACTCGTCACAGCCTTTCAGGGCGACGTTGTGGAACCGCTTAACCGGCTCGTCCACCGCCAGGTCGCCGTCGCGGTACTCGACAATCATCCGCCCCCGGATGACGTCGATCTTCGAGACTCGGTCGAGATCGACGCCGCGCTTGGCGGCCAGCTCTTGGAGGATGAGCCCCTCGTAGTCGAAGCTCTTCGTGCAGAGCAGCGCGATGGTGAGGACGACGGCGTCCACCCGGTGGGCCCCGGTCGTCCACCGCCTGGACTGCATGGCCCTGATCCCCTCGATCTCGCACGGGGTGCCGACGACGGCGAGCCGCGGCCGGGGGCCCAGGTCGTAGCGGGAGAGGTCCAGCTCGGCCAGGGCCATGGTCTGGTTGTAGAAGGACCCCGAGGCGGCGGCCAGCTCGGCGGGCGTCCGGGCGATGGTGGCCACCCCCTTCCACGGTTCTTCGGGGTCGCTGCTCGGCTTGGAGACGAGCGCCCCGTCGATCTCCCCGGCGGCCAGGAGGCCAGTCAGGATGGCCGTGACCGCCCCGCCGTCCTGCACGTCCTCGGACCGGGCCGAAGAGCGCACCGCGTAGCGCTCGAGCACGGCGCCCAGGCCCTCGGCCGGCGGCCCGCCGGTGATCTTCCAGTACGTGTCGGCGGCGTCCGCCTTCACCTCGGTGGGGACGACGGGCAGCTGCTCCTCGAGCGACGACGGCGGCCACAGCGCCTCGTAGCGCAGGCCGCCACGGGGGCGGAAGTCCCAGCACAGTGAGCATCCCGTGCACATCTTGACCAACTCGGGGAGGTCGGTGTCCTCGCCGATCCCGATGGAATTGGAGGGGCAGACGGCCACACAGGTCCCGCAACGGATGCACCGGTCGGCGTCGATGACCCCGGCCTCGAGCTCCCAGAACCACACCTTGCCGGGGGGCTCGGGAATGCCGTTCATCTGCTCGCGCAGCGCGTAGCGCTTCACACCCCCACCTCCGAGGCGGTCCCCTCCAGCACGGCGCGCAGCTCGTCGTTGGGGATCCGGCGCGCCCAGCGGTGGAAGGGTTCGTCCGGCCTGCGGTCTGCGGCAAAGCGGACCATGAGCGCGGCCATGGCGTCGGGCACCCGGTCGACCGGCATCGCCCCGACGACCCAGTCGATGAAGGCCGCGTCGGGGCCGAGGGAGCCGCCGAGCCCGATGTCGACCGCTTCTTCGATGTGCTCGTCGACGTGGGCGATGTCCCCCCGGAAGCCGACGTCGGCGATCTGAGGCTGGGCACAGGAGGCCGAGCACCCCGAGAAGTGCATCCGAACCGGCCGGTCGCCCTCCCAGGAACCGTCGGCGGCCAGGCGGGCGTCGAGGGCCCTGGCCCACTTCACGGCCCGCTCTTTGGTCTCCACCACGGCGAAGCGGCAGAACTCGTTGCCGGTGCAGGCGACCACGCCCCGGGTGAAGGGCCCCGGGGTCGGCGAGTAGGTCTCGAGCAGCGGCTCGGCCAGCAGCCGGTCGAGCTGGTCGGCGGGGACGCCGCTCAGGGTGAAGTTCTGGTCGGTGCCCAGCCGCACGGTCCCGTCGCCGTACGTCTCGGCCAGGCGCGCCGCCTCCACCAGGTCGATGCCGTGCAAACGGCCCACCGGCACGCTGCAGCCCACGTAGTAGAGGCCCTCCTGGCGCTGCGGGTGGACGCCGACGTGGTCGCCGCGGAATCGCCTGGTCAGCTCCTCGCCGGCGCAGGCGAGATCGAAGCGGACCCGCTCGGCCAGCGCGGCCCGGAACCCCTCGGGTCCGAGCTCCTGGGCGAGGTAGCGCATGCGGGCCAGCCCGCGGTTCTCCCGGTTGCCCAGTTCGCCGAAGACCTGGGCGATGGCCCTGGTCAGCTCCACCGCCTGGTCTGGCCGGACGAAGACGTCGATGTCCGAGGCCATCCGCTCGCCGTCGGAGAGCCCGCCGCCGGCCAGCACGTTGAACCCCACCGACCCATCGTCCGCCCGCGCCGGCCACAGGCCGATGTCGTCGATCTCCACCCGGGCGCAGTCCTCGAGGCAGCCGGTCACCGACATCTTGAACTTACGGGGCAGGTTGGCGTACTCGCGGTTGCCGGTGAAGAAGGCCGAGATGGCCCTGGCCACGGGCAGGGCCTCGACCACCTCGTCGGCGTCGACGCCCGACACCGGGCAGCAGCAGACGTTGCGCGACGAGTCCCCGCAGGCCTGCAGGGAGGTGAGGCCCACGTCCCAGAAGCGCTGCCAGACCCGGGGGATGTCCTCGATGCGCAGCCAGTGGAGCTGGATCGTCTGGCGGGTGGTGATGTCGGCGTAGCGGTTGCCGAACACCGGGCTGTCATCGGGACCCTCGCCGAAGGCGTCGGCGGCGATGCCGATCTCCCTGGCCTGTGCGGCCGTGAGCACGCCCCCGGGGACCTTGATCCGCATCATGAAGGCGTCGCCCCCCTGGCGCTGGGGGTAGATGCCGACCCACTTGAGCCGCTCCACCTCGCCGGGCACCTCTCCGATCGCCCCCACGCCCTCCTTGGAGTACCGCTCGATGACGGCCCGGGCCACCTCGAAGGGGTGGCGGTCCAGCTTCCACTTCTCCTGGGTGCTGAGTTCGCCGACGGTGCGGTAGGGGTTCACGAACCGCAAGGCGCGCTCGCGCCCGCGGAACTGCATGCCGTAAGGGTTGTCGGGGTCGCGCACCATGGGCTCAGGCGTGGAGCCCGCACTCGGTCTTGCCGCTGCCCGACCAGCGGCCGGATCGGGGGTCTTCGCCCTCGGCGGTCGGCCTGGTCGTCGGCGCGCAGCCGATGGAGCGGTAGCCGCGGGCGATGAGTGGGTGAGCGGGTAGCCGGTGGTCGGCCAGGTAGCTCTCGATGTCGTCGTCGGTCCAGGCGGCCATGGGGTTGACCTTCACCAGGCCGAACCCCTCGTCCCAGCCCACCACCGGGGCCTTGGCCCGGGTGGGGGCGTCACAGCGCTTGAGGGCCGTCAGCCACGCCCGCTTCCCCGCCAGGGCCTCCCGGAGGGGCGCCACCTTGCGCACCTGGCAGCAGCGGTCCGACCCGCACGGCCACGCCTCGGCCTCGGGGCCGGGGTGGGTCACCGTCAAATTGAGGTCGTAGCGGGCCCGGACCTCCTCCACGAAGGCCAGGGTCTCGGGAAAATGGGCCTCGGTGTCCAAGAAGACGACCTCGATGGCGGGGTCCGCCTTCACGGCCAGATCGATCAGGACGATGTCCTGGAACGAGGCGGCAAGCACCAGGTCGCGGCCGTACTCGGCCACGGCCCACTCCACGGCCTTGGACGGCGGCAGCGACTCCAGCCGGGCGTCGACCGCCGCCAGCTCGCTGACCAGCCCTTCGGGTGCCGCCACCGTGGTCTCGCTCACCCTCGCGTCCCTTCGGTCGTCCTGGCTCACCTACGCTTGACTTGTCGAGCCGCAGGCCCCAGAGTATACATGACCAAATCGGTCAAGTATTCCGGGCGCCGGACGGCGACCGGGGAAGGACCGCACCGATCGGTCCGCTCCAGGGGATGGATTCACCATGAGCACCGCCGAGATCTATACGACCACCGCGCTCTCCGCCGACAGCCGCAACGAAGGCGCGGGCCGCCCGCGCTCGGTCGCCCTCACACCTGCCCCGACGGACCAGACCATAGAGGCGGTCAAGGAGCCTGCCGTCGGGCCCGCGCTCCGTGCGGTCGACCACCTCGACCTCCTCGAGGCTCACTCGATCTTCATCATGCGCGAGGTGGCGGCCGAGTCGGAGCGCCCGGTGCTCCTGTTCAGCGGCGGCAAGGACTCGGCGGTCCTCCTGCACCTGGCGGCCAAGGCCTTCCGGCCCGGTGGCTTCCCCTTCCCGGTACTGCACATCGACACCGGCCACAACTTCCCCGAGGTGCTCGAGTACCGGGACCGCCAGGTGGCAGAGCTCGGGGAGCGGCTGTTGGTGGCCCGCGTCCAGGACTCGATCGACCGCGGCCGGGTGGCCGACCCCGGCCACGGGGCGAGCCGAAACCGGTTGCAGACCACCACGCTGCTCGATGCCATCGCCGAGCACTCCTTCGACGCCTGCATCGGCGGTGCCCGCCGGGACGAGGACAAGGCGCGAGCCAAGGAGCGGGTGCTGTCCTTCCGCGACGCCTTCGGCCAGTGGGACCCCAAGCGCCAGCGGCCCGAGCTGTGGCAGCTCTACCAGGGGCGGGTGCAGCCCGGCGAGCACCTGCGCGCCTTCCCCCTCTCGGACTGGACCGAGCTCGACATCTGGCAGTACATCGAGCGCGAGCGGATCGCCCTGCCCTCCATCTACTTCGCCCATCAGCGCTCGGTCGTCGAGCGTGACGGCATGCTCCTGGCCGTGGGCGAGTGGATCGTGCCGGGTCCCGACGAGACGGTGCTCGAGGAGGCGGTGAGGTTCCGCACCGTCGGGGACGCGACCTGCACTGGGGCCGTGCGCTCTGACGCCACGACGCTCGGCGCCATCGTCGCCGAGGTGGCGTCGTCCCGGGTCTCCGAGCGTGGCGCCACCCGCGCCGACGACCGGTTCTCCGAGACCGCCATGGAGGACCGCAAGCGCGAAGGGTACTTCTAGGCCGGTGGCTGTCCCCCCCGGCGGTGAGGGCGCCGCCGTCGCCCCCGGCGCGCCCGGGACCAACGGAGACGGGGCGGTCATGGACCTGCTGCGCTTCGCGTCGATCGGCTCGGTCGACGACGGCAAGTCGACCCTGATCGGCCGTCTCCTCTTCGACACCCGCCAGCTTTTCGACGACCAGCTGGCCGCGGTCACCGCCGCCTCCCAGCGGCGGGGAGTCGGCGAGGTCGACCTGGCCTTCGTCACCGACGGGCTGCGGGCCGAGCGCGAGCAGGGCATCACCATTGACGTCGCCTACCGCTACGCGGCCACCCCGCGGCGCAAGTTCGTGATCGCCGACTGCCCGGGCCACGTGCAGTACACGAGGAACATGGCCACCGGCGCCTCGACGGCCGACCTGGCACTGGTGGTCGTCGACGCCACCTCCGGGCTGAAGGAGCAGACTCGGCGCCACGCCTGCATCGCCGCGCTGCTCGGCGTCGACCAGTTCGTGGTCTGTGCCAACAAGATGGACCTCGTCGACTGGGACCACGACGCCTTCACGCGGGTCGAGCGGGAGATCGGGGAGCTCTCGCGGCGGCTCGGAGTGGCCTCCACCTCGGTGATCCCGGTCTCGGCGCTCCACGGCGACTACGTGGTCGAGCGCTCCGACGCGGCCCCCTGGTACACCGGGCCGACCGTCCTCGAGGCCCTGGAGTCGGCGCCCGCCGGCGGATGGGCTGCGGCCCATGGGTCGCACCGGGGAACGGCCGCCCGCCTCCCGGTCCAGTGGGTCCTGCGCCACCCCGGTGGGGGACGCAGCTACGCCGGCATGGTGAACGGCGGGCCCCTGCGGGCCGGCGACGAGGTGGTGGTTCTCCCCGAGGGGCAGCGAACCACCGTCTCCAAGGTCGAGACCGCCGACGGCCCGCTCGAGCAGGCACCGGTGGGCCTGTCGGTCTCCGTCCACCTGGCCGACGACCTCGACGTGTCGCGCGGCGACCTCATCGCCGCGGCCGACGAGCCACCCGAGGTCTCGAGCGAGCTGGAGGCCACGGTCTGCTGGTTCGCCGACCGGCCCCTATCGGGAGGCGACCGCCTGCGCATCAAGCACACCACCCGGGTCACCCCGGCCAGGGTCACCGCGGTGAGGGCCCGCCTGGACGTGAACAAACTCCACCTCGAGCCGGTGGTCGAGCTGCACGACAACGACATCGGCGTGGTCGAGCTGGTGACGGCCACCCCCCTGGCCACCGACCCCTACCGCCGTGACCGGATCACCGGAAGCTTCGTGCTGGTGGACGAGGCGACCAACGCCACGGTGGCCGCGGGGATGGTGGGGCTGCCCGAGCTCGTCGAGGCCGACGAGCTGCTCGACCGCCAGTCCTGAGTTGGCGCCCGCCGGCTACCCGGTCGTCCTGGACGTGGTGGGACGGCCCTGCCTGGTCGTCGGCGGGGGCCCGGTGGCCGTCCGCAAGGCGGCAGGCTTGGTCGAGTGCGGCGCCGAGGTGACCGTCGTGGCCCCTGAGATCGACCCGGCCATCGGGGCCCTGGGCGTGGCGGTGGAGCGCCGGGAGTACTAGCAGGGCATGGCCGCCTCGTACCGCCTGGTCGTCACGGCCACCGGGGTCCCCGAGGTGGACGCCGCGGTCGCCGACGACGCCGAGCGGGCCGGGGTCTGGGTGAACAGCGCGGACGATCCCGCCCACTGCTCCTTCATCCTCCCCTCCGTGCACCGCGACGGCCCCGTCACCATCGCCGTGTCGACCGGGGGCACGTCGCCGGCCCTGGCCGTCTGGCTGCGCCACCGGGTCGCCCGTGACGCCGGACCGGGGCTGGGGCGGCTGGCCGACCTGCTCGGCGAGGCGCGTCGGCAGATGCGGGCCGAGGGCCGCTCCACCGAGTCGGTCGACTGGGCCGCGCTGCTCGACGGGGAGCTTCCGGCGCTCGTGCGCTCCGGCGACCTCGACGCGGCCCGGACTCTCCTGCAGCGGGCCGTCGGCTGACCGGCCGCCGGGCGGGCCGCGGTCAAGGCTTGGCCACCATGATCACGGAGGCGGCCACCAGCACGGCGGCCACCACGGCCGCGGTCCACGACACCGTCGCACAGTCGCCCGCCAACCGCCCCTCATCGCCCTCTCCGGCACCGTCGGACAGCCCGGCCTGCACCCTGCGCTCGGCCGGCCACAGAAGCCCCTCGCAGGCGACGGCGGCTACGACCCAGAGACCGAACCCCCACAGAACCCAGGGTTCTCCCAGGTCGTAGGCGCCGCGCGAGCTCCACAGGAGGAGCAGCCCCAGCACGGGCACGAGGTGGACGACCCGGCCGGCCCAGTTAACCCCGGGGGCGAAGTAGCCGACCACCGACGCCGGGAGCGGGCCGCCCCGGGCGGTCCGGACCCGACGGGCCATGACCCCGCTCGCCACCACGGTGACGAGGGCGACAGCCACAGCGGCCACGTGGAGGAGGAGCAGGACGCTGAAGCCGGGCCCGGTCGGCACGGAGTGGGCGGCTGCCGGGGTCATCGACCCATTGTCGCCTCCGGCCAGGGCCGTACACCTACCACCCTCGTAAGGGCGATACCGTGGGAGCGGATGGAAGGGGTTCCAGGGTGAAGAACCAACTCCGCCTCGACCCGCTGTCGGGGCGATGGGTCGTCGTGAGCACGGTGCGGGCCGAACGGCCCGCGGCCTTCCTGCACCGCGCCCAGTCCTTCGAGGAGGACACCGGGCGCCCGTGCCCGTTCTGCCCGGGCCACGAGGAGGCCAACCCCCCCGCCCTCGAGACCTACGGCCCCTCGGGGTCGTGGCTCGTGCGGGTGGTCCCCAACCTCTACCCGGCCTTCGAGGGAGACGAGCCCTTCGTGGTCACCAACCGAGGGCCGGTCTTCACCCAGGCCACGGCGGGCGGCATCCATGAGGTGCTGATCCTCTCCCCCGAGCACGACGCCTCGTGGTCGCTACTGAGCGACGAGCAGACCGGGCTGGTGATGGCGGCCCTACGCGACCGGATCGAGGAGCACTCCCAGCGTCCTGACCTGCGCTACAGCCAGGCCATCGTCAACTCCGGACGCGAGGCCGGGGCCTCGCTCGAGCACCCCCACGGGCAGCTCATGGGCATGTCCTTCGTCCCCCGGGAACTGGCCGAGGAACAGGCCCGCTTCGGCCGCTTCGCCGGGAGCTGCCTGCTGTGCACGACGGTCGACGCCGAGGAAGTCGAGGGCTACCGGGTGATCTACGCCGACGACCGGGCCGTCGTCATCTGCCCCTTCTGGAGCGCCACCCCCTACGAGATGCTCGTCATCCCGCGCATCCACAGCCCCCACCTCTACCGCAGCCCCACCGAGGACCTAGTCTCCATCGGCCTGGCCCTGAAGCACTGCCTCCGCCAGCTGCGCGACCTGATCGGCGACGTCGCCTACAACCTCGTCTTCCACTCCGCCCCCTACCGGGTGAACGAGCCCTTCCACTGGCACGTCCACGTCTGGCCCAAGGCCACCACCCGAGCCGGCTTCGAGATGGGAACCGGGGTGGCCATCAACATCGTCAATCCCGAGGAGGCGGCCGAGCAGCTCCGGGTGGCGGTGTCGGCGGGCTGATTCGCGTCCCCGGCGCCCCGAGGGAAGGGGTGTACCAGGTGGGAAACGGCGTTCGCCCCTCCGCAGGCAGGGAGGGACCGTCCCCGCTCATCGCCCGGGCCCTCCGGTGCCAGGAGGAGCCGAGGGCGCCTTTTTTTGGGACCTTCCTCCCTGTTTCACGATCGGACCCTCGATCATGCTGGGGTGTGAACCGGGCAACGGGCACGGAGCCGCCATGGGCGGCGGGTGTCCGGAGCCCCGAAGTCGAAGGGAGTGGCTCATGGCGGTTGCGGTGACGGTGGCGAAGGCGCCACGCCAAGGACCGTAGGGTCACGGCGCTCGCCCGCCCACCGGCCCGTCCCGGGCTCCGAACGTCCCGCCGGCGACCGCCGGCCACCAGGCGGCCGACGGTCCCCGTACCCGGAAGGGATGACGCCGATGGCCGGCAGCGGGGACGGGGTCTTCGAGATCCGCCTGCACGGGCGGCGCGGGCAGGGCACCGTCACCGCCGCCGAGTTGCGGTCGGTGACCACCCTCGAACGTGAGCTCGTCCCCCGCTACCGATTCGCCGGCCGCGCCGCGGTTCGCCGGGCCATCGTCGCCTGGATCCACCACTACAACTCCCGTCGGCGGCACTTGAGGCTCGACAACGTGACGCCGATCGACTGGGAGTTGCGCTTCGTCCGCCGCAGTCTGCAGGCTGCATCATGTGTCCGGCTGACGGGGGGAAGGCAAATGTTCCTCGATGAGCCCACCACGGCCCTCGAGCACAGACGAGCGTGCTCCTTGCTACCAGAACATGGACGAGGCCGCCTGTCGGCGCGCGAACGCTATCCCCGCTCTCCCGCTTCTTCCGTTGCCAGGGCCGCGTCCGAAGACGTCTCGCGCTGGAGGTATTCGTGGATGGCGCTCGCCGCCTTGCGGCCCGCCCCCATGGCGAGGATGACCGTGGCCGCCCCCGTCACGATGTCGCCGCCCGCGAAGATCCCCGCGCGGCTCGTGGCACCGGTTGCGGGGTCGGCAACGATGCACCCGTGGCGGTCGACATCGAGCTGTTCGGTCGTGCGCGGCACGAGCGGGTTGGGATTGGTCCCCAGGGCGATCACGACGAGGTCGGCGTCCATCACGAACTCCGAGCCGGGGACCGGCACCGGCCGGCGCCGGCCGGAGTCGTCGGGCTCGCCCAGCTTGGTGCGGATACATTCGATGCCGCAGACCCAGCCGTGTTCGTCTCCCAGGAAACGCTGCGGCAGAGTGAGCCAGTCGAAGACCACGCCCTCGTCGCGCGCCCGTTCGAAGTCCTCGGCCCGCGCTCCCTTCTCCACCTCGGAACGCCGGTAGACGATGTGCGCCTCCTCGGCACCGAGCCGAATCGAGCAGCGGACTGCGTCCATGGCGGTGTCGCCGGCGCCGATCACTGCCGCCCGCCGAGGCGAGACGATAGGCGTGTCGTACTCGGGGAACGACCATGCGTGCATCAGGTTCACGCGGGTGAGGAACTCGTTGGCCGAGTAGACGCCCTTCAGGTTCTCCCCGGGTATGTTCAAAAAGACTGGGGAACCGGCACCGGAACCTACGAAGACCGCCGAGTACCCCAGCTCGTCGATGAGCTGGTCGATGGTGAGCGTCTTGCCGATGATCACGTCGCGCACGAACTCGACACCGAGTGCTTGGAGGTGCGCGATGTCCCCGTCGACGATCTCCTTGGGCAACCGGTACTCGGGGATCCCGTAGCGAAGCACGCCGCCGAAGGCGTGCAGGGCCTCGAAGACGGACACCGGGTAGCCGAGCTGGGCAAGGTCGCTGGCCACCGTCAGGCCGGCGGGACCGGAACCCACGACGGCCACTCGCTGGTCTCGCCACACGGTCGGCGCGGTCGTCTCGCCACCGGCCCCGTGCGCCCGCTCCCAGTCGGCGACAAACCGCTCGAGGCGGCCGATGCCCACCGGGTCTTGGTGTGGGAAGAGGACGCAGCGTGACTCGCACTGGTGCTCGACCGGGCACACCCGTCCACAGATCGCCGGCAGCAGGTTCCGGATGCGGATCGTGTCGGCCGCCTCTTGGAAGTGACCTAGCGATATGCTCCGGACGAAGTCCCGGATCGGCACGTTGACCGGGCAGCCCTGCTCGCACACTGGGTCCTGGCAGTTGAGGCAACGCTCGGCTTCGGCGACGGCGCGCTCGACGCCGTAGCCCTCGGCCACCTCCTCCCAGTTGTGGCGACGCTCCTCGGGGTCCTTACAGGGCATTGCCGTCTTGTGCCGGTACACGATGGGCATGACGCCTACCTCCCCTGTCTTACGAACTCGCAGGCCAGCTTCTCCTGCTCCCTATAGGTCGTCAGGCGGTCGCCGGCTTGGCCGAAGTCCACTTGGTGGGCGTCGAAGAACGGACCGTCGACGCAGGCGAACAGCGACTTGCCGCCGACGCTCACGCGGCACCCGCCGCACATCCCGGTACCGTCCACCATGAGCGGGTCGAGCGAGACTGTGGTTGGCAGGCCCCGCTCGGCGGTCACCTCCGCCACGGCGCGCATCATCGGCATCGGACCCACGGCGAAGCAGTGGGTGAACCCCGCGCCCGAGTCGATCAGCTGGGTCAGACGGTCGGTCACTAAGCCGTGGAAACCGAGCGACCCGTCGTCGGTGCACACGTGCAGCTCGTCGCTCTCACTGCCGAGCAGGTCAGTGAGGATCACGAGGGCGGCGCTCCGGGCGCCGACGATGGAGGTGACCCGCACCCCCCTGGAGCGCAACTCGCGGGCGAGCGGGAACAGCCCACCAACCCCGAAGCCCCCACCGATCAGCACGCTGTGGCCCGCTTCGGGGAGCGGTACCGCCTGACCGAGCGGTCCGGCGAAGGTCAAGAACACGTCACCCTCCTCCAGCGCATTCACGAGGGCGCTCGTTCGACCCACCTCCTGGACCACGATCGTGATCGTGCCCGCCTCCCGGCTGAAGTCGGTGATGCTGATCGGAATCCTCTCTCCCGTTTCGGACACACGCACGATTACGAACTGGCCGGGCCCGGCGTTGCGGGCGACCAGCGGGGCGTGGACGACAAACAGCTTGGTGATGTCGTTCAGGTCCCGCTTCTCGACGATCCGTGCCGTGGTGTCCATCGTCTGCTCCTCACAGAAGAGGGTTCTCGTGCTTGGCCTTCAAGCGCAGCCAACGTCGCTCCACCTCGTCCTCGATGGTGGCGAGGGTCCCCGCGTTGGACGGCTGGCACAGGTGCTTGGTCTTGCCCATGAGCTTCAGCCAGTCGGCGACCGGCACCCGGCGCCCGATGGGTTCGGGGTCGTAGGTGATGTGGGTGATGCCCCGCTCTACCTCGTAGAGCGGGAAGAAACACGAGTCGACCGCGGCCTGCACCACGTCCACCCCGACCCGGTCCTCGGTCTTCCAGTTGAGCGGGCAGCTGATGAGCACCTTGCCGTACGCCGTCCCTTCGTGCTGCGAGTACCACTGGGCCTTGGCAGCCTTTGCGACCAGGTCGTCGGGGAACCCTTCGACGCCAGTGAAGACGTAGGGGATGTTGGTCGCCGCCATGATCTGGGGGGTGTCCTTGTGGTGGAAGGCCTTGCCGAGCTCCTTGGGACCGACATGGCTGGTCGACGTCAGGTGCCCCATAGGCGTCGAGTAGCTCAGCTGGCTGCCGGTGTTCATATATCCCTCGTTGTCGTACTCGAGGATGATCATGCCGTGCTTGCGGAGCGCGGCCCCGATGGCCGCACCCATGCCGATGTCCATCCCGCCGTCGCCGGTGATCATGACGAACGTGATGTTCTCTCCCGCGGGCAGCTCGCCCCGGCGCACCCGCTCGTGGAACACCTCGACCAGCCCGCTCAGCGTGGCCGCCCCGTTCTGGAACAGGTTGTGGATGTAGGTGACCCGATGGGACGTGTAGGGGTAGCCAGTGGAGACCACCATGGCGCAGCCCGTCTGGTACAGCACGACGACGTCGCCCTCGATGCCCCGCAGGAACTGATCGATCGCCGGGAAGATGCCGCAGCCGGGGCATGCGCCGTGCCCGGGCACCACCCGCTTGGGCTTGACGGCGAGCTCCCAGTACGGCGGGGCATCCACCTCGAGTCGGCCCTCGGGCCCCGGCCGGACCTTCAGCAGCCCGCTCGTGGTCTCGGCGCGGGTGAGCGCCGGAGTGCCGCGGCGCGGGCGAGGCGTGGTGGGGTCACCCGGTTCGACGCCGTAGTAGTCGAAGGGCACCTTCACCGCCCCGGTCCGGGCCGCCTCCTGGGCCAGGGCGAAGAACTCCTCGGCATCCTCGGCGTAGAAGTCCCGACCGCCAAGGCCGTAGACCCGGCTCAGGCACAGAGTGCGGTTCCTGGGGTCGTCCTGCAGCGCCGACTTCACCTCGTGGGTGAGGGTGGCCCCGTGGGCTCCGAAGGAACTCGAGCGCTCGCCGATCAGCACGGCGTCCACGCCGCGCAGGGCCTCGCGGACGGCCTCAGCCGGAAACGGCCGGATAAGGTTTGGGCTCACGACGCCGGCCCGGACGCCCTGGGCCCGCAGCCGGTCGGCCGCGTCCTTTGCCGTCTCGGCCGCCGAGTTGAGGAGGAAGACAGCGACGTCGGCGTCCTCCATGCGGTAGAGGTCGACGGGGTCGTAGCGACGGCCGCTCAGGTCCTCGTACTCGGCCAAAACCTGTGGCAGGGCGACCAGCGCGGCGCCCATTGCTCGCTCTAGTTGGTACTTGTTGTTGATGAGGTCCGGGTCGTTCATGTACGGGCCGATCGTGACCGGGTGCCGAGGGTCGAGGGCCCTCACCGGCTCGGCGACCGGGCCGAGCCAGGCCTGCACCGTGGCGTCGTCCGCAAAGCTGTACACGCGGCGCTTCTGGTGGCTAGTGAAGAACCCGTCGAAGGCGACGATGGCCGGCAACCGGACGTCGGCGCGCTCGGCGACCCGCAGAGCGACGAGGTTGAGGTCATAGACGGCCTGCGGGTCGCGCGCCATGAAGATCAGCCACCCGGTGTTGAGGGCGTAGTAGACATCGGAATGGTCGCCGCGGATGTCCAGCGGCCCGCTGACCGTTCGAGTGGCCAGGTCGAGCAGCATCGGGTAGCGGGTCCCGGACTGCACCGGCAGCTCCTCAAGCTGGTAGAGCAGCCCCTGAGAGCTCGTCGCGTTGAAGACCCGTCCGCCTCCCGTGGCCGCGCCGTAGCAGATGCCCGCAGCTCCGTGCTCGCCATCGGCCGGCACCATCACGATGTCGTGCTCGCCGGCGGCCTTCATCCCATCAAGGATCTCGGCAATCTCGGTGGAGGGAGTGATCGGGTAGTAGCCCATGAGGTGGAAGTTGATCTGCTTGGCGGAGAGCGCGGCCATCTCGTTGCCGGTCCGGAACCCGATCAATTGCGCTGCGCCCCCGGTCGGCCGCGTCGGCTCGATCATTACGGTCGTCATCGCGACCCCTCCTCCAGCCACGAGAAGAGCGGGACGCGGTGCTCCTCGGCCCAGCCGTCCTGCTCGCGGCGCTCGGTGAGCGAACCGGTCGGGCAGGCGTCGACGCATTTCAGGCAGCCCTTGCAGTAGTGGTAGTCGATGCCCATCAAGCGCACCGCCGGCTCTTCCTCGTTGTCGTCCGACCAGACAAAGCACAGGTCAGGGCAGACGATGTCGCAGATCCCGCAGTGGACACAGGTCTCGGGGTCGAACGCCGGGAGGAATCCCTGCCGTGAGGTGCTCAGGTCTCGCACGATGCTGTTGCCCGGGTCGAGGATTGCGCCACCGATTGGCGCAACGAGGTAGCCGAACGCCGGCGCCGCCCGCTGGACCGCCCGCCCGGGGTCGCCCGGCGCCGCCGGCCAAGTCGTCATCCTGACCTCGCTATACCCGCGGTCGAACGTACGGATGTTCGCATCGACGAGATGCGCGTACCGGTTGGAAAAGCTGGAGCGAATCGTCTCTCTCAGGGCGTCGACTTCGAGGAACGGGCAGGCCCTGGCGACAGCGCCGAGCATCGCCGTGTTCACCCGGGTCTTTTCCTCCAGCGCGATGCCGAGCGCATCGAGCACCATCACCGTCCCAGAGCGCAGGCCCAGCTCCTCTCGGATCTCTTCGGGGGACTTCCGGGTGTTCATGATCGCGGTGCCGGTCGCGCTCAGTCCGGCGGCGACGTCAATGGAGCGAGCGAGTGCCTCGTGGAAGACCGCGACCACCTGGGGCGACTCGATCGGGCTACTCGTGCGCAGTTCACGGTCGGCCGGGCAGATCCGCACGAAAGACTTCACCGGGGTGCCCTTCTTCTCCGAGCCGTACGAGGAGAAGTGGGCACCATTTAGGCCCTGCCGGAGGACGACGGCCTCGGCGAGGATCTTCCCCGCCAGGTGGGCGCCGAGGCCCCCGATCGACTCAAAGCGGATGCCGAAGGACCCGTCGTCCCCGACGCCAGGGATGAGCGGGCCACCCTCGCCCTCACGCAGCACATCCGTCACAACCGCTGCCATCACACCACCCCCGCATCGGGTCGGGGGCGGGAACTCACCGTTAGGGCCGCCACGGTTGGACCCCCGAAGTTCTCCACGTCGCTCATAGGCTCATGGTGCACCGGAACCGGGGTCCTGACTAGGGACGATAGTCCCACATCCAGGTAGCCACTGGTGGCCCCGAAGAGGCCCTGTTCGGGGCCAGGAGATGCCCCTCGAGAGGGAACTGCTTCGAATGCGACAACTGCTTCGGGTGTGCCCGGACAACGCGGTGATCAAACCGGGCGAGGGGCGCCGCTACCGCTTCGACCTCGACGACTGCAAGGGCTGCGGCATGGGCGCCCAGGAGTGCCCCTGGGGCCCCATCGACATGGTGCCCGAGCACTGGTGAGCGATCACGGCCCCGTCGGCAAAAAGGCGCCAGCTCACGCGCCGGTCACGGCGGCTGGGCCGGGGGCGGCGGTGGCGTTCACCGCGTCGAGGTTGCGCCGGGTACAGGCCACCAGCCAGCGGAGGGACGACGGGGTGAGTCGGTCGCACACCCAGTCCCAGTGGAGCGACACCGTGTCGCCAGGTTGCAGGTCAACTGCGAAGCCGACGCCGTCCACGCTGCGGCGCACCTCCTCCGTCCGGTCGGGCCCCAGCGCGAGGAGGGAGCCGTCGAAGGCCAGGCTGGGCCCGACCACCGTCGCCAGGTCGCCGTGAACTGCCTCCACGCGGCCCCAGCGGATCCGGCACCGGTCGAGGACCTCCATCGGGGGACCGTCCATGCCAGCCCGCAGCAAGCCGAGCCACGGGTAGACGGCGAACACGTGGAAGCTGTGCTGGGCGACCCCGCCCGTGGGCACGGCGGCGGTCACGGCGCACAGGTGCCGGCCCGCCCGGGCTTCGAACCGGTCGGCCAGCGAGGCCGCCAGGGCGCCGGCGGGGACGTTGTGCACCAGCGGGTTCCCCACCCAGTAGGCGGCCACCACCCGGGCGTCGAGGGGGTCGGCGATGCCGTTGCACCCGGCGATCAGCTGCAGGTAGGGCCACGCGCCGTCAAAACGCGCCGCCAGGTGGCCGAGCAGCGCCGGATCCCTGCCGTCGGCGCCGGCCTCGAGGAGGGCGGCCGGGTCGTCGGGGCCGCAGTAGCCGAGGGCGTTCGGCGGGTAGGCGTAGCGGGCGAACAGGAGCGGGCCCGAGGGGGCCTCCTCGGCCCGCCGCCCCTCGTGGTCAGTGGCGCCCATCATGCACCGGTACCGTGACCGGAGCGGGAGGTTGCCGCCCGGCGCCCATCATCGCCATCACCCCCACCAGGATGACGCCCGCCGCGATCAGGAGGAGGCCGTAGGCGTCGGGCGTCGGGGTAGCCGTGCCCGCCGCCAACTCGAGCACCCAGGTGACGAGGGCGCTGCCGACCAGCACCGAGGTCACGTCGAGCGCCCGGGCACGAGCGAGCGCGGTGATCCAGGTCCCTACGTAGACGGCGAGGAGCGCCCCGGTGAGCAGCGCCCACCCCAGCTGCCGGGCATCGAGTCCGAGGAGGCTGTGGAGCGCCCCGGTGGCAGCCAGGTAGACGACGAGCGTGACGGAGCCGACCCCCATGCGCACCAGGGCCAGCGTGCCCGGGGCGAGGTCGCGCAGCAGGAGCTTGGCCACGACGACCTCCACCGCCCACAGCAACGTCGCCCCGAGGACCAGGAGCTCGCCACGGTCGGCGGCCAGCTGGCCGATCCCGCCAGACAGCGCCACCTCCCCACCGATGAGCAGGATCACCGCCGCCGCGTTCCACCACCGGATCCGCTCGTGGAGCACCGGAATCGCCAGGAGGGCCACCCACACCACCAGCGTGTCGCGCCAGAACGCGGCGGGCGCCGCCGTGGTGTCGGCCAAGCCGTCGAAGAAGAGGATGAACGCCAGACCGCCGGAGACGATCCCTACATAGGCCAGGCCCAGCCACGCGGCCACGCTGTCCGGGCGCCGCGCTCCCGGGGCGCTCATGTAGCGGCTGAGGGACGTGGGCGAGGCGGACCTCCGTCCCGCCCAGACGGCGGCGGCCATCACGCCGGCCAGCAGGAGGGTGGACACGAGGTTCTTGGCCGTGGTGTACACCGCGGGCGACGTGAAGTCGTGCACGCCGTAGCTGTTCACAAAGATCGAGAGACCACTGACCACCGCGGTGATGGCGGCCACGGCCACCCCGGGCAACGCCCGACGGCCCCGAGGGACGGCCGGCATCGGCTGGGCCCGAAGGCCGTGGTCGGGCAAGCCGGTCATGGGGAGGTACCTCCAATGCGGTCTCGGGAATGGGGAACAGGGGTGGCGGATCCCGTCGGGGCGCCCGAGGCAGGCGGCGGTGCCACGGCGCTCTGCACCTCGGCGGCGATCGCCGCAGCCTCGGCGGCGTCGACGCGGTTGATGGCGTAGCCGGCGTGGACCACCAGCCACTCGCCCTCGGCGGGCGGGGGTCCGTCGAGGGCGAGCAGCGAGACCCGGTGCCGGGCGCCGTCGAGGTCCTGCACCTCCACGGCGCCGTCCGCCGCCGCCCTCACGACCAGGTGGAGCCGGCTCATGCACATGGGCGACTCCCCCTGATGACCTCGACGGCCCGCCGGGCTGCCTCGGGGACGGCCGCCTGCACGGCCGGGCTCAGCCCCTCGCCCCGACCGAAATCCGCCCCGGCGATGCCCACCACGACCACCCGTGCCGGGGCCCGCCCCACGGCGGCGGCCAGTCGGAGCACCCCGGCCAGGTCGATGCCGTGGGTGCTGGACACCGGCTTGGGGACACCGCCCCCAGCGGGGCGGGCCGCGACCTCCTCGACGTGCACCGCCCCGGGCACGGCGTCGGGCCCGACGGCGTCGATCACCACGGCCAGGTCAGCGCCGTCCCACAGGCCGAGCAGGTCCAGCGGGTCCCCGAGGGGGCCCACCAGCTCCACACCGGCCTCGTCGGTGAGCTGCCCGCTCACCTCGGCGGCGATGGCCGGCCCTGCACCGTCGTCGCGACGGTAGGCGTTGCCCAGCCCGGCGACGACAACCCTCGGGGCCACCCTCACGATCGCACCACCGTCAGATCGAGGAAGTGTGCGGCGCACGAGATGCACGGATCGTGGTTGCGGACGGCCTGCTCGCAGCGACGGGCCAGCGTGGCGTCGTCGAGACCGAGGCCCGCCTGCGCCACCAGGCGGAGATCAGCCTCCATGGTGAGTTGGTTCTGGGAGGTCGGCGGCACGATCCGGGCGCTGCGGATGGCACCGTCGTCCGCCAGCTCGTACGTCTGGAGCAGCAGCCCCCGAGGGGCCTCGGTGGCCCCTGCGCCGAATCCGGCCCGGGCTATGACGGCGGTGGCCGGGGGTCGGGGCGGCTCGTACTCGGCGACGAGGCGCAGCGCCTCCTCGCACGCCGCCACCAACTCGACCGCCCGGACCACGATGCTGCGGAACGGGTTGGTGCAGGGGGCGACGAGCCCTACCGCCCTCGCCGCATCCGCCGCCAGGGGTGGGAGCTGATCGGCGTTGAGGGCGAAGCGAGCGAGGGGCCCGGTGAGATAGGTATCGCGCCCGCGCAGCCGGGCGTGCAGCGCGGTGGAGCGGGGCACGTGCTCTTCCACCACCAACTGAGCGAGGTCCGCCACCGAGACGTCCAGGCCGTCAGAGGACATGGGACGGCCCGATTCCAGCGGGTAGCGCCCTGGACCCCGCAGGGCCACGAACCGGTACTCGCCCTCGATGTCGGGGAACTCGAACCCCGACACCCACTCGACCGTGGCCAGTGCGGCGTCGCGTGCGGCGCGCAGGGGCTCGGCCAGCGCGGCCACCGCCCCCGGATCGGGGGCGCGGTAGAAGCCCCCCACCCGCACGTTCACCGGGTGGACGGCCCGGCCACCCACCGTCTCCATCACCAGGTTGCCGGTACGCTTGAGGCTGAGGCCTCGCTCCACCGCCGAGCGGTCCCGTTCGGCCAGCTCCACCGCGTCATCGCACCCGAAGAAGTCGGGAGCATGCAGCAGATAGATGTGCAGGGCGTGGCTCTGAATCCACTCGCCGCAGTAGAGGAGGCGACGCAGGTCCGTGATCCGCCCGTCGACCTCCACCCCGCAGGCGTTCTCCATGGCCGCGCACGCGCTCATCTGGTAGGCCACCGGACAGATCCCGCAGATGCGTGCGGTGATGTCCGGCGCCTCGGCGAAGTCCCTCCCCACCAGAAGGGCCTCGAAGTACCGGGGCGGCTCGAAGATCTCCAGGGCGACGTCGGCCACGGAGCCGTCGCGCACCTCCACCCGAAGGGATCCCTCGCCCTCCACGCGGGCCAGCCCCTTCACACCCACCGTCCGGGCCCGACCCCTCCCGTGGGTCACCGGTCGGCCCCGTCCGCTCGCCGGCCGCGCCTGCGGGCCGGGCCCATGGTGACCGCCATACCCCCTGGCGAGTCGTCCCGAGGACCGGCCGGGCCGTGGGTGATGGCGTCGGCCGCCTGCCTCTCTCCTTCGGCGAGGAACGCCGGTGCGCCGACGTTGAACGTGGCGAACAGCCTCGACAGCTCGCCCGGCGTGGCGCCGTTCTGGCGGAGCCGGGACGCCAGCGAGCCGGTGTTGGCCGTCTCCGACGGACCGAAGCAGCCGAAGCAGCCCCGACCCACCGCAGGGCACAGGGCACCGCAGCCGGCCCTGGTCACCGGCCCCAGGCACGCCACCCCCCCAGCCACGAGGAGGCACACCGTGCCGCGTCCCTTGCATTCCTGGCAGACCGAGTGGCCGGGGATGGCAGGACGGCGACCGGCCAGCGCAGCGGTGATGACCTCAAGCAGCTGGCGCCGGTCGACCGGACAGCCGTGGAGCTCGAAGTCGACGTCCACGTGGGCCGAGATCGGCGTCGAGGTCTCGAGCGCCGAGATGTACTCGGGGTGGGCGTAGACGGTCCGGAGGTAGTCGCCCGACGCAGCGAAGTTCCGCAGCGCCTGGATCCCACCGGCGGTGGCGCACGCACCGATGGTGACGAGGAAGTGCGAGTTCCGGCGGATCTCCACGATGCGCTGCTCATCTTCGGGCGTGGTGATGGACCCTTCCACCAGTGAGACGTCGTACGGACCGTC
>JBKQNY010000141.1:0-3139 GCA_052145775.1 Acidimicrobiales bacterium
GCGGATTCCGAGTGCTGGGGTTCGATGCCGGTTCAGCCCGAGGGCAGCGCTCGCAGGCGTTCGAATGCTTCGAGCAGGTCGTCACCCCATGGCCAGGTGGCAGGGAAGCGCACGATGATGGTCCTAGCGCTGTGGACGACGCGCGCCGCGGCGTGCAAGAGGGTGTAGCGCAGGCGCTTCGGCTCGGCCTTGGCGAGGTCTCCTTCGAGGCAGAGCTGTGCCGTCCAGGCCATGAGGTCGATGGCGAGGAGCGACAGGGCGAACCACGCCTCGTTTGCCGCGAAGCTCGAGAAGGGCAGGTTGTCCATCCCGGTGGCCTTGGCGCAGCGGATTCGGTCCTCCACCCGGGCATGGCCCCGGTGGCGAAGCTCCAGGGCGGTCACCTCCCCGGTCGAGTTGGTGAGGAAGCACTGGTGGCGGAACTCGCCCGCCTGATCGAACAAGGAGAGCTGGGCCCCGGGATGGGGACGCTCCCGGCGGGAGATGACCCGGAGGCTCTCGTCCCAGCCCGAGAGGTCGACCAGACCGGTGAGCTCGGTCACCCAGGCTCCCTGGCGCCTCGACCCGTCGGCCTCGATGGCCGGCACCCGGTCCTCTTCTTGGGCCATGAGCAGGGCATTCCTCACCCGCTCGTCGACCTGCATGCCGATCGAGACCTCGCAGTGGCGCAAGAGGCACTCCTCGACGAACTCGTGGGAGGCGCCGGCCGAGTCGGTGCGCACCACCACGGGGTGGACGACATCTGGGACCTCGTCGCCCGGCTCGTGCCCGAGACGCCAGGCAGCTGGGAGCTGGGCGATGGAGCGCCCGAGGACCTCCAGGTGATCAGCGGCGCAAAAGGGGGAGGCGTTGCCCGGACGCAACACCCCGGCCAGGGCCTCGTTGGTCTCGTCCACGAAGCACACCATGGGCGAGAAGCCGAAGCCGCCCTTGTAGGTGGGGGCGGCGTCTTCCTTCTCGGTGTGGGACTCGACCAAGGTGGCGTCGATGTCCAAGGTCACCGACGCAGGCCCCGCCCCGGCCGCCCAGGCCCGTTCCCGGGCAACCCGGCGTGCCTCGTCGATCGCCTCGGGACACGAACCCGAGTGCAAGAGGCGAAAGGCGGTCGAGTCCGACGCCACGGTGCCGAACAGCTCGGGCTCGTTGCGCAGCACCGCCAGGTCGCTCAACGCGTCGCCACCGTCGGCCAGCAGCACCGCCAGGTGGGTGAGCACGACGCCCGGGTCACGACGTCTCCTGCGGCGACTGACCGGCGCCATGGCCTGCGACAGGCCCGTGGTCAGCCCCAGGCGGTCTGCCAGCTCGGCCACCAACAGCGACCCCGCATGGCTGGCAATTCCCTGGCCATCGGCGGTCACCCAAACGCGCGCGGCTGCACGGGTAGTGTTCACCTTGAACGTGCCCTCCTTGTTGGGTTTGCTGATTGCTCGGCAGCATCAGTTTTCCCTGCGAGGAGGGCCGCTTCGCGGATACGCGCCGGTCAGCGCACGGGGCTTACTGCAAGATCAGGGTTAGGACGATGTCACCGACCTCAACCAGCGATGGGTCAACCGGAGCGACGACAACCTCGTCTCGGCTGTGGATAAGCGGAACCATCGAGTTACCGGTCGGCCGGAACGTCACCGTCTCTCCAGCGGCAATTCGGTCAGCGATCTGCTTGAGCACTGACCAAAATCGTACGCCAAGAGGGACCACCGGAATCCTTTACTGAGTTTCCTACCAACCAGACCGTCGCAGGCCCGGCCTGCCCCCGAACGCCGTGTGGTGGGCTCCGCTCCCGGACAAGTTCTCCAGCAGATTCGAATCGGATCGCCATTTTTGCTGGACGTTCACCCGCCAGTCACGAATGCGACCACCACGTACGCGGCATGACGATCGAAGCCCTGACGGCGGTGATCGTAGATCGTGGTGGTCCGAGGGTCGGAATGTCGAGCAGCAAGTTGGACATCGCACAGCGGCACACCAGCATCGAGGGCAGCCATAATGAATGCGGCTCGCAGAATGTGAGGATGCACCTGGCTGAGACCAGCCCGCTTACCAATGGATCTCACCCAGCGATGCGCCGTGCGCCGATCCAGGCGCTCTCCGTCATGGCGTCGCAGGATGGGGCCTTCGATGCGCTCGCCTACGGCCAAGTCCACGGTGCGTGCCGTTCTTGGCACAAGAGGAATGATGGCCGGCTTATTGCCTTTGCCGAGGATCCGAAGGGTGCGATGGCCGCGTTCGATACCGAGGTCCTCGACGTTCGTCTCGCATGCCTCGCTCACCCGCAGGCCGTTGAGACCAAGCAACACCGAGAGGGCCGAGTGATCGTGGTCAAAGGACTCTGCGGCGAAGAGGAAGCGACCAAGTTCCGAGCGATCCAATCCGCGACCCTGGGAAGGGTGAACCTGTGGACGTCGCACGTACTGGGCAGGATTCGACGCAATCCGGCCGTCAATGTGTGCAAAGCGGTAGAAGCCGCACACGGTCGACAAACGACGGTCGATCGTGGCTGGGGCGAGGTTCTGGCCCTCGAGGGTGCTGCGATACAACTCGATGTGCGGACGGGCTGCCTCCAAGACACGGAGACCGACGTCGGTCGCCCACTGGAGGTAGGACCTCAAATCTTGCCGATAGGCCTCAAGCGTTCGGCCGGTGTAGCGGGCCAGGAATGCAGCAGCGGCCAGCTCGGCCTCATGGGCTCCGCCGTTAATGCCCGGCAGTTCGATCGCCCGGTTGACAGTTTGGACGGTGGTCATGGCAATACCTCCCTATGTCGTGGGAGATACAGCCAATCTCAGGGCAGAGCTGTCATCCTCGGGTGGCTGTCCACCACCCGGGAACCATCGGTCGGGCTGGGGTTAAACATTCTGGGGCATCTGTCCACGCGAGTGGATCAACTCCATATCCCCAAGGTGCCCCCGCGGGGCAGTGCCCACCACCCGGCGGTATTGGTCAGTCGTCGGTCGCACATGGACTGAATATTCTGGGACACCCTGTACACGAGGGAGGGGCAACTCCACCGCCTCCAAAGTGCCGGTGGAGGACAGGCAACAACCGCGAGCACGAAAGGGCTGAACTGATCGGACCCCGCTGGATTCCGAAGAGCCCTATTCGTCACGCCGCCGGCTGTGCCCGTCGCATGGGCGGCGACCAC
>JBKQNY010000142.1:0-7174 GCA_052145775.1 Acidimicrobiales bacterium
ATCACCGCTCGGGCCTCGGCGGCCTCCACGCGCTCGGCCACCGAGCGGTACTGACGGGGGGGCCGGCCGAGCAGCTCGCCGGTCTCGGGATCCCGGCCGTCGCCGAAGAGCCGCCGAAGCTGCTCCCTCGTGACCTCGCTCTCGGCCAACCCGCGGGCCTGGGCCTCGCTCCCGAGCCACCGGCCGGCGGGCTCGCCGGTGCGGGTGGCGGCGTCGAAGTAGGCGGCCACCTGTGCGTCGCCGATCTCGCGGAGGGCCTCGTCCTCGCGCCCCACGCCGTTGATCAGGTAGTCCGCACCGCGGCCCCCGGCACCGATAGGAGCGATCGTCAGCACCCCGCAAGCATAGCCGCCCCGTATTGGAATGCAATGGGTGCACAGTAGAGATAGGCCGGGCGTGGCCGAGGGGAACGGAAGGCCTGGTGGCTGTGGGTGAGAGGTGCGTCGTGAGGAAGGCGAGGCGGCAGTGGGTGCGGTGGTGTGGAAGGCGGCGAGGCAGCGGGTCGGGCGGCTGTGAGGGCGGAGGGGCCGGGTAGGGAGTGGGCGGGCGCCGAAGGAGGGCCGCTCTCGAACCCTTCGGCGCCGGCGGCCAGTGCGGCGGCGGGTCGGCCGGACCAGCCCCCAAGCAACTTGCGGCGCGGATCCACCCCCGATGACCAGCGCTCCACCGAACCGACGCCACATGCGCGGTGGTCCTCGTGTACATGATCGTCCCGGTCGATGTGGGCAACGATCTACGGCGGAGTTCCGCCACTGGCCCAGACGGGCTAGCGGCCAGCCAAACCGAACCGCCGATCAGGGCGGGCCGGCGACGTTCACCGAGCTGTGCGGAGTAGCCGTCGATGCGGGCTCAACGGGGTCTCGGTGTCCCAACAAGTGTGTTTCGTCGCGTCTCTGCCTGTTTCAAGACGTAGCGGCGGGCGATGTTCGCACCGCCACTGAGCTGCCAGAACGAGACGTTTCGCGGCACGGTGAGCCCGGCCGCAACGCTCTGACCAGCCCTTTTAATCCCAAGGTGCCGGGATCGAGACCCGGGCGGCCCACCAATTCACTGTGCTGCCACGGCTGATCCGATACGGATCGGTGACGCAGGGTCTGCAACGTCGTAACGGGTGACGGGTGACGGGTGACGCAGTAACGGCTGACGCCTGACAGCTCGCCCCCACCCCTTTCGAGTCAGCCGGTATCCCAATGGCTGGCAACTGACGCGCACCCTCCACCGTCGTGCCCCGCTCGGCCCCGCGCATCCGAAGCCACCGGTTCGGGCCCCGCGCCCGCGCCCCGATCTTCCGTCAAGCGCCAACGTGGCCGGGCCCATCGGGCCCGGCCACGAAAGCGATCCACCAATTCATTGGGGATCTGTGCGAGTTTGGTGCTGACCCCCCGGGGGGAAGGGGGTGGGGGGTCAGCACCTCACGAACCCGACCCAAAGTGCCGACACCCGCATAGGTACGACCCTCCAGCGGTTCCGTGACCCTCACCCCCGGCATGCCCGGCGACCACACCTACGATGGGCTAGGGGTGAGAGGCTGTGTGCCGCCGTCTACGACGGCGCTGCGAACTCTTAGGTGTGGGAATCCCCCCTTTTCAGCAGGTGGCCGTCCGCCTTACCCATCGGTTTACCACGTGAGAGGGTGCGACCGAAAGGGGCAATCCTCAAATTTATACCTGCGCTGTGATATAGGGCACAGCCGACATGCCATTTAGCGTTGGGGCACGGCCGCCGAACCCCTTATGTCGGCTGTTCGCCGGCTCCGCATCTCGCCTGGACTGGACGGACGTCCTCGGGGACCGGGGCCTCTCGTACTTTCAGCGTCGACCACCCCGGGTGAGAAGGGCCGCAGGCGCCTGACGGGCGACGCCCCGCAACCCCCACTACGCCGCCAGCACGACCGTAAGGCTGTGCTGAGGCCCCCTTTGGGGAAACGTGTACTCGCAGCAGCAGTGAAGACATCAGACGCGCCCCCGGCGGGGTGACGGCGAGACGGTCCGCGGACCGCCGATCGGCGGGGCGGCCGACACCACAGCACGCCCGGAGCACGTGTGCTTGAATGCCGCCAACTCGAAGCGAGCGTCAGCGCGACGAGAAGGCGAGGTCCACCATGGCCGCGGAAAGCGTGAGAGAACATCCGAGCCCGATGGGGGCGTTGGCTCTTTACGAACAAGGGATCCGGCGTCGCATCGAAGACTTCAACGATCCCCACCAGGAGTGGCGACGACTCTTCTCCGAGGTGCTCGGGACCTTCCTGCTCGTGATGGCGGCCGCCGGCGGCGGGATGATGGGCAAGGCCTTCCCGGGGGTGATCAGCCATTCGGCGGCGGTCGTCGCTCCGGCGTTGACGGTCCTGGCGGTCATCCTGTTCATGGGCAAGATCTCGGGCGCCCACCTCAATCCCGCCGTCAGCATCGCCTTCGCCCTGCGCCGAGACTTCCCGTGGCGGCGGGTACCCGGCTACGTCGTGGCCCAGCTCGCCGGAGCGACGATCGCCGCCCTGATCCTCCACGCCGTGATCAACGTCTCGGCCAAGTACGGGTCCAACTTCCCGGCCCACGGCTACTCAGACATGGCCGCCTTCTGGATGGAGCTCCTGCTCACCTTCGGCCTCGTCAGCGTCATCCTGGGTACGGCCTCGGGTGCCCAGAACATCGGGTTCATCGGGGCGTTCGGCGTCGGCTCGTACATCGCGCTGGCAGGCCTCTGGGGGAGCCCCATCTCGGGCGCCTCGATGAACCCGGCCCGCACCTTCGGCCCGGACCTCGCCAGCCTGACCTTCACCGGCTACTGGGTCTACGTCGCCGGTCCGATCGCCGGTGCGCTGGTGGCGGTCGCCGTCGCCTTCGTCCTACGCGGGCCCGGCGGCGGGAAGTCAGGTTCCGGTGCCGCACAGGGCGACCTGTTCACCGAGGCCTACGAACCCGGGAAGTCCTGAAATCGCCGAAGAGGTGGGCCTGCCCGGCCGCATGATGCGGCACCTCGGTGGACGTGCCGAAGCCGAATCACCCTCGGTGAGGTCCCGAAGCTGCGCCCGGGCACACCGCACGCTCAAACCTCAATCCCATTGACCCGGAACGGCAAGCGATCGCGACCAGAGTGCACGTCGACGGGGCCGACATGTCCTCCGGGGCCGCTCAGCCGCCGAGGAGCCGGCGGACCGAACCGAGGGCCTCCTGGTCGACGGTCCACCAGGTCCACTTCCCCCGGCGCTCGCCCCTCAGGAGCCCCGCGTGGGCGAGCACGCTCGTGTGGTGGGAGATCGTCGGCTGGGATCGCCCGAGAGGGCCCTCCAGATTGCAGCTGCACACCTCGCCCTGTGCGGCCACCAGCGAGAGCAGCTGCAGGCGCACCGGGTCGGCCAGGGCCGCCAGAACCGAGGCGGCCGCCCCGGCGTCGACGGCCGAGAGCGGGCTGACGGTGATCGGCGGGCAGCAGAGGGCCGCCGTCGGTTCGGCGGAGATCCTGGGTGCGGGCATCGGAACCTCCCATTGACAGTAGTCGATACGACTGACACACTGTCCGCATCGACAGCCGTCAATCTACAGGAGTCCCCGTGTCCCGCTTGCAGCTGGCCCTGAACGTCTCTGACCTCGACGCCGCCGTCGACTTCTACGCCGCACTGTTCGGCGTGGCCCCGGCCAAAGTGCGCCCGGGCTACGCCAACTTCGCCGTCTCCGAGCCCCCGCTGAAGCTGGTGCTGATCGAGAACGGCGAGGCCCGGGGCAGCGGTCCCTTTGGCGCCCTCAACCACGTGGGCGTCGAGGTCGACTCGACCGACGAGGTGGCCCGGGCCGGCGCCCGGCTGGACGCCGAGGGCCTGCCCACCACCGCCGAGCACGAGACCACGTGCTGCTACGCAGTCCAGGAAAAGGTCTGGGTCGAAGACCCCGACCGCACCCCCTGGGAGGTCTACACCGTGCTCGCTGACGCGCCGGCCGAGGCGGGGTCGTGCGGGAGCGGGACGAGCGTGTGCTGCCAGCTTCAGGCCCCGACCGCCACTACGGGCTGCTGCTGAGTCGGAAGGCCAGCGTGCACGTGGCCACGTTGTGGCGACGCCTGGTGGCCGAGTTCTGCGGCAGTGCGTTCCTCTGCGCCCTGGTCGTGGGTTCGGGGATCGCCGCCCAGCAACTCTCGCCCGGCGACACCGGCCTCCAACTGCTCGAGAACGCCGCGGCCACCGGGGCCGGGCTGTTCGCCATCATCTTGATGTTCGGCCCGGTCTCCGGCGGCCACTTCAACCCCGTCGTATCCTTCGTCGACGCGGCCTTCGGCGGCCTGCGCTGGAGCGACGCCGCTGCCTACCTGCCCGTCCAGGTGGCCGGCTGCACGGCCGGTGCGATCGTGGCCAATCTCATGTTCGGTCGGGCGGCCCTGGAGCTGTCGACCAAACACCGGGCCTCGCCGGCCCACTTCCTCTCCGAGGTGGTGGCCACCTTGGGGTTGATCCTCGTGATCTTCGCCCTGGCCCGTTCGGGCCGGGCCCGCAGCGCCCCAGCGGCCGTCGGTGCCTACATCGGCGCCGCCTACTTCTTCACCAGCTCGACCAGCTTCGCCAACCCGGCCATCGCCATCGGCCGGATGTTCTCCAACACCTTCGCCGGCATCGCCCCGTCGTCGGTGCCGAGCTTCGTGTTGGCCGAGGTACTCGGCGGGGTGCTTGCCATCGGCCTCGTCTGGGTCCTCTACCCCTCGATGACGCCCGCCGAGGCGGCCGACGTGGTCGTCCCGCACGCTGACCAGGTGTCCTTCCCGGACACAGAACGGAGCCAAGCATGACCGCCGAACGGCCCCAGGTGCTCTTCCTGTGCGTCCACAACGCCGGGCGCTCCCAGATGGCCGCGGCCCTCTTGGCGCGCCAGGCCTCTGGCCGGGTGGTCGTCCATTCCGCCGGCTCTGCGCCCGGGGAGACCCTCAACCCCGCCGTCGTCGAAGCGATGGCGGAGGTCGGCATCGACATCGGCGACGAGCGGCCCAAGCGGTTGACCGACGAGATGGCCCGGACGGCCGACGTCATCGTGACCATGGGCTGCGGCGACGCCTGCCCCGTGTACCCAGGCAAGCGTTACGTCGACTGGGAGCTGCCCGACCCCGCCGGCCTGCCGCTGGAGGACGTGCGCCCGATACGGGACCAGATCGAGCGGCGGGTGGGCGACCTCGTCGCCGACCTCCTGGGATCGACACCGGGATCCTGACGGCTCAGCGCGCCCGGAGTTCGGGTCGCGGGCCCTCGCCGGCAGGGAGACCGAACCGGCCGCCGGCTGCACCGGTCGGCGGAAGCGAGGCGGTGACCTCGCTCTGACGGCGCGACCGCCACGCCCCGGCGGGCCCACCCCCCCAGGGGACGGCAACGCGTCCGGGACGTTCGGTCAATCGGCCGGGATACGCCCGAACAGGCGGGCGAAGGCGTCGCGTTCGCGGGCTGTGGCGGCGCGTACCGACTCGCGTTCTCCGGCTCGCATCAGGCCCTTGATCGTGCGGGTCGCCGCCCGGTCGTGGGCGGCGATCGACTGCGCCGCCGCCATCGACGTCGCCAGCAGCTCCTCGGAGGGGCAGACGGCGGTGGCCAGCCCGGCCGACACGGCCTCGTCGGCCGTGAGCCACTCCGCGGCAAGGAGCATCCGCGCGGCGCGCTGCCAGCCCATCCGCCGGGGCAGCAGGTAGCTGCTCGCCGCCTCGGGGGGCACCCCCATGTCGGCGAACGGCGTCTTGAGCCGGGCGGACTCGGCGATGAAGACGAGGTCGCAGTAGGGCAGCATCGTGGCGCCGACGCCCACGCCGGGGCCGTTCACCGCCGCGACGAGCGGGACGTCCACGTCGGCCAATGCCGCGACGAGGCCGGGGAACGCCTCGCCGGCGCGCACCGGACCGTGGCCGGCGGCGATGTCGGCCAGCTCGGCGAGGTCGGTGCCGGCGCAGAAGGCGCTGCCCGCCCCGGTGACCACCACCACCCGCACCCCCTCGTCCCGGTCCGCCGCCCGCAGGGCCTCGGTGAGCGCGTCGTAGAGGCCGACGGTGAAGGCGTTGCGCTGCGCGGGACGATTGAGGGTGAGCAGCCGTACCGCACCCTCGTTTCGGACGATGACGCCGCCGGCGTCCGCCTCGGCCTCGTTCACAGTGACGTCCTTTCCGCCCGGACCAGGTCGACGGCGCCGTCGCCGGGGCCCCCGTGGCCGCTGACATTCTGGCGTGCCCGCCCCGTGGGCAAGAACACAGACCCGCCGATCCCGGGACGTCGCTCATGGGCCGACCGGGCCTACAGCTACCCTTCAGGCCAGATGAGCTTCCACCCTGCGATGGCCGGACGCGACGACGAGTCCCGGGCATTGGGCAACGCCGTCCGACGCCTGATCGCCCTCGCCGTCACCAACGACGCGCCGGCCGACGTGCTCGGTGAGGTGGCCGCCGCGCTCGACGGCACCGCCGACCGGCTCGAGTCCTACGTGCCCGAGGTGCCCGTCACGCGGCTCCTTCCCTCGGACGAGCGCGACGAGGTGGCCGCCGACCTTGCCTCCGACGCCACCACGCTCGAGCGAGCCATGCCCTACGACATGGTCATCGGCGCGTGCAACCCGGTCGCGCCCCCGGTCCGGCTCCTCTTCGAGCCGCCGAAGGCGATCGGGCTGGTCACCTTCGGCGCGCCCTACGAGGGTGCCCCGAGATGCGTGCACGGGGCGGCACTGGCCGCCACCTTCGACATCGTGCTCACCGCGGCGAACGTGGTGGCCGACGCCACCGGCCCGACGGTCCGCCTCAACCTGCGGTACCGGCGTCCGACGCTCCTGGGCGTCGAGGCCCGGTTCGAAGGATGGGTGACCGCCCGCGACGCGCGGCGGATCCACTCCCTCGGCCGGCTCGTCCAGAATGGCGAGGTCACCCTCGAGGCCGAGGGGGAGTTCGCCGTCTTCGACCACGCCCGGGTGGAACGGATGGCCGCCTCCCGGGGCAGGCCGGGCGAAGCCCCCCAACCCTCAGCGTCCGACCCCACCCGTCCCTGACGGCGATCGCGCCGCCTGGTCCGGTGTCGACACCGGCACGACGCTCCCCTCCCCGTCCCCTCAGGATCGCGCCAAAAAAAGCTCCCACCCCCTGGCGCCGGGGTCGATTACCTACTAAACTCATCGAAATACAGAACAATTGTCCTGGTCGGGTCCACGGCCAGGTCCTCGAGCCAGAAGGAGGT
>JBKQNY010000143.1:0-4105 GCA_052145775.1 Acidimicrobiales bacterium
CTGCGCCGCATCGGCGCGACGCCCCCGAAGGGTGCCCCACCTCCCCCCCGCCGATCGTCCACACCGCCGCACTCGGTCCCGAGGCGCGCGTGCTGACAGGTGGGCGTGAACGGCGCGCCTGAGCGAGGCCGGGACGGGGGGCGTAAGGCCGCCGGGCGCGCCCTGCGCGACGACGACCTTCCGGTGGACACGGCGCGGCTACGCCTTCGCCGCTACCGCGAGAACGACGCGGGACCACTCCTCGAGCTCTTCTCGGACCCCGCTGTCGTGCGCTACCTCTACAGCGAGCCGTGGGGACCCGGGGACGTCGGCGAGTCGCTGGCCAAGAGACTCGGGCCCGTGACCTTCGCGCACGAGGGCGACGAGCTGAAGCTGGCGGCCGAGCTGCGCGACACCGGACAGTTCGTGGGCGAGATGTCCCTCTTCCACCGCAGCGACCGCGACCAGCGCGGGGAGATCGGCTACGTGGTGGACCCGCGTTTCGCCGGCCGGGGTCTGGCCAGCGAGGGTGCCGTGGCCCTGTGCGCCATGGGCTTCGAGATCGTCGGGCTCCACCGCATCGAGGCCCAGTGCGACGCCCGCAACGTCGCCTCGGCTCGGGTGATGGCGAAGATCGGCATGCGCCGGGAGGCCCACCTGCGGGAGAACGAGTTCGTGAAGGGCGAGTGGACCGACGGCCTCGTCTACGCGCTGCTGGCCGACGAGTGGAGGGGCCGGGCAGGCTCTTAGCGAGCCTCCGGCGGCGCCGGCGGCGTGGCCGTCCTCCACCGGCGGTACATTGCCGGGGTGGCAGAGGCGGTGGCGGTGCACGAGGGGCTCTTCGAGGACACACCGCCGCGTCTGTTGGCCAGCCACTGCCCGGGCTGCGGCCACCACCACTTTCCGCGGGCGAGCGTCTGCCCCTACTGCGCGCTCTCGGGCTCGGTGCGCGTCGAGCTGCCCGGGGACGGGCGGCTGTGGGCGTGGACGGCGGTCAACGCCGCGCCACCCGGCTACCGGGGCGACGTCCCCTACGGCTTCGGGGTGGTCGAGCTGCCCCAGGGGTTGCGCGTCTTGGGCCGGCTGACCGAGGCCGACCCGTCGCGGCTCAGCGCCGGCCAGCCCATGCACCTGGTCGTGGTGCCCCTCCACACCGACGACGAGGGGCGCCAGGTGGTCACCTACGCCTTCTCGCCCGAGCCACCCGCGGAGCGCCGGTGAACGGGGTCGAGGTGGCCGGGGTGGGGATGCACCAGTTCGGGCGGTTTCCCGACGTCTCGGTCACCGACATGGGGGTGGCCGCCGTCGGCCGCGCCCTGGCCGAGGCCGGGATCGGCCGGGGCGGCTTCCAGGCCGCCTTCTGCGGCACCGCCTACGGCGGGGTGGCCTCGGGCCACAAGGTGCTCGGGGCCCTCGGGATGACCGGGCCGCCCATCATCGACGTCGAGGCGGGGTGCGCCAGCGGCGCCGCCGCCCTCATGATGGCCGCCGGGGCCATCGCCAGCGGGCAGTACGAGACGGTGCTCGTCTTCGGCCTGGAGAAGATGCCCAAGGGCATCATCCGCTCGTCGTTCTTCGCCCCCTGGCAGGAAGAGGCGGGCCTCTCGCCCGCCCCCGCCTACTTCGCCCTGCGGGCCCAGCGGCTCATGGTCGACTCGGGGGTGACCAAGGACCACCTGGCGGCGGTGGTGGTGAAGAACCGCGCCCAGGGGGCCCACAACCCCGAGGCCATGTTCCGCTCACCCGTCGACGCCGAGTCGGTGCTCGGCTCGAGGGTGATCTGCGAGCCGCTCCACCTCTGGATGCTCTGCACGCCCAACGAGGGCGCGGCGGCCGTGGTCCTGCACGCCGCCCGGGGGGGCCGGGGCGGCGTGCGCCTGGCCTCCGCCGTCCTGCGGTCACACCTGTCGGGCCCGGTGCTCAGCGAGTCGACGCCGATGGCCGGCACCGGCGACGACACCGTGCCCTCGGCCACCGAGCTGGCCGCCGCCGCCGCCTACCAGGAGGCCGGGGTCGGCCCGAGCGACCTCGACGTGGTGGAGTGCCAGGACACCGACGCCGCCCGCGAGCTCCTGGCCTACGAGGAGCTCGGCCTCTGCCCGCCGGGCGGCTCCGCCGCGCTGCTCGAGTCGGGCGCCACCGCCCTCGGCGGCCAGCTGCCGGTCAACACCAGCGGCGGGCTGCTCTCCAAGGGGGAGCCGCTCGGGGCCTCGGGGCTGGGCCAGGTGGTCGAGCTCGTCCGCCAGCTGCGGGGCAGTGCCGGCCCCCGGCAGGTCGAGGGGGCCCGGGTGGCGCTGTCGCACACCGTGGGGCGGGGGGCCAACGCCGGGGTGACCATCCTGGTCGGTTAGGGCCGCGGCCCGTCTCAGACGACGCCCTCGGCGCGGTGGCGTTCGAGCTCTGCGGCCGTGAGCCCCACCAGGTCGCACCAGACCTCCTCGTTGTGCTGGCCCAGTCGGGGCGCCCCCGACGGCGCCGCCGGGGGCTCGCCGTCGAGCCGGGGGTAGGGGGCCTGCTGGCGAAGCGGCCCGACCACCGGGTCCTCCACCGTCACCAGGTCGCCGCGCTCGGCCATGTGGGGGTCGGCGAAGATGTCCGCCGCGCTGTATGCGCGCCCGACCGGCACGTCGGCGGCCACGCAGCGGCGCTCGACCTCGGCGGCCGGGAGAGAGGCGACCCAGTCGGCAACCAGGGCGTTGATCTCGTCGCCGTGGCGCGCCCGGTCGGCCAGCGAGGTGAAGCGCGGGTCCTCGAGCAGGTCCGGGCGCTCCATGGCCCGGCACAGCCGCGCGAAGTTGGCGTCCGAGCCGGCCACGACACAGACGTAGATCCCGTCGGCCGCCAGGTAGTTGTCGAGGGGGGCGGAGACCCTCAGCCGGTTGCCCTCGCGGCCGCGCACCGTGCCGAGGCGGTCGTAGGCGGCCAGGGTCCACTCGAGGATCCGCAGCACCGCGCCGTAGAGGGGGGCGTCGATCACCAGGCCGCCGCCGCCAGCCGTGTCGCGGGCGTAGAGGCCGGCCACCGCGTTAAGGGCGGCGAACACGCCGGTCAGGTAGTCCGACACGGTCACCCCGGGCCGCACCGGGGGGCGGTCGGGCTCGCCGGTCAGGTGGAGCAGGCCGCCGTAGGCGATGCCAAGCCGGTCCAGGCCCGGGCGCGGCGAGTACGGCCCTGTCTGGCCGAAGACACTGATGCGCACGTACACCAGGCGGGGGTCGAGGTCGGCGGGGCCGAGGTGCCAGCGCTCCATGGTGCCCGGGCGGAAGTTCTCGCAGACGACGTCGGCGGTGGCGGCCAGCCGCCGGAAGAGATCCTGGCCCGCTTCGGTGCGCAGGTCGCAGGTGACCCCCCGCCGCCCGCGGCCCTCCACGGCCCAGGCCAGCGAGTATCCGGGGCGTTCCCCGGTGTCGACGAAGGGCCCCATGGTCCGCATGAAGTCGCCGGCCCCGGGCAGCTCGACCTTGATGACGTCGGCGCCCAGCTCGCCCAGGAGGCCGGCGCAGAACGGGGCGGAGATCCGGGTGCCCACGTCGAGCACCCTGATGCCGGCCAGCGGGCCGCGGCGCTCGGCCGGTGCGTCCCCCTCCGCCACCTCAGCCGCCGCCGGGCACGTCGCCGCGGTCCCGGTCGGCCAGCACGTCGCGCATCGAGCCCTTGGTCTTGCGAACCTCGAGGGCGTCGCGGGCGGTCTTGGTGTTGTGCATCCAGTGGTGCGCCATGAAGTGGTACTTCCACGAGTCGGCCTGACCCATGAGGTCGGCCGTGTGGTTGAGCGAGTCCTTCACCACCGCGGCGGTGACCGGCGGGACGAGCGCCACGCGCTGGGCCAGCTCCATGGTGCGCTCCATCAGCTCGTCACGGCCCACCACCCGGTTGGCCAGCCCCAGCCGCCACGCCTCGTGGGCGTCGATGGTCTCGCCGGTCAAGAGGAACTCCTTGGCCTTGCGGATGCCCAGCTCCCACGGCTCGACCAGGAGCTCGACCCCGGCCCCGGTCATGCGGAGCACCGGGTTGGAGAAGGTCGCGTCGTCGGCCGCCACGATCAGGTCGCACATCGCCGCCAGCATCAGCCCGGCGGCCACGCAGCTGCCCTGGACGGCGGCGATGGTCGGCTTGCGGAAGTCGT
>JBKQNY010000144.1:0-8615 GCA_052145775.1 Acidimicrobiales bacterium
GAATTGGCAGAACGTCTTCGATGCGTCCAGCGGCTTCATGGAACCGAAACTCCTCAACGGTGCATTCGAGCCGGGGGCCGGTCCCGTGCCGGGGTTCGGCACCGATCCGCTCGACGGCTTCACCGAGACCGACTCCTTCGTATCGACGACCATGATCCCCTTCGACGTCAAGGGCCTCGTCGACGCCGAAGGTGGAGCCCAGGCCTGGATCGCGCTCCTCAACGGTCTGACCTCGAGCGTCGTGGCCGACGGTACCGACCAGGTCCAAATGGGCGACGAGCCGTCGTTCGGCGTCCCCTGGGAATACGACTACGTCGGCGTTCCATTCAAGACTCAAGAGGTCGTACGGGAGATCCAGGACCAGGACTACGCCGACAGCCCCACCGGTCTGGCGGGGAACGACGACCTCGGAGAGATGAGCTCGTGGTACGTGTGGTCTGCGCTCGGCGCGTACCCGGAGAATCCCGGGTCGTCCGAGGTCGTGCTCGGAAGCCCGCTCTTCAAGGACATTGTCTTCCACCTGGGCGATGGCGGGACCGTCACCGAGAACGCCCCCGCCGCTGCTGACAACGCACCGTACGTACGGAGTCTGACCGTCAACGGGACGAGCCGGACACGGACTTACCTCCCTTCCAGCGTCTTCACCAAGGGCGGGACGTTGGACTGGACCCTCGCCACCTCGCCCAGCACCACGTGGGGCGCTGCAGCCAAAGATGCGCCACCGTCCAGCACCGAGGGGTTGCTCCCCGCGCTCGGGTACGTGTCCAACAGCAATGGCAAGAGTCTCGTGGCCCCCGGATCGAGCGTGAACATCTCGCTAGGCGTCCAGAGCATGTCCAAGGGCTCCCAGCACATCAGCTGGAGCGCGACGTCGGAATCCGGCTCCGCCATCGCCGTGGAGCCGGTTGCCGGAACCCTGACGGTCAACAGCGAGTCCAAGTTCGCGGAGCCGATCCAGCTCCACGTCCCGTCGGCCACGCCGGCGGGGACGTATACGGTGACCTTCGCCCTGCACACGGCCAACGGCACCGCACTTCCGGACGTCGTCACGGAGGTCGAGGTTCCTTGAGCCGCCAGGAGGTTTGGAGTATCTCGGGCAGGGACCTCGGGGATTTTGAGAAAGCACCTGGAGCGTAACTAGGCGCCGGGCTACCTGAGCCAATCAGTCGCCAGTTATGTTCGTTCGAGTTGCGCCAGCACCTCGGCCACCCGAACGCGGATGTCGGCGGCGAAGTCGGAAGAACACATGTGCCCAATGCAATCTGGGAAGGGCACAGTTGCGATGCCTTTCTCCCGACATAGGTCAAGCAAATGGGAGGCGCCAGCCGGAGCAGTCCCGTGCCACCGCAACCTTCGAGCTCGAGGGGGGCGTGCCGTTCGTCTCGGACACCGAATCAGCCAAGCAGCTGCAGGCGGCCGGTGTTCCCGACGAAGTCACCACCCAATTCCCGGCCGAGAACAGCTGCGCCCGGATCGACGCCCTGCGGACCGAGCTCAGGGTGGCGGCGCTGTACTCCGTGCTCGCTCCGTTCTTCACGGGGCTCGTCCCCGATGTCGCCGTCGGTCGCCGCTGGGACGAGGGGGCACCGGACCCCTGACCCGTTACCGCGCCTTCTGCGGCTCTGGCCGCCGGGCGAGGAACCGGAGCTTGGCCGACTTGGCGTCAAAGTCGTAGACGACGCAGGTGTCGGCGATGACGTCGTAGAGGGCACGCCTCTGGCGCCCGACGATGATGCCGAGGAATCCGAGACCAAAGCACACGAAGCCGAGCGGGAAGGTGACAACACGGACCGCTGCCCGTCCGGCGTGCAGGTCGGAGCCGTCCGACCGCACCACTCGCAACCCGAGCAGCGCCTTACCCGGCGTCTTCCCCGAGGCTGAGTAGCAGTACCAGTAGTAGAAGAACCACCACCCGGCCAGAGGGATGGACCACCAAGGAGACGAGGGGTTGACGGAGACGTCGGCTCCGACCACCAAGTGCAGGACGGCCGTGACCAGCGCCACCAGCGCGATGAAGCTGCCGAAGATGACCCCGGTGTCGACCACATAGGCCACGAACCGGGTAATGGCCCCCGCGTAGTGGCCCAGCAGGCTCGTTTCCTCGACCGTCGTCTTCGTCACGGCTGCTCCACGTCGTTCTTGAGCAGGAGCGGCGGTCCCTCCGGGGCGTCGCCGAGTCGTTTCGGCATGGCCCTGGCGGCCCATCGGAAGATCAGCGAGTCGAGGCCGATCCCCTGGCGGCGGACGACGTCGAGCCCCTCCGAGGCCAGACCGCCGGTGGAGTGGGCGATGATCGCACCGAGATCGGTCTCCTCGACGAGCGCCGTGAGGTCGATCTTGGACACCACGGCGTTCAAGTCCAGCTGGTCGAGGAGCTGGTTGAGGTCGATCTTGGACAGCACTGCGTTGAGGTCGACGTGCTCGAGGATGTCGCCGAGCGGTACGACATCGAGCGCTGCGTTGGCGGCCGAGCCCACGTAGACCGGGACTCGCTTGGTGGCCAAACTGGTCGCCTCGGTCCGGTACATCGCACCGCGCCGGCGGGCCGGCTCGAACACGCGCGACGCGGTCGCGGTCGAGGCACGCACCGCCGGCAGCCGGGAAGTAGCACGGGCCACCCACGCGCCGGTGTCCACTACGAGTTCGGCCGCGTCCAAGGCGACCCGTTGCCCGTCAAGGGCGAGTCCGAGCAGGGTGTCTCCACGCATGGTCCCGTCGGTCCTCACCTGCGGGCGGTCCTGGCCGGCGGCGGGGGCCCTCAAACTCCCCACGAGCCCGACGGTCATTTCCGTCAGCGTCTCGATCCGGCGGCGCCACGTGGGACGACGGCCGTTGGCGATCTGCCCCACCACAACGAGCGGCTCGCCCGAACCCGGCTGGTAGCTGTGGGCCTGGGCCGTGCTCTCCACCGCTCCGCTGCTATTTCCGGGGGTTTGCTCGGCCATGCGACGGCCTCCAGCTGTCCCGCTCAGCCGCGCCGTAGCCGGGGACGGCCGGCGTGACGGTGGGTCGGCATGACGTCAGCTTGTCACGCAGCCGGCGAGACTGTGGCCAGGGCACCCCGGTCGCTCCCGTCGGGGGGTGTAGGAGGTTCCGGGCGACCGCGGATGAGGATGAGGCCGACCTGCCAGACGACCTCCACGACCACGGCGGCGATCAGTCCCGCGAGGCTCAGCCAGAGGAAGACGACGCCGACCCCTACCGCATAGCCGACGATCCGGAACCCGTCCACATGGGCCCGGATGAATGCGGCGACGTGCCCGAGGACGACCGGCACCTTTGCGGCCACCCGCTTCACCCAGGCCCTGATGCGGGCGGCCAGGGCGGACCCTCCGAACACGAAGGCCAGCACGGCGGCGATCACGCCCAGGATGATGACCAGCCACATGAACGAGATGAGACCCGAGGTCGTGGCCTGCAGGATCGCCCGCATCGACCCCTTGGCCTGCCCGGTCTTTGCCAGGTTGACCACCTCATTGGTCGCCCAGATCGTCCCCGCCCACGTCACCAACCCCACGATCACCGCGGCGATGCCCATCTCGACCACCGTCCGGAGCCTCCACGGGGACACCACCAGGGCCAGCGCCGCAAGCACAACGGTCAGCAGCAGCATCAGGATCAACGCGCGGTGAAGCTTCTTCAGCGCGACCTGTGCGGTATGCAAGGTGTTGGACTTGAAGACCACGATCTGCCCGAAGTTCGGCGGAAGTGTCACGCCCAGCTTGTGGCTCAGCTGTTCGATCTGCTTCGAAGGCATCCCGCCCACAGTGGCGAGTGGTGGCACCTTGGACAGCAAACCCGAGAGGACTCCGTGCATCTCCAGGGTTGAGATGGTCTGATCGATCAGCGGGAGGGTGTTCAGCGCCACTTCGTTCCCATTGAGTACGAGATTCCCCTTGGTCTTGCCTTCGAGGAGGTTCACGGCAGACGAGTGTGCCTTGGCCACCGCGGCCAGGAGCACCTTCTGGAAGGTGGGGGACACCACGAGCTTGTGCACGGCGTTGTACACCACTTGGTGGAACGCACCTACCACCGGGGCCACGATGATCCGGGCCTTCTTCGGCAGCACCTTGTCGAACCGCTCCTTGGGATTCACCACGGTGACGACTTCGTTGGCGACATAGGTCGAGATCTGGTCCTGAACATTGGGGTCCTGGATCGCCGTATTGACGTGGGACACGAACACGTCGGTGTTGAGCACCTGACGCACAGCCCAAATGGACAGTGACGACACGAAGAGGCAGATCGCGAAGAGCACGACCAGGAAGGCAGCGAAGAAGCGCCGCATCCGGCGAGGGCGGCGACCCCCTCGCTTGGACCCAGATCCCGCAGGGTCAGCCCCGACGTCTCCTTCACCGGCCTTGCTGCCGTCGGACGTCCCCTTCTCCACCGCACCCCCCGACTCGGCAGAGGGTTGCGGGCCACCTTGCTCGTCGAGGCCGGACCCGGACGAATTCGCGGGCTTGCCCGCGTCGCCGGGCGCTGTGTCTCCGTGCTGCTCGCTCATCCCAGCTGTCTCCTCGCTCGGGGCCGCCTGCTGCCCGGGCCACATTCTTGTCGGCGCTGGGTCGAAGTTCCCGGACACCCCATGGTGATCCTTGCAGATCGCAATCAACCGATACGGAAATCCGAAGATGCGCACCGACGCCACGTCTCGCCTGGCTCGCCACGCAGGCACTGCGGAGGCCGGCATCGCGGCAGAGAACGGCGAAGAGTGCAGGCAGGCGGGCCGGCCATCAGGCGGAGCACGAGCCATCGGGTCGGAATCGCCTTTGAGCCCACTTGCGGCGACATTGCAAGGAAAAGCATCAGCGATGCGCCGCGAAGGGCACTCGGCTCATGTGGGCCGCTGGGTATACTCCGGAAAACCCCGCCCCTGAAAGGACCTTTCATGCTTGCCAGCTCGTACCCCATCCTGGATCTGTTTTGGACGATGGCGATGTTCTTCCTGCTCTTCTTCTGGATCTTCATCCTCATCCAGATCATTATCGATATTTTCCGTAGCCACGACATGGGTGGGTTCGCCAAGGCCCTGTGGTTGATCGGTATCCTGATCTTCCCGCTGCTGGGCGTCCTCATCTACCTCATCGCCCGCGGCGGAAAGATGCACGAGCGCCAGATCGAGGCCGCCCAGGCACAACAGAAGGCGATGAACCAGTACATCAAGGAAACCGCCTCGTCGGGGTCGTCGGCGGACGAGCTCGCCAAGCTGGCCGACCTGAAGAGCAAGGGTGTGCTCTCAGACGCCGAGTTCGAGGCGCAGAAAGCCAAGCTGCTCAGCTAGCTGTCGGTAGCGCCCTTGCGACACTGGCCGGCTCGCCAAGAGCCGGCCAGTGTCGCGTCCTTTCCGGGGGAGACGGCTACATGCCCCATCCAGACACCGAGAGCCAAAGTGGTCCGGGTGGCGGCCCAGTCGACGAGGGTTCGGGCGACCGCGTCGGTCGGGACTCCAGGCTCGCCCGTCTCAAGAGGCAGATCTCCCAGCTGATCGTCGTCATCCGGGAGGGTGACGAGGGGATGGTCCAGGACGCCGTGCTGGAACTCAGCCGTCGTCGGCGCGTGTTCGCCCCCTTGGCCCTCATCGTGAGCGCCATTGTCTTGCTCTTCGAAGGCCTCCGGCTCCTGGTGTCCAACTGGAGGCTGACCCTCATCCAGGTGCTTCCGGCCATGTGGATCTGGCTCGCCATGTTCGACCTCAAGGTGCACGCTTTGCGTGGCCGCTCTTTCACGGTCCTACGAGGCCCGGTGCTCATTCCCCTGGTGCTCGCAATCATGGCGATCTCCGTGGCCAGCTACTACCTGAACGGCGTCTTCGCCTTCGCCATCACCAAGCCGGGCGAGCCCAAAATTCTCCCCGCCTTCGGCGAGGCGTGGTCGCACGTGCGGACGATCCTGCTGTGGGGCTGTCTCATCGGCTTCCTGCTGGCCTGGTCGACCCTCATCGTCACGAGATGGGGTCGGTGGTGGTTCGTCCTGAGCCTCAGCATCGTCGTGGGCCTGATGATGGTCACCTATGTCGCCGTACCGTCGAGGATGGTCGGCGTGAAGGCGGCACGCTCCAAGCGCGACGCCTTGACCGCCACGGTGGTAGGTGGCGCGGTGGGGGCCATCATCTGCACTCCGGGGTACGCCATGGGGCGCATCGGCATCCTCATGTTGGGGTCCCATGCGCTCTTCATCCCGGGCATCGTGGTCCTCTCGCTGGGCATGACCCTGCAGGCGGGCACGACCGGCGCCGTCAAGGCCGTGAAGGTCAGCGCCAAGCTGGTCGCCGGCCGCGATCCCAATACTCCAGCGGACGCACCCGCTCCGACCGGCGAAGTCCCCGGGAGCACGGACCGCGGTACCGGCGTACCATGACCAACAAGGACAGGAGCCGCCGTGCCCGTCTCGGTGCCAATGCCCTCCAGGTCCTGCAGCCGCCGGATCCATGGGCGCAGGGTGCACCCCGGGGAGGTCGAGATGGCTGAGAAGGATCCGACGAACGTCACGGAGACCGAACCCGAGGACCTCTCCCTGCCCACGGTGGGCCGCCACCGGTCGGCCACCGGCAGGCACCTCCTCTTGTCACCGGCCGACCGTGCGCAGCTCGGCAAGGCGGCCCGGGCGAAGGTCCGCCGCAAGGACCACGCCGGCTTCGAGCCAGCCACGGACCGGCCCGATCCCATCTCCCTGCTCGAGGAGCAGGCGACCTCGCGAGTCGCGGACCTCGTACCCATCCGCTACGGGCGGATGCTCGCCTCGCCCTTCGCCTTCTTCCGCGGGGCCGCCCTCGTCATGGCATCCGACCTGGCCGGGACGCCCAGATCAGGGTTCGACGTGCAGGCCTGCGGCGATGCCCACCTCTCGAATTTCGGGGTCTTCGCCACGCCGGAGCGCAACCTGGTGTTCGATGTGAACGACTTCGACGAGACCCTCCCCGGGCCGTGGGAGTGGGACCTCAAGCGGTTGTGCACCAGCCTGGCCATCGCCGGTCGGGCGAATGGTTTCACCGATGCCGAACGGCGCTCGATCGTCATCGCCACCGTCGAGTCCTATCGCACGGCCATGCGCCAATTCGCCGAGATGGGCAACATGGTCGTGTGGTACTCCAGGTTCGACGTCGAGCAGAACGTGGGCACCCTGGATTCGCGGCTCGGGGCCCGGGGCCGACAGAAGCTCAAGGATCTGCTGAGCAAGTCCCGGTCCAAGGACTCCATGAAGGCCCTGGGGAAGCTGACCACGGAGGTGGATGGGAATCTCCAGTTCGCCAGCGACCCTCCCCTGGTCGTGCCGGTTGAGGACTTGGTGAGCCCGTCCGAGAGCAAAGAGCTCCTCACAGCGCTGGGGAAGTTCGTCCAGTCCTATGGCCGGAGCCTCGTGAGCGACCGCCGGCACCTGCTGGACCAATTCGAGTTCGTCCACATGGCGCGCAAGGTCGTCGGAGTGGGCAGCGTCGGAACCCGGGCCTGGGTCCTGCTCTTCGTCGGAAGGGACAACACCGACCCGCTCATCCTCCAGGCCAAAGAGGCCCAGGCCTCGGTGCTCGAGCGGTTCACTCGCAAGAGCACCTTTTCCAACCAGGGAGAACGGGTGGTGTCCGGCCAGCGTCTGATGCAGTCCACCAGCGACATCTACCTGGGCTGGGACCGCGTCAAGGGGATCGACGAGGTGACGCGTGACTTCTACATCCGTCAGCTGTGGGACTGGAAGGGCTCGGTCGACGTGACAAACGCCGCCCCGGGAGGGACCGCCGTTTACGGACAGGTCTGCGCGTGGACCCTGGCCCGGGCCCACGCCCGCTCGGGCGACCGGATTGCCATCGGCGCCTACCTCGGCAACGGCCCGGCGTTCGCCGAGGCCATCGCCGACTTCTCCGAGCTCTACGCGGACCAGAACCAGCGCGACTACGAGGCGCTGCAGCAGGCCGTGGCGTCGGGACGGGTCACCGCCAAGACCGGGATCTGAGGGCCCGACCGCATCCGGCGGTGCACCGGCGGGTCGGTGTGGTCCGGACGCGTCCGGCTCCCGTATCCTTGGAATGCGGCTCCGGGCACCGCACGCCGGCATCCCGGCCGCCCCCGGCGCCGCACCCGTTCCCGACTGCTCCACACCAGATCACCGAAGAGGAGGGCCGATGACCGCCGACGAGGCACCCAAGTGGAAGGTGGCCGACCTCTCGTTGGCCGACTTCGGACGCCGGGAGATCGAGCTGGCCGAGCACGAGATGCCCGGGTTGATGGCCATGCGGGCCGAGTTCGCGGGCAGCCAGCCCCTCAGCGGGGCCAGGATCACCGGATCCCTGCACATGACCGTCCAGACGGCGGTGCTCATCGAGACCCTGACCGTTCTCGGCGCTCGGGTGCGCTGGGCCAGCTGCAACATCTTCTCGACCCAGGATCACGCCGCCGCAGCCGTGGCGGTCGGCCCCGAGGGCACCCCCGAGAGCCCGCGCGGCGTCCCCGTCTTTGCATGGAAGGGCGAGACGCTCGAGGAGTACTGGTGGTGCACAGAGCAGGCGCTCCGCTGGGGCGGTGGCGATTCGCTCCAGGACGGCTGGACCGGCCCGAACATGATCCTCGACGACGGCGGCGACGCGACGCTGCTCGTCCACAAGGGCACGGAGTGCGAGAGGC
>JBKQNY010000145.1:0-9038 GCA_052145775.1 Acidimicrobiales bacterium
GCATCGGACATCCCCACTGCCCGACCTGCGGCCGCCCGGTGGCCCGCCAGACCCCCCAGCAGATCGTGGACCGGGTGATGGAGCTGCCCGACCGCACCCGGTTCCAGGTGCTCGCCCCGGTGGTTCGGGGGCGCAAGGGCGAGTACAGCGGCCTCCTCGACGACATGGCCAAGCAGGGGTTCGCCCGGGTCCGGGTGGACGGGGAGATGATCGAGCTGGCCGACCGCAAGGACGTGAACCTGGCCCGCTACGAGCAGCACACCATCGAGGTGGTGGTCGACCGCCTGGTCCGACGCGACGGCATCCGCCAACGGCTGACCGAGTCGATCGAGACGGCACTCGGGCTCACCGGTGGCACGGCCGAGGTGGCGGTGACGGCGGCCGAGGGGGCCGAGGAGGACGAGGCCATCACCTTCAGTCAGCACCTGGCCTGCACGCACTGCGGGCTCAGCTTCGAGGAGCCGGCCCCGCGCAGCTTCTCGTTCAACTCCCCCTACGGCGCCTGCCCGTCCTGCGCCGGGTTGGGCACGAGGTTCGAGGTCGACCCCGAGCTGGTCGTGCCCGACCCCACACTCTCGCTGGCCGCCGGGGCGCTGGCGCCGTGGGCCGGGGCCCGCAGCGAGTACTTCTCGGGGATGGTGGCCGGGGTGGCCGAGCTCGGGGGGTTCTCGCTGACGACGCCCTGGAAGAAGCTCAAGGCCAAGGACAAGAAGCTCGTCCTCTACGGCACGGGGACCAAGCAGGTCCACATCCAGTACCGGAACCGGTTCGGGCGCAGCCGCTCCTACCTCTCCCACTTCGAGGGGATCGTCCCCTGGCTGGGGCGGCGCCACGGCGAGGCGGAGTCGGAGTGGTCGCGCGAGCAGATCGAGCAGTACATGCGCGAGGTCGACTGCCCGGTCTGCGGCGGGGCGCGCCTCAAGCCCGAGTCGCTGGCCGTCACCGTGGGCGGCATGAACATCTACGAGCTCTGCAGCCTCTCGGTGACCCGGGCGGTGGAGGCTATCGGCGCGTTGGAGCTCAGCGAGCGGGACCACCTGATCGCCGACCGGGTGCTGAAGGAGATCCGCGAGCGGATGCAATTCCTGCTCGACGTGGGCCTCGACTACCTCTCGCTGGCCCGCTCGGCCGGGACGCTCTCGGGCGGCGAGGCGCAGCGGATCCGGCTGGCCAGCCAGATCGGGAGCGGCCTGGTGGGCGTCCTCTACGTGCTCGACGAGCCCTCGATCGGCCTGCACCAGCGGGACAACCAGCGGCTCATCGGGACCCTCCTGCGCCTGCGCGACCTCGGCAACACCGTGATCGTGGTCGAGCACGACGAGGAGACCATCCGCACCGCCGACCACGTGGTCGACATCGGACCCGGCGCCGGCGAGCACGGCGGGCAGATCGTCCACAGCGGGCCGGTGTCCGGCCGCAAGGGCCTCTTGTCCAACAAGGAGTCGCTCACCGGCCAGTACCTCTCGGGGCGGCGCCGGATCGCAGTGCCCGACCGCCGGCGGGCCGGCAGCGGCGAGACCGTGGTGGTGTGCGGGGCGCGTGAGCACAACCTGGCCGAGATCGACGTCGCCTTCCCCCTGGGCTGCCTGGTGGCGGTCACTGGGGTCTCGGGCTCGGGGAAGTCCACCCTGGTGAACGACATCCTCCTGCGCTCCCTGGCCCACCAGCTGCAGCGGGCCAAGGCCCTGCCGGGCCGCCACCGCAAGGTGGACGGCGTCGAGCACGTCGACAAGGTGGTCGACGTCGACCAGGCCCCCATCGGCCGCACGCCGCGGTCGAACCCCGCCACCTACACCGGGGTGTTCGACCACATCCGCCGACTCTTCAGTCAGACCCCCGAGGCCAAGGTGCGCGGCTACCAGCCCGGCCGGTTCTCCTTCAACGTCCGCGGGGGGCGCTGCGAGGCGTGCGCCGGCGACGGGACGATCAAGATCGAGATGCACTTCCTCCCCGACGTCTACGTGCCGTGCGAGGTGTGCGGGGGCGCCCGCTACAACCGCGACACCCTGGAGGTGACGTTCCGGGGCAAGAACATCGCCGACGTGCTCGACCTCTCGTGCGAGGAGGGGCTGGCCTTCTTCGCCAACCAGCCCCCCATCGCCCGCCACCTCCAGACGCTGGTCGACGTGGGGCTGGGCTACGTGCGGCTGGGCCAGCCAGCGCCAACGCTCTCGGGCGGGGAGGCCCAGCGGGTGAAGCTGGCCTCCGAGCTGTCCCGCCGCCCGACCGGCCACACCCTCTACGTCCTGGACGAGCCGACCACCGGTCTGCACTTCGAGGACGTGCGCCGCCTCCTCGAGGTGCTGGGGCGCCTGGTCGACCAGGGCAACACGGTGGTGGTCATCGAGCACAACCTCGACGTCATCAAGACGGCCGACTGGATCATCGACCTCGGGCCCGACGGCGGCGACCGGGGGGGCCGGCTGGTGGCCGAGGGCACCCCCGAGCAGGTGGCCAAGACGTCGGGCAGCTACACCGGCGAGGTCTTGAAGCCCATGCTCAAGATGACCGGCTGACCGGCCGGGCCCTCAGGCGCCGAGGTCCTTCTCCAGCACGACGAACTCGAGATCGTCACGGCGCGGGAGGCCGTAGCGCGGGTCGCCGTAGGGGAAGGGGGCGGTCACGCCGGTCGGCAGGTAGCCGCGCCGCCCGTACCAGGCGAGCAGGTCGGACCGCGGGGCCAGGACCTCCATGCGCAGCACGCCCACCCCCCACGCGGCACGGGCCCTCCGCTCGGCCTCGGCCAGCAACGCGTCGCCGATGGCACGGCCCTGCAGGCGGGGCGCGACGGCGAACATGGCGAACCGCGCCGCGGCCCCGGGCCCGCCGACCAGCTGGCAGCAGCCGACGATGGTCGTGCCGGAGGTGGCCAGGAGCACCGTGCCGTCGGGCCGCGCCACCGCCTCGGCCACCGCCGCCGTGTCGGTCCGCTGCCCGTCGAGCAGGTCGGCCTCGGTGGTCCATCCCTCCCGGCTGGCCTCGCCCCGGTAGGCGGACTCCACCAGGGCGACGACGGCGTCCACGTCCGCCTGGGTGGCGGGGCGGAAGTCCAGGGGACCGGGCACGGTCGCCGGCGGGACGCGAGCCGGCGGTGGCTAGACCGTGGCCAGCATCCGCTCGAGGGCCACCCGGGCCCACTCGGCGGTCTCGGGGTCGACCGTGATGCGGTTGCGGACCTCGCCCTCGACCAGGCCCTCCAGGATCCAGGCCAGGTGGGCGGGGTCGATGCGCGACATGGTCGAGCACGGGCAGACCAGCGGGTCGAGGCAGACCACCGTGCGGTCGGGGTTCTCGTCGTCGAGCCGCTTCACCAGGTGGATCTCGGTGCCCACCCCGAGCACCGAACCCGGGGGGGCCTCGGCCACCGCCTTGATGATGTAGTCGGTGGAGCCCACCTGGTCGGCCACCTCCACCACGTCGTGCGCGCACTCGGGGTGCACGACCACGATGCCGTCGGGGTGCTCGGCCCGGAACGCCGCGACGTGCTCGGGGCGGAAGCGCTGGTGCACCGAGCAGTGGCCCCTCCACAAGAGCAGGTGGGACGACTTCACCTCGGACTCGGAGAGGCCGCCGAGATCGGCCCGCGGGTCCCACAGGGCCATGTCGCGTGCCGTGTAGCCGAGCTGGTACCCCGTGTTGCGTCCGAGGTGCTGGTCGTGGAAGAAGAGGACCTTGTCGCCGCGCGCCGCACCGGCGGTCCCGCCGGGGTCGAGGGCCCACGTGAGCACGGCCCGGGCATTGGACGAGGTGCAGACCGAGCCGCCGTGCCGGCCGACGAAGGCCTTGAGGGCGGCCGAGGAGTTCATGTAGGTGACCGGGACCACCCGCTCGATGTCGGTGACCCGTCCCAGCTCCTCCCAGGCCTCCTCGACCTGGTCGATGTCGGCCATGTCGGCCATCGAGCACCCGGCGTTCAGGTCGGGCAGCAGCACCTGCTGGTGGTCGGCGGTGAGCACGTCGGCCGACTCCGCCATGAAGTGCACGCCGCAGAAGACCACGAACTCGGCGTCGCGACGGCCGGCGGCGATGCGCGAGAGGCCGAAGGAGTCCCCCCGGGCGTCGGCCCAGCGCATGACGTCGTCGCGCTGGTAGTGGTGGCCGAGAATGACCAGCCGGTCGCGCAGCTGTTCCTTGGCCGCGCCGATCCACGCGGCAAGGTCCTCGGGCGGCGCGGCGCTGTAGCGCTCGGGGAGCGCCCGCTGGAGCCTGAGCATGTCGTACCCCCTCTGGGGACGGCACCGATCTGGCCGGCGGGGACAGCCTGGTCGCCCATCCGCGGGGTTGTCGGCCTCGGTGCGAGGTGTGTTGCCGGGATACCAGGCCGGCACGGCCATTCTAGGCCCCGGCCCGGGCCCTCGCGGCGGGATCGGCTCGACGCCGGGCCGGTCACGCGATCATGGAGGGGTGGTGCAGCGCCCGCCGACCGCCTCGATCCCCGACGCCCCGGGGTCCTACCAATTCCTCGACGCCGACGGCCGGGTCCTCTATGTGGGGAAGGCCAAGTCGCTCCGCCACCGGATCACCAGCTACTTCCAGGACCCGGCCGCCCTCCCGGTGCGCACGGCCCAGATGGTGGCCCAGGCCGACCACGTCGAGTGGGTGGTCGTGGGCACCGAGGTCGAGGCCCTCATGCTCGAGCACTCCCTCATCCAGGCGCACCAGCCGCGCTTCAACGTCCGGCTCAAGGACGACAAGAGTTACCCGTGGCTGGCCGTCACGGTGGGCGAGGAGTGGCCACGGCCGATCGTCTTCCGGGGCAAGAAGCGCAAGGGCGTCCGCTACTTCGGCCCCTACGGCCACGTGGGGGCGCTGCGCGAGACCCTCGACCTCCTGCTGCGGAGCTTCCCGGTCCGCACCTGCTCGGACGCCAAGTTCAAGCGGCACGAGCGACTGGGGCGGCCCTGCCTCCTCTACGACATCGAGCGGTGCTCGGGGCCGTGCGTGGGCGCGGTGGAGCCCGACCGCTACCGGGCGATGGTCGAGGACCTCATGCACTTCCTCTCCGGGGACACCGCGGCGGTGGTGGCGCGGCTCGAGGCCGAGATGGTCGAGGCGTCCGAGGCGCTCCAGTTCGAGCGGGCGGCCCGCCTGCGCGACCAGCTGACGGCGGTGCGCAAGGCGGCCCAGACCCAGCAGATGGTCTCCGAGCGCCCCGAGGACCTCGACGTGGTGGGCATCGCCGAGGACGAGCTCGAGGCGGCAGTCCAGGTGTTCCACGTCCGCAAGGGGAGGGTGGTCGGGCGGAGCGGCTCGATCGCCGACAAGGTGGAGGACCTGTCGCCGGCCCAGCTGGTCGAGCGGGTGGTCGAGCAGCTCTACGGCGCGCCGGGGGCCGAGGTCCCCCGCCGGGTGCTCGTCCCCGTCGAGCCCGAGTCGACCGGGGTGCTCGAGGCCTGGCTGGCGGGGCTCCGGGGCGGGCCGGCATCGGTGTCGGTGCCCCGGCGCGGCGACAAGCGGGCGCTGCAGGAGATGGTGGTGCGCAACGCCGCCGAGGACCTGGCCCGGCACCGCCTCCGACGGGCCGCCGACCACAACAGCCGCGCCCGCGCCCTCACCGAACTGCAGGACGCCCTCGGGCTCGCCCAGGCCCCGCTGCGGATCGAGTGCTACGACATGAGCCACCTCCAGGGCACCGACTACGTCGGCTCGATGGTGGTCTTCGAGGACGGGCTGGCCAAGAAGTCCGACTACCGAAAGTTCAAGGTCAAGACGGTCGCCGGCAACGACGACTACGCGGCCATGGAGGAGGTGCTCCGCCGCCGGCTCACCGCCCTCTTGGAGGAGCGCCAGAGGACGACAACCGAGCGGCGTCGGCGGTTCGCCTACCCGCCACAGCTCCTCCTCCTCGACGGAGGGAAGGGGCAGCTCGGGGTGGGGGAGCGGGTGGTGGCCGAGCTCGGCCTCGATGAGGAGATCGAGCTGGCCGCCCTGGCCAAGCAGTTCGAGGAGGTCTACCGTCCCGGCTCGCCCGACCCGGTCCGCGTCCCCCGGGGCAGCGAGGCGCTCTACCTCCTCCAGCGGGTGCGCGACGAGGCCCACCGCTTCGCCGTCAGCTACCACCGCCAGCGCCGGGGCACGCGCATGACGGCCAGCACGCTCGACGCGGTGGCCGGCATGGGCCCGGCCCGGCGGACCCGCCTGCTGAAGGAGGTGGGCGGGGTGCGGGCGCTGCGGGCGGCCTCCCCCGAGGACCTGCGCAGCCTCGGTTGGCTCCCCGACCAGGTGGCCGATGCCGTCTACGAGGCCCTCCACGGCGCCCCCCCGCCCGCCCCCGCCGCCGGCGATTGCCCGCCGGTGGCCGCCCCGATGGGCGAGACTGGGGGGCGATGAGCGAGTTCTTGGTGGTGGCGGGCATGTCGGGGGCGGGCCGCTCGACCGCCGCCGCCACCCTCGAGGACCTCGGATGGTTCGTCATCGACAACCTCCCGCCTGCCCTGTTCACCAAGGTGGCCGAGCTCGGCGGCCGGCCGGGCTCGGAGACCGACCGGGTGGCCCTGGTGATCGGCCGGGGCGGGGGGGAGAACTTCGAGGACGTCCTGCCGGTCCTCGACTCGCTGGTCGAGGCCCGCCACCGGGTCCAGGTCCTCTTCCTCGACGCCCCCGACGACGTGCTGGTCCGGCGGTTCGAGGGGACCCGCCGCCGCCACCCCCTGGCCGCCCGGGGGGTGGAGGAGTCGATCGCCGACGAGCGGCGGATGCTCGAGGTGGTGCGGGGGCGGGCCGACGTGATCCTCGACACCGGCGAGCTCAACACCAACCAGCTCCGCCAGCGGATCCTCGAGCTGTTCGGTGAGTCGCGCGGCGCGGGCAACATGCAGACCTCGGTCGTCTCGTTCGGCTACAAGCACGGCATCCCTCTCGACGTCGACATCGTCTTCGACTGCCGGTTCCTGCCCAATCCCTACTGGGTGGAGTCGCTGCGTCCCCTGAGCGGCCTCGACGAGGAGGTGCGGCGGTACGTGTTCGGCCAGCCCGAGACGACCGCCTTCCTCGACAAGGTGGAGGAGCTCCTGGTCATGCTGGTGCCGGCCTTCGTGCGCGAGGGGAAGTCCTACCTGACCGTGGCCATGGGCTGCACTGGCGGTCGCCACCGCTCGGTGGCCCTGACCGAGGCGCTGGTCCAGCGGCTGGCCGCCCACGGGTTCTCCTCCTCGGCCTTCCACCGGGACGTGGAGCGATGAGCCCCGTGCCCTCAGGCCCCAAGGTGGTGGCCGTCGGGGGCGGGCACGGCACCGCCGTGTCCCTCAAGGCGCTTCGGTGCTACGCCTCGCAGATCACGGCCGTGGTGTCGGTGGCCGACGACGGGGGCTCGAGCGGCCGCCTGCGCCAGCAGCTCGACGTGGTGGCCCTGGGGGACCTGCGCAAGTGCCTGGTGGCCCTGGCCGACCCCTCCTCGGTGCTGGCCCGGGCCTTCGAGCACCGCTTCGGCGACTCCGGCGAGCTCTCCGGCCACGCCCTGGGCAACCTCGTGCTGGCCGGGCTGGTGGACGCCACCGGGGACCTGGTCGCCGGGATCGACGCCGCGGCCGAGCTGCTGGGGGCTTGCGGCCGCGTGCTCCCGGCCACCACCGAGAAGGTGACCCTCAAGGCCGAGGCCGACCGGGGCGAGGTCGAGGGCCAGGTGGCGGTCTCGGCGGCGGGCAGGATCCGGCGGGTGTCTTTGATCCCGGGGGGCTCCAGCGCGCCCAAGGAGGCCACCGAGGCCCTGGCCGAGGCCGACCAGGTGGTCATCGGGCCCGGGTCGCTCTACACGAGCGTGCTGGCCGCGGTGGCCGTGCCGGGGATCGCCGAGGCGCTGGCCGCCGCCGGTGCCCAGCGGGTCTACGTCTGCAACCTCTTCCCCCAGGTCCCCGAGACCGAGGGCTACGACGTGGCCGCCCACGTGGCGGCGCTGCGCGAGCACGGGGTCGACGTGGACGTGGTCCTGTGGGACTCAGAGGCGGGTCTGGTCGCCGGGGAGTGCGATCGGCTCCTGGTGGACCGGCGGCTGGCCGGTGCGAACGGCCTGGTGCACGATCCTGCAAGACTGGCGGTGGTCCTCTCGGATCTGCTGGCATGAGGATCACACCGTCGGGGTTCGACCCGGCGAGATGAGGAGCGAGGCGAGATGACCGTACGGGTTGGAGTGAACGGCTTCGGGAGGATCGGCCGGAACTTCCTGCGCGCCGTCCTGGCCCAGGGCGCCGACATCGACGTGGTGGCGGTGAACGACATCTCGCCCATCGGGACCGACGCCCACCTCCTGCGCTACGACTCGACCCAGGGCCGCCTGGCCACAGACGTCGAGGTGGACGGGGACGCCCTCGTGGTGGGGGGGCGCCGGATCCACGTCCTGGCCGAGCGCGAGCCGGCGGCGCTCCCCTGGGGGGACCTGGGGGTCGAGGTCGTGGTGGAGTCCACCGGCCGCTTCAACTCCCGGGACGAGGCGGCGGCGCACCTCAAGGCCGGGTGCTCCCGGGTGGTCATCTCGGCCCCGGTGGGCGACGCCGACGCCACCTTCGTGGTCGGCGTGAACGACGGCGACTTCGACCCCGACACCCACCAGGTCGTCTCCAACGCCTCGTGCACCACCAACTGCTTCGTCCCCATGGTGAAGGTGGTCGACGACGCCTTCGGGATCGTGGGCGGGCTCATGACGACGGTCCACGCCTACACCAACGACCAGAACCTGCTCGACCTCACCCACAAGGACCTGCGGCGGGCACGTGCCGCCGCCATCAACATCGTCCCGGCCTCCACCGGCGCCGCCCGGGCCACCAGCCTGGTGCTCGAGTCGATGAAGGGAAAGCTCGACGGCATGGCCTTGCGGGTCCCGATCCCGGTCGGGTCGATCACCGACTTCACCGTCGTGGTCGATGGCGCGGTCTCACGCGACGACGTCAACCGGGCCTTCGCCGCCGCCGCCGCCGCCCCGCCGCTCGGGCCGGTGCTCGTCTACAGCGAGGACCCGATCGTCTCCTCGGACATCGTCGGCAGCCCGGCCTCGTGCACGTTCGACGCCCCGCTGACCATGACCCAGCCGCTGGGGGACCGCACCC
>JBKQNY010000146.1:0-3944 GCA_052145775.1 Acidimicrobiales bacterium
CCCGTGGCCGGAGGACCGGCCGCGGGCCGGGGTGTGAGGGCCGGCCGGTGGAGCGACTGCTCTTGATCGACTGCCCGGGACTGGCCGACCCCGGTGACGGCCCGGCGGCGACAGACGGCGGCCACCGCCTCCGGGAGCTGGCGCGCCTCGTCGACGCGCTGGTGGAGGTCTGCCCGTGGGTCGACCCCGTCCGGCCCGGGGTGTGCACCCTGGCCGTGAGGGGCCCGGCCCGCTACTTCGGGGGCGAGGCGGCGGTGCTGGTCCGGGTGGCCGAGGCCGTCGCCGGGGTGCTGGGGGACGGTCCCCGCCGCCTCGGCGTGGCCGAGGGGGTCTTCGCCGCCGGACTGGCGGCCCGGGTCGGGGCGGTGGTGCCGCCGGGGGCCACCGCCGCCTTCCTGGCGCCGTGGCCGGTCGGGGTGCTGGGCACACCGGAGCTGGCCGAGCTCCTGCCCCGCCTCGGGCTGCGCACCCTGGGGGCGCTGGCCGCGCTGCCGGCCGGCGACGTGCTAGCCCGGTTCGGGGCCGCCGGAGCGAGGTGCCAGCGGGTGGCCCAGGCCTTGGAGGGCGAGCTGCCCGGGTGCCGCACCCCAGGCCTCATGGCCCGGCTGCGGGCCCTGCAGTACGGGGTCCCGCTCCGCAACCTCCAGCCCGGCTTCTGGGGAGGGGCCGGGGCCGGCGACGAGCGGGCGGCCGAGGCGCTGAGCGCGCTCCAGCGCCAGCTCGGCCCCGAGGCGGTGGTGGTGGCGGTGGCCGGGGGCGGGCGCGGCCCCGACGACCGGGTCCGGTTCGCCACTTGGGAGGCCGGCACCCCCCCGGCCCACCAGGGCGACGCCGTCCCGGGGGCGCCCCCCTGGCCCGGACGGCTGCCCCCGCCGTCCCCGGCCCGGGTGGCCCCCGACGGGCGGGCCCTCCCCGCCGAGGTGGTCGACGCCGCCGGGGACGCCGTGGGGGTCACCGGACGCGGGCTGCTCACCGCCCCCCCGGCCCGAGTCTCGGTGGCCGGGGGGGTGTGGGCCGAGGTCACCGGGTGGAGCGCGCCGTGGCCCGCCGAGGAGCGGTGGTGGTCGCGGGCCGGCCGGCGCTCGGTCCGCCTCCAGGTGACGACGGCCGACGGCCGGGCCCACCTCTTGGTGGTGGGGCGGGGGCGGTGGCGGCTGGCCGCCACCTACGACTGAGGGGCCGACGGTGGAACGGGGCTACGCCGAGCTGCACTGCCACTCCAACTTCTCCTTCCTCGACGGGGCCTCGCACCCCGAGGAGCTGGCCGCCGAGGGGGCCCGGCTCGGCCTGGCCGCCCTGGCCCTCACCGACCACGACGGCCTCTACGGCGTGGTCCGCTTTGCCGAGGCGGCCCGGGCGGCGGGGCTGCCCGCCGTCTTCGGGGCCGAGCTCTCTCTGGCCGGCGGCCCGCGCACCGGGGTGGCCGACCCCGACGGCCACCACCTGGTGGTGTTGGCCCGCGGCCCCGAGGGGTACGCCCGCCTCAGCGCGGTGGTGGCCGAGGCGCACCTGGCCGGGGGGGAGAAGGGGCGCCCCCTGGTCGACCTGGCCGACCTGGCGACGGCCCACGGCGGCCACTGGCAGGTCCTGAGCGGGTGCCGCAAGGGCGCGGTGCCCGCCGCCCTGGTGGACGGGGGGCCCGAGGCGGCCCGCCGCCAGCTCGACCGGCTGGTGGCGGCGTTCGGGAGGGAGAACCTGGCCCTCGAGCTGTGGGACCACGGCGACCCGATCGACACGGCCCGCAACGACGGCCTGGCCGACCTGGCGGTCCGGGCCGGGGTCGACCTGGTGGCCACCAACAACGTCCACTACGCCACCCCGGCCTGCTTCCCCCGGGCCACCCTGCTCGCCGCGGTGCGGGCGGGCCGGCCCCTGGAGGAGCTGGCCGGCTGGCTCCCCGCCTCCTCGGCCGCCTGCCTGCGCCCGGGCGCCGAGCAGGCCCGGCGGTTCGCCCGCTGGCCCGGGGTCACCGAGCGGGCGGCCGAGATCGGCGCGGCCTGCGCCTTCGACCTGCGCCTCACCGCCCCCCGGCTGCCCGGCTTCCCGGTGCCGGCCGGCCACGACGAGCAGAGCTGGCTGGCCGAGCTGGTCGAGCGCGGCGGCGCCGAGCGGTACGGCCCCCGCTCGGCCGAGCGGGTGGCGGGGGCCTGGGCCCGGCTCGACCACGAGCTGTCGGTCATCGCCACCCTGGGCTACGCCGGGTACTTCCTCACCGTCTGGGACATCGCCGAGTTCTGCCGACGCTCGGACATCTTCTGCCAGGGCCGGGGGTCGGCCGCCACCTCGGCCGTCTGCTACGTGCTGGGCATCACCCTGGTCGACGCGGTCTCGCTCGACCTGCTCTTCGAGCGGTTCCTCTCCCCGGCCCGGGACGGGCCGCCCGACATCGACGTCGACATCGAGTCGGGTCGCCGCGAGGAGGTCATCCAGTACGTCTACGACCGCTACGGCCGCCGCCACGCCGCCCTGGTGGCCAACGTCATCACCTACCGTCCCCGCTCGGCCGTCCGCGACGTCGGCAAGGCCCTCGGCCACGACCCCGCCGAGGTCGACCGCTGGGCCAAGGCCAGCGACCGGGGGCGGCCGCTGGCCGAGCGAGGGGACCTGCCGCCGGCGGTGCGCCGGATCGCCATCGAGGTGCTGGGCTTCCCGCGGCACCTGGGCATCCACCCGGGGGGGATGGTCATCTGCGACCGGCCGGTGAGCGAGGTCTGCCCGGTGGAGTGGGCCCGGATGGAGGGGCGGACGGTGCTCCAGTGGGACAAGGACGACTGCGCGGCCGCCGGCCTGGTCAAGTTCGACCTCCTGGGGCTGGGCATGCTCGAGGCCCTCCACCGCACGGTCGACCTGGTGCGCGACCACCACGGCGTCCCCCTCGACCTGGGGGCGCTGCCCCAGGAGGACGCCGTCTACGACCTCCTCTGCCGGGCCGACACCGTGGGGGTGTTCCAGGTCGAGAGCCGCGCCCAGATGGGCACCCTGCCCCGGGTGCAGCCCCGCTGCTTCTACGACCTGGCCGTCGAGGTGGCCCTCATCCGGCCCGGCCCCATCCAGGGCAACGCCGTCCACCCCTACATCCGCCGGCGCCGGGGCACCGAGCCCGTCACCTACCCCCACCCCCTCTTAGAGCCCGCCCTCGAGCGCACCCTGGGGGTGCCGGTCTTCCAGGAGCAGCTGATGCAGATCGTCATCGACGTGGCCGGGTTCTCCTCGGCCGAGGCCGACGAGCTGAGCCAGGCCATGAGCCACAAGCGGTCCGACGAGCGGATGGCCCGCCTGCGCGACCGGCTGTTCGCCGGCATGGCCGCCCGGGGGGTGGCCGGGGACGTGGCCGAGGGGATCTTCAAGAGCCTGGCCGCCTTCGCCAGCTTCGGCTTCCCCGAGTCCCACGCCCTGTCCTTCGCCTACCTCGTCTACTCGTCGGCCTGGCTGAAGCTGCACTACCCGGTGGCCTTCACCGCCGGCCTCCTGAACGCCCAGCCCATGGGGTTCTGGTCGCCGCAGAGCCTGCTGGCTGACGCCAAGCGGCACGGGACGGTGGTCCGGCGCCCCGACGTCAACGCCAGCGGGGAGGGCGCCTGTCTGGAGGGCGACCGGGACGCCCCGGTCTTGCGGCTGGGGCTGGCCGCCGTCCGCGGCATCGGGTCGCCGACGGCGGCCCGCCTGGTCGCCGGCCGGCCCTGGGCCGGCTCCGAGGACCTGGTCCGCCGGGGCGGCCTCACCCGCCCCCAGCTCGAGGCGCTGGCCCTGGCCGGCGCGCTCGACGGCCTCGCGGCCGACCGCTCACCGTCGGGCCGCCGGGCCCTGGTGTGGACGGCCGGGGCGGCGGCCCAGGCCGTCGCCGGCCGGTTGCCCGGGGTGGTGACGGGAGGGGTGGCCCCGCCGCTGCCGGCCCCGGCCCCCCTCGAGGCGATCGCCGACGACCTGTGGTCGCTCGGGGTGAC
>JBKQNY010000147.1:0-26060 GCA_052145775.1 Acidimicrobiales bacterium
GGGAAGCCGGTGGCCTTGGAGGCGAGCGCCGAGGAGCGCGACACCCGGGGGTTCATCTCGATGACCAGGCGGCGCCCGTCGGCCGGGTTCACGGCGAACTGGACGTTGGAACCGCCGGTCTCCACCCCCACCCGGCGCAGGCAGGCGAAGGCGTCGTCGCGCATCGCCTGGTACTCGACGTCGGAGAGGGTCTGGGCCGGGGCCACGGTGATCGAGTCGCCGGTGTGGACGCCCATGGCGTCGAAGTTCTCGATGGTGCAGACCACGACGCAGTTGTCGGCGTGGTCCCGCATCACCTCGAGCTCGTACTCCTTCCACCCGGCGACCGACCGCTCCACCAGGATCTGGCCGACGGGGCTGGCGTCGAGCCCCTCGGCGGCCAGGCGGGCGAAGGCCTGGCGGTCGGGGGCGATCCCCGTCCCCTTGCCGCCCAGGATGAAGCTGGGTCGGACCATCACCGGGAAGCCGAGCCGCTCGGCCGTGGCCATCGCCTCGTCCAGGGTGTGGGCGAACCCCGACGGCGGCACCTCCAGGCCGATCTCCACCATGGCGTCGCGGAACCGGTCGCGGTCCTCGGCCGTGCGGATGGCCTCGGGGCGGGCCCCGATCACCTCCACCCCCTCGAGCGCGCCGCCCTCGAGCAGCTCCATGGTGAGGTTGAGGGCGGTCTGCCCGCCGAGGGTGGGAAGCAGGGCGTCGGGCCGTTCCCGCTCGATGACGGCGGCCAGGACCTCGAAGGTGAGGGGCTCGACGTAGGTGCGGTCGGCCGTCTGGGGGTCGGTCATGATCGTGGCCGGATTGGAGTTCACCAGCACCACGCGGTAGCCCTCCACGGTCAGCACCCGGCAGGCCTGGGTGCCCGAGTAGTCGAACTCGCAGGCCTGGCCGATGACGATCGGGCCGGAACCGATGACCAGGATCGACTCGAGATCGTCTCGCCGGGGCATCAGCCTGTCCCGGCCATCAACGCGGCGAACTCCTCGAAGAGGTAGCGGGCGTCGTGGGGGCCCGGTCCGGCCTCGGGGTGGTACTGCACCGAGAAGGCGCCGGCCGCCCCGTGGCGCACGCCCTCGACCACACCGTCGTTCAGGTTGACGTGGGTCACCTCGGCCCCCGGCACGTCGCGCACCGCGTAGTTGTGGTTCTGGGCGGTCACCTCGACCCGGCCGGTCGACAGCTGCTGCACCGGGTGGTTGCTGCCGTGGTGGCCGAAGGGCAGCTTGTAGGTCGTGCCCCCCAGCGCCGTGCACATGAGCTGGTGGCCGAGACAGATCCCGAACACCGGCACCCGGCCGAGCAGGTCGGCCACGGCGGCGGTGGGCCCGGGCAGGGCCGCGGGGTCGCCGGGGCCGTTGGAGAGGAAGACGCCGTCGGGCTCGGCCGCCAGCACCTCGGAGGCCGGCGTCGAGGCGGGCACCACGGTGACGGTGGCCAGCAGGGAGAGGTGGCGCAGCATCGTCTCCTTCACCCCGAAGTCGTAGGCGACGACCCGCAGGGGTCCCGACCCGCGCAGGTAGGGCACCTCGGTGGTGACCCCGACCACCAGATCGCGGCCGTCGGTCGGCGGGGCCGCGGCCGCCGCGGCCCGCAGCTCGCCCTCGGTGGCCGTGCCGAAGGCGCAGGGCATGGCCCCGCGGTCGCGCAGGTGCCGGGTCAGCCGCCGGGTGTCCACGCCGGTCAGCGCGGGCACCGAGTGGCGCACGAGGAACGGCTCGAGCCCCTCGGTCGACCGCCAGTTGCTCGGCACCTCGCTCAGGTCCCGAACCACCGTGCCGCGGCAGAACGGTCGACGCGCCTCGTCGTCGGCCGAGGTGGTGCCGTAGTTGCCGATGTGGGGGTAGGTGAAGGCCACCACTTGGCCGGCGTAGGAGGGGTCGGTGAGGACTTCCTGGTAGCCGCTGAGGGCGGTGTTGAAGACGAGCTCGCCGGTGGTGACCGGGCGCGCTGCGCCGGCCGCCTCGCCGCCGAACACCTCCCCGTCGGCCAGGACCAGCAACGCCGGCTCCCTCACCGCAAGGCCTCGCCGTCGACCACCACGGGCTCGCCGAACAGCACCGTGTGGCGCACCCGGCCGGTGAGCTTGCGCCCGGCGTAAGGGGTGTTGCGGCTCCGGCTGGCCAGCCGGTCCGCCTCCACGGTCCAGGTGGCGGCGGGATCGACCACGCAGAGATTGGCCGGCCGCCCCGGAGCGACCGGTCCCCCGTGGCGGTCCGACAGCCCGGCGATGGCCGCCGGCTGCCAGCTCATGAGGGCCAGCACCCGCTCGGCCGGGAGGCCGAGCTCAGAGAGGGCCAGCGCCACCGCGGTCTCGAGCCCCAGCATCCCGGGCGGCGCCTGGTCGAAGGGGAGCTCCTTGGACTCGGGCGGGTGGGGTGCGTGGTCGGTGGCCACGGCGTCGAGCGTGCCGTCGGCCAGCCCGGCGCGCACCGCGGCCACGTCGGCGGCGGCCCGCAGCGGCGGGTTGACCCGGAACACCGGGTCGTAGCCGGCGACCTCGGCGTCGGTGAGGACGAAGTGATGCGGGGCGGCCTCGGCCGTGACCGGGAGCCCCTCGGCCCGGGCCCGGCGGACCAACTCGACCGAGCCGGCCGTGGAGAGGTGGAGGAAGTGCAGTCGGGCCCCGGTCAGCCGCACCAGGGCGATGTCGCGGGCCACCATCACCTCCTCGGCCGCCGCCGGGGCGCCGGGCAGTCCGAGGCGCGACGACCACTCCCCCTCGTGCATGGCGCCACCGGCCGCCAGGTGCTCGTCCTCGCAGTGCTGGGCCAGGGTGACCCCCAGGCCGCGGGCGTAGTCGAGCGCCCGGCGCATGAGGGCGCCGTCTTGGACCCCGGCCCCGTCGTCGGTGAAGAGCCGCACCCCCAGCGCGGCCAGCTCGGCCAGGGGGGCGAGACGCTCCCCGGCCCGGCCCACGGTGATGGCCCCGGCCACCGCCACCTCGGCCGGGGCGTGGCGGCCGAGCTCGAGCACCTCCCGGGCGACGCCGGCTGCGTCGATGGGCGGCTCGGTGTTGGGCATGGCCACCACGGCGGTGTAGCCCCCCACCGCGGCCGCCCGCGCCCCGCTCTCAACGGTCTCGGCCTCCTCGCGCCCGGGCTGGCGCAGGTGGGTGTGCAGGTCGACCAGCCCCGGGGCCACCAGGCAGCCGTCGGCCTCGAGCACCTGGGCCCGGGCCGGGACCTCGAGGGAGGGACCCACCTCGACGACGACGCCGTTCTCCACCGCCACGTCGGCCCGGCGGCGGCCGCCGGCGTCGACGACCGTCCCACCCCGCACGACGAGCTCAGTCACTTCCGGTCGCCTCCAGTCCAATGGAGGCGGCCGCCCCGCCCATGAGGAGGAAGAGGACGGCCATCCGCACGGCCACCCCGTTGGCCACCTGGCGGTTGGCCAGGTTCACCGGCAGGTCAGCCACGTCAGCGGCGATCTCGACCCCGCGCACCATGGGGCCGGGGTGGGTGACCACCGCCGAGGGGTCGAGCAGGGCCGCCCGGCGTGGCGTCAGCCCCCAGTGCTCGGTGTACTCGCGCAGGCTCGGCACGAAGGCGCCGCTCCCCCGCTCGGCCTGCAGGCGCAGGAGTGAGACCACGTCGGCCTGCCTCAGGGCCGCCTCGAAGTCGGTGGCCACCTCGACCGGCCACCCCTCCAGGGAGGGCGGCAGCAGGCTGCCCGGGGCGGCCAGGGTCACGTCGGCCCCCAGGGCGTGGTAGGCGAGCACCTGGGAGCGCGCCACCCGACTGTGGAGGATGTCGCCCACAATGAGCACCCGCAGCCCGTCGAAGCAGCCGACGCCCTCGGGCAGTGCGCCGGCCCGCTCGGCCAACACCTGGCGGACGGTGAAGCAGTCCAGGAGTGCCTGGGTGGGGTGCTCGTGCCAGCCGTCGCCGGCGTTCACCACGTGCGCCCGACGGGCCCATCCGGCCACCTGGTGGCAGGCCCCCGACGAGGGGTGGCGCACCACCAGGGCGTCGATGCCCATCGCCTCGACGGTCTCGACCGTGTCGCGCAACGACTCGCCCTTCTTGACCGACGACGTCGCAGCCGAGAACGACAGGACGTCGGCCGAGAGACGCTTGGCCGCCGTCTCGAACGAGAGCCGGGTGCGGGTCGACTCCTCGAAGAACAAGGTGGCCACCACCCGTCCCCGCAGGGTGGGCACCTTGGGGATGGCCCTGCGCTCGACCTCGGCGAAGGCCTCGGCCACGCGCAGGACCTCGGCGATGCCGTCCGGACCGAGGTCAGCCACCGACAGCAGGTGTGTCACCGCTGCTCCAGGGTCCCGATGGTGACGCCGTCCTCGCCGACGTCGACCATCTCCTCCCGGCGGGTGGGCAGGTTCTTGCCCACGTAGTCGGGCCGGATGGGCAGCTCGCGGTGGCCCCGGTCGATCATGACGGCGAGCTGGACGGCGCGGGCCCGGCCGTAGTCGCCCAAGGCGTTGAGGGCCGCCCGCACCGTGCGGCCGGTGAACAGCACGTCGTCGACGAGCACCACCACTCGTCCGGCCAGGTCCACCGGGACGGTGGTGGTCGCCTCGGGCAGCACGGGCCGCAAGCCGATGTCGTCGCGGTAGAAGGCGACGTCGAGGGTGCCCACCGGGACCTCGACCCCCTCCACCTCCTGCATCACCGCCGCCATGCGGCTGGCCAGGGGCACCCCGCCGGTCTGCAGGCCGATGAGGACGACGTCGTCGAGGCCGCCGTTGCGCTCGGCCACCTCATGGGACATGCGGGTGAGGGCGCGCTGGACGTCCGAGGCGGAGAGGACTTGGGAGTGGGGGACGAACACGCCACCCAGGGGCCGGGTATGGCTGCGCTCGCGTTCGGCCACTGCTCCTCCTGTCCGTACGGGCCTCACGGGACCCGCTTCACGGTCAGGTCCCGACACTACACCGACGACCGGCCCGCCGGCACGTGACGGCGCGTTGGCCCGCCGTCGTGGGCACCGAGCAGCCGGCCGCCGCCTTCGACCGCGCCCGTACGGCGCTGGCCGGGTCTCCCCCGAACGCCTCGCCGCCTTCTTGGGGCCGTCTACGTCGGACGGACCTCGGCGGCCACCGCCGAGAGCACGCCGTTCACGAACCGGCCCGACTCCTCGGTCGAGTAGGTCTTGGCCAAGTCGACCGCCTCGTCGATGATCACGGCCACGGGCGGACCGTCGGGGTCGAGGAGCTCGGCCACCCCCATCCGCAGCACCAGGCGGTCGACCACGGCCATGCGGTCGAGCGGCCAGCCGACCGAGGCCGCGGTCAGGAGCGAGTCGCACTCGGCCCGGTGAGCCTCGGCCGCCTCGACTAGCGAGCGGGCGAAGTCGTCCGGCGCCACCGGCAGCGCGGCCAGCACCGCCGTCGGGCTCTCACCCTTGAGTTCGGCCTCGTAGAGGAGCGACAGCGCCCGCTCGCGCGACCGGTGCCGTGTCCCCACTACGCCCGGGTGAGGTACTCGCCGCTACGCGTGTCGACCTTGATGACGTCCCCGGGGTTGACGAACAGCGGCACCTGGACCACCAGGCCCGTCTGGAGGGTGGCCGGCTTGCGGGCGCCCGACACCCGGTCACCCTGCATGCCCGGCTCGGTGTCGGTGACCGTCAGCTCGACCGCGGCGGGCAGGTCGACACCGACGATCTCCCCCTCGTAGAGCTGCAGGACCGCCTCGTCGGTCTCCTTCAGGTAGCTGGCGGTGTCGCCCAGGGCGGCCGGCGGCACCTGCAGCTGCTCGTAGGAGGTGGTGTCCATGAAGACGTACTCGTCACCGTCGCGGTAGAGGAACTGCATCTCTCGCTTCTCGATGATGGCCTGCTCGAGCTTCTCGTCGGCCCGGTAGGTGCGCTCGACCACCGCCCCGGTGCGGACGTTCTTCAGCTTGGTCCGCACGAAAGCACCGCCCTTGCCCGGCTTGACGTGCTGGAACTCGACCACCCCGAACAGCCCCTCGGGCAGGTCGAGCGTCATCCCGTTCTTGAGGTCGTTGGTGGACACGGGCATCAGGCAGGTACGTCCTTCGTGAAGGTGGTGAGCGCTCGGCTTCCGCCATCGGTGACGACCAGGGTGTCTTCGATGCGCACCCCGCCGACGCCGGGGAGGTAGACCCCCGGCTCGACCGTGACGACGACGCCGGGCGCGAGGATAGCAGTGCCCAGCTGGCTGACCGTCGGTGCCTCGTGGATGTCGAGCCCCACGCCGTGGCCCGTCCCGTGCTCGAAGGCGTCGGCCCATCCGGCCTCGGCGATGACCGTCCGGCAGACCTCGTCGACCTCCTTGGCGCCCACTCCCGGGCGCACCGCGGCCACGCCGGCGGCCTGCGACTGCCGCACCACCTCGAAGACCCGCGCCAGCTCGCCGGTCGGCTCGCCGCCGATGCAGAAGGTCCGGGTCATGTCCGAGCGGTAGCCCTCGAAGGTCGCCCCGAAGTCCACGACCACCGGGTCTCCGCGCCGGATGGGGCGGTCGGTCGGTCGGTGGTGGGGCTTGGCCGAGTTCTCACCGGCGGCCACGATCGTCTCGAAGGCGGTGGACTCGGCCCCGCCCCGGCGCATGGCGGTGTCGAGGGCCAGGGCGAAGGCCTCCTCGGTCGGCCCCTCCACCTCGACGCCCGCCAGGAGGGGGAGCACCTCGGCCAGCGCCGCGTCGGCGATGGCCGCCGCCCGGGCCATGCGGGCCACCTCGCCCTCGTCCTTCACCTCGCGCAGGGCCTCGACCACCCCGGTGGTGGCCACCACCTCGCACCCCTCGAGCAGCTCGGTCCACCGGCGGCTGGCCGACCAGCTCACCGAGTCGGCCTCGAGCCCCACCCGCCCGGCCCCGCCCACCAGGTCCCGCACCGCCTCGCGCTGAGCGCTCGCCGCCCCGATGGAGATCTCGACCGGCGCCCCCGAGGCCGACACCTGTTGGGCCGACTGGGTTCGGTAGCGGCCGTCGGTGGTGAGCAGCGCCCCCTGGGCGCTCACGGCCAGGACGCCGGCGGAGCCGGTGAACCCGGTCAGGTAGCGGACGTTGGCCAGCTCGGTAACGACCAGCGCCTCCACCCCGGCCTCGTTGAACCGGGCCCGCAGCCGCTCCAGCCTCCCGGCCACCGACAGCGGGGGCAGCGTCATGTGGCACCCCCGACCGGGAGCAGGCGGCCGACCGCCTCCATGGCCAGCACGTAGCCGAGCCCCCCGAAGCCGGCGATAGACCCGTCGGCCACCGGGGCGATCACCGAGGTGTGGCGGAACGGCTCGCGGGCGGCCGGGTTCGACAGGTGGAGCTCCACCACCACCCCCTCGAAGGCGGCCAGGGCGTCGTGCAGCGACCACGAGGTGTGCGAGAGCGCGCCGGCGTTCACCACCAGCGCCGCGCAGCGGCCCCGGGCGTCGTGGACGGCGTCGATGAGACGACCCTCGTCGTTGCTCTGGAGGTGCTCGACCTCCAGCCCGAGCCGGCGACCGGCCTCGGTGGCTGCGGCCACGTGGTCCTCGAGCGCGGCCGTGCCGTAGATCTCGGGCTGGCGCTGGCCCAGCAGGTCGAGGTTCGGCCCCGACACGAGCAGCACCCTCACGGCCGGCGTCCCATCTCCGCAAGGGTAGCCAGCGCGGCGTCCCGGTCGACCCCCCGCACCGTCTCGACACCGTCAGGACCGTCGAGGACGAAGGTGAGGTCGTGGCTGGCCTTCTTGTCCCGCCCCATGGCCTCCGCCAGCGCCCCGGCGTCGGAGCCGGCCGGCAGGTCGGCCGAGAGGCCGAAGCCGGCCACCACGGCGCGGTGCAGGTCGACGCGCGCCTCGTCGATCCGGCCCAGCCGCCGGGCGAGAAGGGCGGCGTAGACGAGGCCGACCGCCACCGCCTCGCCGTGGCGCAGCCGACGGGCGGGGTCGTCGAAGCCCGCCGCCTCCAGGGCGTGGGCCAGGGTGTGGCCGTAGTTGAGGACCGCACGGCGTCCTCCCTCGCGTTCGTCGGCGGCCACCACCGCGGCCTTGATGGCCACGCAGCGGGCCACCTGCTCGTCGAGGGGGAGCGAGAGCAGCGAGGCGTCGGGCGTCCCCTCGCCCAAGAAGGCGTACTTGGCCATCTCCCCCCGCCCGCAGGCCCACTCGCCGGGCTCGAGGGTGGCCAGGGTGGCGGTGTCGCACAGGACCGCCGCCGGCTGCCAGAACGCCCCGACCAGGTTCTTGCCCTCGGGCAGGTTGACCCCGGTCTTCCCGCCCACCGCCGCGTCCACCTGGGCCAGGAGCGAGGTGGCCACGTTCACGTAGGCCACCCCGCGGTGGTAGGCGGCGGCGGCGTAGCCGGCCACGTCGGTCACGACCCCTCCCCCCACCGCCACCACCACGTCGGTGCGGGCCAGGCCGTCGCGGGCGAAGCCGCGGCAGAGCGCTTCCACCGTGGCCAGGGACTTCGCCCCCTCGCCGTCGGGGACCGTCTGGACCGTGCAGCCGATCCCAGGATCGAGGTCGGCGAACCAATCCGCCCCCGCCGGTCCGGCCTGGGTCACCACGGCGGCCCGTCGCGCCCCGGGCACCCGCTCGGCCACCACCCGGGCCAGCTCGTGTCGGGCCCCGTCGCCCACGAGGACGTCGTAGCGCCGGGAGGGTCCGAGCTCCACCCCGACGGTGATCACGTGAGCGCCGCCAGCACGGCGTCGGCCACCGCCGCGGGGGACGACCCGTCGACGTCGACCGCGGCGTCGGCCACCTCGGCGTAGAAGGGGCGGCGCACCGCCTCGAGCCGGGCCAGCTCAGCCGCCGGGCGGTCCTCCAGCAGGGGACGGCCGGCCCCGTCGCCCACCCGACCGGCCAGGGTGGCGGGGTCGGCCCGCAGCCACACCACGGTCCCCGACCGGCGGATCAGCGCCCGGTTGGCCGGGTCGAGAACCGCGCCCCCGGCCACCGACACCACCACCGGCCCGTCCGTGGCCACCGCCCGGGCCAGCACCTCGGCCTCGGCCGCCCGGAAGGCGGCCTCCCCTCGCTCGGCGAAGAGCTCGGGCACCGTGCGCCCGGTGGCCGCCTCCACCTCGGCGTCGGAGTCGGCGTAGGGGCAGCCGAGCCGCTCGGCCACCAGCCGGCCGACGGTGGTCTTCCCGGCCCCCATCATGCCGACCAGCAGGACCTTGGTCACGACCGTCCGGGGGCGGCCGACGGCGTCTCGCCCAGCGACGACAAGAAGCCGTCTCGGTTGCGGACCACCTCGGCCAGCGAGTCGCCCCCGAACTTGCGCAGCGCCTCGCCGGCCAGCACCAGGGCGCACATGGTCTCGGCCACCACGCCCATGGCCGGCACCGCCGTGACGTCGGTGCGCTCGCGGAAGCTGACGGTCGGCTCCTTGGTGACGACGTCGACGGTCTCGAGCACCGGGCGGTTCAAGGTGGCCAGCGGCTTCATGGCCACCCGCGCCGAGACCAGGCCCCCGATGGACATGCCGCCCTCGATGCCGCCGGCCCGCAGGGTGTCGCGGCGGAAGCCGGCGGCCTCGTCGTGGTAGATCGCGTCGTGGGCGACCGACCCGCGCCGGCCGGCCACGTCCCAACCCTCGCCGATCTCGACCGCCTTGACCGCCTGGATGCTCATGAGGGCCTGGGCCAGCAGGCCGTCGAGCCTCCGGTCCCAGTGGACGTGGCTGCCCAGCCCGACCGGCACGCCGTAGGCCAGGACCTCGGCCACCCCGCCGAGGGAGTCGCCGTCCTTGGCCGCCGCCTTCACCGCGGCCACCATCTCCTCCTCGGCCCCCGGGTCGAAGCAGCGCACGGCCGAGGCGTCGACGGTCGCCAGGTCGGCCGGACCCGGCCGGACGCCGTCGGGCGCCCGCCCGGGACCGAGCTGGACGATGTGGCTCAGGACCGAGACTCCGAGGTGGGAGAGGAGCGCCTTGGCCAGGGCACCGGCCGCCACCCGGGCCGCGGTCTCCCGGGCCGAGGCGCGCTCGAGCACGTCGCGGGCGTCGTCGAAGCCGTACTTCTGCATCCCGGCCAGGTCGGCGTGGCCCGGTCGGGGCTGGGTGAGCACCGAGGCCGGGGCGCCCGGGGCCGGCGACATCTCCTCGGTCCACTTGCGCTCCCACTCGGAGTTGGCGATGCGGACGGCCACCGGCGACCCCAGGGTCCGGCCGTGGCGGATCCCGGCGGTCAGTGTGATCTCGTCGGCCTCGAAGCGCATGCGCGGTCCGCGCCCGTAGCCGAGCCGCCGGCGGGAGAGTTCCTCGGCGACCTGCTCGACGGTGACCGGGAGGCCGGCCGGCAGACCCTCGACGATCACCACCAGGGCGCGGCCGTGCGACTCTCCGGCCGTGAGAAAGCGCAGCACGGCTACAACCTAGCTACCCGCCGGTGTGGAACCAGAGGTTGGCCAAGGAGGTCCCCCACAGCACGCCGACCACCGCCCCCACCGCCAGGGCCGGCCCGAAGGGCAGCGACGTTTTGCGGCCGCTCCCCTGCACCAGCATCTTCGCCACTCCGATCACCACCCCCACAACGAAGGCGACCAGGAAGCCGAGGTAGAGCTGGCGGTAGCCGATCCACCCGAGCCCCACTCCGATCACCCCGGCCAGCCGCACGTCGCCCATGCCCATCGAGCGTGGCGCGATGAACCAGATGGCGAAGAAGACCGCGAAGGCGGCCACACCTCCGACGGCCGCCTGGACCAGCTGGTGGTAGTCGCCCGAGACGAGGGACGCCGCCACCAGCGCCACCACCATGAGCACCAGGGTGGGGTACAGGAGCTTGCGCGGCACCAGCCCCACCCGGATGTCGGCGACCGACACCGCCACCAGGCCGGCGAAGAGCACGCAGTAGGCGGCCAGCGCCGGTACGGGTCCGAAGTGGACGGCGGCCGCCCCGAAGAGGAACGCGGTCACCGCCACCGCCAGGATGTGCTCGAGGACCCCGGGCGGGGGCGGGAGCGGGAGGTAGGTGACCGGAGCTGTGGGCTCGGGGGCCTCGGCCCCGTCACCGTCGACGGCGACCTTGGGGGCGGGCGCGGGCCGGGGGATGCGCGCCGCCACCTCGTCGAGGACGAACCCGGCGACCCCGCCGGCGGAGGCGCACCCTCCCACCAGGAGGAAGTTCACGTCGGGGCCAGCCGCTCCGGGCTGCTCAGTAGTAGGGGTTCTCGCCGCCGCCGTGGTCGGTGACGTCGACCACCCGCACCACTTGGGGGACCTCGTCGCGCAAGGCGACCTCGATCCCCTGGGTGAGCGTCATGCGCGACATGGCGCAGCCCTGGCAGCCCCCCGAGAGGCGCAGGTAGGCCACGCCGCCGTCCTCGTCGAAGGCCACGAGGTCGGCCCGCCCGCCGTGGGAGGCGATGGAGGGGTTGACGACGTCGTCGAGGACGAGCCGCACCCGGCTGGCGAGGGGACCGGCGATGCCCGCAGCGAGCACCTCGGGCGGCACCCCCGTGGCGGCCTCGTCGGCCGGGGGCGTGTTGGGATTGACCAGCACGAGTCCGCCGGGGCCCTCGTCGGACCACTCCAGGCGCGCCCCGCGCAGCCGCTCGACGCTGTCGACCGGCACCACCACCACCAGTTCGTCTGACCGGTGGACGGCGTCGTCACCGCCGGCGTCGGCCAGCGACTGGAAGTAGAGGTCGTAGGCGAAGGCGCCGTCTCGGACCCCACTCACCTCCAGCCAGAGTGCGAGGTGCTCGGGGTCGGGCTCCTGGGCCATGGCCTCGGAGACGACGTTGCGGGCCTCCTCGGTCAGGGTCACCACCGGGTCGACCGACAGCGTGAGGTCTTCGACAGATCGGGCCATCAACCCATCATACGACCGGGGGTGACGGCGCCGGCGCGCCGGACGCGAGCCGGCCGGCCGGGCGCGGGTGGCGGGCGCGAGGCGAACTAGGGTGCCGCCCATGGCACCTGGGCAGCCGCCCGACGACGCCCGGGAGTGGGTGAGCTTCGAGGACCCCGGCGAGGAGCGCACCTGGGTCTTCGACGTGACCTTCCTCACCTCCAACTGGACCTGCATCTACGGCCACGGCTGCCAGGGCGTCCTCACCGAGCCCTCCCCCGAGCTGGCCCACGGCTGCTGCTCCTACGGCGCCCACCTCATCGACGGTAAGGACGCCCGCCGGGTGGAGAAGGCGGCGGCGACCCTGACCGCCGAGCAGTGGCAGTTCCGGGACCGGGGCAAGAAGGACGGTGTGATCAAGAAGAACAAGCACGGCGAGGTGGTCACCCGCCTCGTGAAGGGCGCCTGCGTCTTCTTGAACCGGCCGGGCTTCGCCACCGGCCCGGGTTGCGCGCTGCACCAGGCGGCGGTCGAGCGCGGCCAGAACCCGCTCGAGCTCAAGCCCGAGGTCTGCTGGCAGCTCCCGCTGCGGCGTGAGGACGAAGTGGCCGACGACGGCCACGTGGTCTCCACCATCCGCCAGTGGGACCGGCGCCACTGGGGCGAGGGCGGCGCGCAGTTCGCCTGGTGGTGCACCGAGGCTCCCGACGCCTTCGTGGGGAGCCGGCCGGTCTACGTGGAGATGGAGTCGGAGCTGACGGCCATGGTGGGACCCCGCCCCTACCGCATGCTGGCCGAGTACCTCTCGGACCGCGAGGCCCGGCTGCCCCGGGGCGTGCCGCTGCCCCACCCCGCCGTGCGGCGCCGCTAAGCCGTCGTCAGTCGTCGAGCGGGTCGTGCTCCGCGTCGTCGCCCGACGGCGCCACCGAGCCCAGGATCCGGTCGTAGCGGTCCTCCTCGGCGAGGCACCACGAGGCGTGGACGTCCTCGGGCTCGGCCCCGCACTCGGGGCACCGTCGGTCGGCCGGGGCGACCGACCGCGTCAGGCTGCGCGCCTCTTCGAACCGCCGATGGCGTCCCTTCTTCACGACAACTCCCTTGCTGCCCGTCCACGGCCGTGCGACCCTGCGGCGGGCGTCGCTCGGTGCTGGGCCGCCGCGGTCCACATCTCAGCGGACCCGGCGTTCCCGCAGGTGCGACCATTGTAGTGCCTCGTCGGCCGCGGCCACATGGCGGGCGCCCGCTACGATCGGCCGTCATCTTATGGACGAACACTTCGACCCCCAGGCCATGGTGGCCCGCTTCCGCCAGCGAGCCGAGGCCGTCCGCCAGCGGGGGCTGCCCCCGGTCGAGGGGCCCGAGCGCCAGCGGTTCCGAGAGCAGGCCCAGACCGACTACATGGACTTCGCCATGGTCGGCGACGCCGAGGCCACGCTCGAGGACGGCATCCTGACCCTGCGGGTGGACCTCCGGCCCCCCGGTGACCAGGCGCCGGCCGGCCCGCCGCCGGCCTGAGGGCCGGGCACGCCGGGGGCACCCCGTTCATCCTTCCGTAAGGCAACGTTCCTAGAGTGCAACTGTGCCGGGCGACGTCGCGAACCACGACGGCCTTGACGCGCTCGGGCGCCAGATCGACAGCGAGAACCCCTCGGGCCGCGGAGCGAGGCGTGCCCGCCGGCAGGCCGGGAGTGACGGACTCCGTCGGCGGTGGGTGCTGCGCGGCGCCCTCGTGCTCGGCCTGGTGGCGGTCGTCGTCGTGGGCGCCGGGGCCGGTTACGTCTGGTACCTCAACCGCCAGGTCGACCGCGTCGCCGTGAAGGGCCTGTCCGACGACCCGACCGCCGGAGCCGACGCCGGCACCGAGAACATCTTGATGGTCGGGTCGACCTCGCGCTGCGCCCTCAAGGTCCAGATCCCCGCCTACGGCCTGTGCACAGAGGGCGTCACCGGAGTCAACAGCGACGTGGTGATGATCCTGCACCTGAACCCGGCGACCAAGACGGTGTCGATCCTGTCGATCCCCCGGGACCTCTTCGTCCCCAACGCCCGGGCCGCCGCCACACCGACGAACCCCACAGGGGCCAACAAGATCGACGCCGCCCTCCTGCAGGGGCCGACCCAGCTGGTGGCGGCGATCCAGGACGACTTCGGCATCCCCATCCAGCACTACGTCGAGCTCAACTTCGACAGCTTCGCCAACGTGCTCACAGCGCTCGGCGGGATCACAATGTATTTCCCCGAGCCCGTCTACGACGCCTACTCCGGCCTCAACGTGCGCACCACCGGCTGTCGGCACCTCGACGGGGTGGAGGCCCTGCAGGTCGTACGGGCCCGACACCTGCAGTACCGGCCGCCGGGGAACACCTCGACAACACCGTCGACATGGCCCCAGGAGAACCAGAGCGACCTCGCCCGCATCGTGCGTGACCACGAATTCCTGCGGGTCCTCGCCCGCCAGGTGGCCAAGCGCGGCATCTCGGACCCCGGCACCGACCTCTCGCTGGTGAGCGCCGTGACCCCGCAGCTCACGGTGGACAGCGGCCTGTCACTGACCGACATGGTCGACCTCGTGCTGAGCTACCACGCCGTCACAGTGAACCGCGCCCCACAGCTGACCGTGCCCGTCCTGGTCGGCTCGTTCGGCTCCTACGACTACAAAGGCGGCACATACGGCGACATCGAGTTCCCGACCGAGCCGATGGACCAGTCGGTGGTCGACAGGTTCCTCGGCGTCACCCCCGACACCGACACCATGTCCGGCTCGCCGCTCCCCCAACCGGGCACGGTCACCGTGTCGGTCGAGGACGGCTCGGGCGTCTACGGCCAGGCGACACAGACGTCGCAGTCCCTCGGCGCGCTCGGCTTCGACATGGTGGGGACCGGCGACGCCACACCGGTGGGCCGGGAGGCTGAGACGGTGGTGACGTACTCGAAGCACACCGCGGCCGACGAGGCGGCGGCCCAGCTGGTCGCCGGGTCACTGTCGGGCTCGGTGATCATGGCCTACGGCCCGACCACCGACGGCGCGGACGTGACCGTCACCACCGGGACCGGCTTCTCGGTCGACGCCTCCGCCCCGGCCGCGGCCGGCTCCACCACCACCGCCCCTCCGACGACCACGACCACCGCCGCGCCGGCGACATCCTCGACGGGGACATCCTCGACGGGGACATCCTCGACGGCGACAGCCTCGACGGCGACAGCCTCGACGACGACCACCGCCCCGCCGGCCACACCGAACGCCGACAGCGGGTTCGACCCACCGAGCTCCCCCGACGAGCCTCTCAGCGCCTGGGACCCCCGCAGCTGCACGCCGTCGGGGGGCCCCGGAAGCTGAGCGCAGGACCGCCGCGCCCGACCGGCGGCTGGTTCACCCTCCGTAGCTCATGCGGGTGTCCTCCATGCGCAGCACGTCACCGAGCTCCCCCTCGGGGCCTCCCACCGCCACCACCTCGCCCACGAAGAGCTCGTGGCTGCCCAGGTCGAGGCGGTGGCGCACCTCGCAGTCAAGCCATCCGGGCGCACGGGTGACGACCGGGGCGCCGGTGACCGCCTCGAACACCGCCTCGCCGGCCATGGACACCGCGCGGCCGTTCGTGTCGGTGACCACCGCGTCGGCCGGGACCGGCTTCACGAATCGCCGGACCGCGGCTCGGTCCTCCCGTCCGAGCAGGCAGACCGTGAAGCACCCTCCGGCGGCCACCAGCCCGCTGGTCACCGAGGTCGAGTCGAGCGCCACCGCCACCAGCTTGGGGTCGGTGGCCACCTGGACCACCAGGCTGGCCGTCATGAGGTTGCGGGCCACCGCCCCGTCCACTTCAGCTCGGCTGCCGATGAGGTAGAGCCCGGTGGGCATGGCCCACAGCACGCGGCGGCGCAGCCGGTCTGTCGGTCCCGCGCTCATCCGAAGATCCCTGTGCCCGATGTGGGCTGGGTGGTCGTGGTGGTGGACACCGTCCGGCCGGTGATCGCCGTCACCTCGGCCAGTGCCTGTTCGGCCACCCGCTGGGCCTCCGCCCGTTCGGCAGCCGACTTTTCCAAGAGCTTCTTGTTTGTGGCTCCGGCGGCGTAGCAGTCGTTCCCCGCCTCGACGTCAAGCTCGTAGACGCGGTCCAGCAGCTGGGTGAGGTCTGTGTCGGGGGAGGGCAGCTCGGCGTGGGCCTGCTCGGCTGTCACCGTCAGCACCCCGCAGACGGTGTGGACGGCGCCGGTGCCGTTGTGGTGGGACAGCACCCGCTCCAGGTCGACGCCGTCGTCGTGGAGGGCCCCGAGGTCCTGTCCGAGCGAAGTCGCCTGCACCCAGTCGGTTACTTGCTGGGAGAGGGGCCCGGTCCTGCCGACGCTCTGGTAGGAGACAAAGGCAATGACGGCCACCGCCACCAAGAACGCGGCCACCACCGCGATCCACACCCGGTTCCTCATCCGATCCGCAGCAGGTGGTAGTCGCGCCGCCCCCGGCGCAGCACCAGGTAGCGGTCGTGCAGCAGGTCGCCGGCCGTGAGCACCCGGGCCTCGTCGCCCTGCCGGAGGTTGTTGACATAGGCGCCGCCCTGGGCGATGGTCCGGCGGGCCTCGCCCCGCGAGGCGGCCAGCCCGGTGGCCACCATGGCCTCCACCAGCGAGAGGCCGTCGACCAGCTCCTGGCGGGAGGCATCGCTCGACGGCGCGTCGTCGAAGACGTCGAGCAGGGTGCGCTCGTCGAGGGCGCCGAGCTCCTCGCCGAAGAGCGCGGCCGAGGCCCGCTCGGCGCGCTCGGCCTCCCCCGCCCCGTGGACCAGCTCGACCACGGCGCGGGCCAGCGCCCGCTGGGCGGCCCGGCGCTCAGGGTGCTCGATGGTCTGTTCGTCCAGGGCAGCAATCTCGTCATGGGGCAGGAAGGTGAAGAAGCGCAGATACTGCCCGACCACCGCGTCCTCGCTCTGCAGCAGGAACTGGTAGAGGCGATAGGGGCTGGTCATGGCGGGGTCCAGCCAGACCGTCCCCGACTCGGTCTTGCCGAACTTGGTGCCGTCGGCCTTGGTCACGAGCGGGGTCGTGAGACCGAAGGCCTCGGCGCGGGCCACCTTGCGGATGAGCTCCACCCCGGTGGTGATGTTGCCCCACTGGTCGCTGCCCCCCACCTGCAGCCGGCACCCGTGATCGAGGTGCAGGCGGAGGAAGTCGTAGGCCTGGAGGAGCATGTAGCTGAACTCGGTGTAGGAGATCCCCTGGTCGGGGCGGGAGAAGCGCGCCCGCACCGACTCCTTGGCCACCATCTGGTTCACCGTGAAGTGCTTGCCGACGTCGCGCAGGAACTCGACGACCCCGAGCGGACCGAGCCAGTCGCGGTTGTCGAGGAGCACGGCCCGGGACTCCCCCGCGCCCCACGAGAAGTCGAGGAACCGCGCGAGCTGGGGCGCCACCCCTTCGAGGTTGGCGGCCAGCTCCTCGGGTGAGAGCAGGGTGCGCTCGCCCGTCTTGCCGCCGGGGTCGCCGATCATCCCGGTGGCCCCGCCAGCCAGGGCGATGGGGCGGTGGCCGGCCAACTGCAGCCGACGGAGCGTGCACAGCTGGAGCAGGCTGCCCACGTGGAGGCTCCGGGCCGACGGGTCGAAGCCGATGTAGGCGGTGAGCGGGCCGCGGTCGAGCAGGTCGGGCAGGCCGTCGTCGGTCACCTGATGGATGAGGCCGCGAAAGCGCAGGTCGTCGGAGAAGGAGCCCACGGGGTTAGCCTGCCATAACGCCGAGTGGCCACCGTCGGCGGCCTAACGTGGGGCGGCGTGACCAATCCCTACCTCGTCGGCAACTTCGCCCCGGTCGCCGAGGAGCTCACCGTCGAGGTCCCGCTCCCGGTGGAGGGGGCCATCCCGCCGGCCCTCGAGGGGATGCTCGTGCGCAACGGCCCCAACCCGGTCGTGCCCCCCGACCCCGACAGCTACCACTGGTTCAGCGGCGACGGCATGGTGCACGCGCTGGAGCTCTCGGGGGGCCGGGCCACCTCCTACCGCAACCGGTGGGTGCGCACCCGCAAGCTCTCGACCGCGGTGGGCACCACCTACCCCTACGGCCCCGCCGAGGCCATCGACGGCCCGGCCAACACCCACGTGCTCTGGCACGGCGGGCGGCTGCTGGCCCTGTGCGAGTCGGGCCTCCCCCACCGCCTCGACACGGCCCTGGAGACGATCGAGATCGAGGACTTCGACGGCGCCCTCACCTCGCCCATGACCGCCCACCCCCACGCCGACCCGGCGACCGGTGGGCTCGCCTTCTTCGGGTACGACGTCTTCGGCCCCCCCTACCTCCGCTACCACGAGCTCGACGCCTCCGGTGAGCTCGTCCACTCGACCGACGTGGAGATCCCCGCGCCGACCATGCAGCACGACTTCGGGGTGACGGCCAGCCGGGTCGCCTTCTTGGATCTGCCGGTCGTCCTCGACCGGGGGCTCGCCCTGGCCGGTGTCTCGCTCCCGTTCCGCTGGGACCCCGAGGCCGGCGCCCGGGTGGGCGTGCTGGGCCGGGGCCACAAGGGCGCCGAGACCGTCTGGTGCGGCCTCGATCCCCGCTACGCCTTCCACGTGGTGAACGCGTTCGACGACGGACCGGACGTGGTGCTCGACGTCTGCCGGTACCCCACGATGTTCGACACCGCGCCCGGGGGCCTGCTGTCCACCACCCTCCCCTCCCTCGAGCGCTGGCAGGTCGACCCCGGGGCCCGCACGGTGACCATCACCGCGCTCGACGACCGTCACGTCGAGTTCCCCCGCATCGACGACACCCTGGCCGGCCGCCCCTACCGCTACGCCTACTGCACGGAACTCTCCCGGCAGGGGGGCCAGGACTCCTTCGACGCCCTCGTCCGCTACGACCTGACCCGCGACGAGGCGGTCCGCTGGGACCCCGGTCCCTCGCGCTTTCCGGGCGAGCCGGTCTTCGTGCGCGACCCCGACGGGCGGGCCGACGACGAGGGGTGGGTGCTCTGCGTCGTCTACGACGCCACCACCGACGCGAGCGACGTGGTGGTCCTCGACGCCTCGCGGTTCGGGGGCGCCCCCGAGGCCGTCGTCCACCTCCCCGCCCGCGTGCCCTTCGGTTTCCACGGCAGCTGGGTGCCCGCCCCCCTCTACCGCTGACAGGCGGCGGCCACCGCCGCCACCAGTCGCTCGTGCACCGCCACGTTGTCGGCCCGCGGGACCACCGACGCCCGCAGCACGGCCAGCGGCTGGGCGCCCACGGTCGCCGCCAGCGCGTCGGCCAGCCCGGCCGCGGTGTCGGCTTCGGCCACGCAGAGGCCGAAGCCCCGGGCGACCGAGGCCACGTCGGCGGCCTGGGGGGTGCCAAACAGCTGCTCGAAGCGGACCGGATCGAGCGCGCCGGCCTGGGGCAGGAAGCTGAAGATGCCGCCGCCGCCGTTGTCCACGACCACCAGCGTGCAGCTGGCGCCCGGGGGGGAGGCGGCCGGGCGCACCAGCGACGAGGCGTCGTGGAGGAAGGCGAGGTCGCCCAGGAGCCCCACCACCGGACCGACCCCGGCGGCGGCCACCCCCTGGGCGGTGGCTCCCACGCCGTCGATGCCGTTCGCCCCCCGGTTGGACAGCACCCGCGGCGGGTCGGCCAGCGGGGGGGCGAACCACTCGAGATCGCGTACGGGCATCGACGAGGCTGCCACCACCACCGATCCGGCGGGCAACGCGCCGGGCACCGTGCGGGCCACGGCCGGCTCGGTGAGCGCCGCCTCGGCCGCCAGCACCTCGTCGACGGCGCGCTGGGCGGCGCGCTCGGCCGCCTGCCACGCCTCGAGCCACCCCCCGTCGCCGTCCCCCGACACGATCCCGGCCGCCGCCTCCAGCCACGGCCCGGGGTCGGCCCGGTGAACGGCAGTCACCACCCGGTCGGGGTCGACCCAGCGCCACCAGGGGTCGACGGCCACCACCTCGGCCCCGGCCGCCGACGCCTCGGCCACCATCTGCGCCACGGCCTTGGAGGTCCACGGGTCGCCCAAGAGGAGGACCACCTCGGGGAGGAGCTCCCGGCGCAGCGGTTCGCTGCGGGCCAGGAGGTCGGCCGCACCGACGACGCAGGGGTGGAGCGTCCGGCAGCCCGAGCGCGGGTCGGCCAGCACCGGCCAGCCCAGGTGGGCGGCCAGCCCGAGGACGGGAATTGGACCCCCGCACCTCGCCCCGGCCACCACCACGCCGCGCCGGGCGGGCCAGCCGGCCACCTCCCCCGGGTCGACGAGGCGGCGGTCCGCCGCGGGGCCGTAGCGGGGACCGCCCCCGGGCCGGCCCTCGGGGAGGGAGCCGGGCTCGGCGCAGAGCGGCTCGTCGAAGGCCAGGTTGAGGTGGACGGGCCCGGGGCCGTCGGGTCCCGAGGTGGCCTCGGCCCAGGCCCGGGCGGCCAGGGCCCGCCAGGTGCCGGCCGACGCCGCCGACGGCGGTCCGGGGTCGCAGAACCAGCGCACGGCCGGGCCGAAGAGCGCCGTCTGGTCGATGGTCTGCGGCGCGCCGACGTGGTGGAGGGACGGGGGACGGTCGGCCGTGCAGGCGAGGAGCGGCACCCGGGCGTGGTGGGCCTCGACCACCGACGGGTGCAGTTCGACGGCGGCCGTCCCGCTCGTGGTCACCACCGGTGCCGGCCGGCCGGTGGCCAGCCCCAGCCCCACGGCGAAGAAACCGGCCCCGCGCTCGTCGAGGCGCACGTGGCAGCGGACCTCGGGGCGCTCGGCCAGGGCCAGGGCCAGCGGGGTCGAGCGCGACCCGGGGCAGATCACGGCGTCGGCCAGGCCCGAGCGGACCCACTCGTCGACGACCGTGGCGCAGAAGGTGGCCTGCACCTCCCCTACGCTCATGGGCCGTGCCCGCGCTCTGCGTCGAGATCGAGGGCGAGGGGCCGCCGCTGGTCCTCGCCCACGGCTTCACCCAGACCGGGAGGCTGTGGGGACCGTTCGGCCTCCAGCTCGCCGAGGTGCGCACCCTCGTGCGGGTGGACCTGCCGGGCCACGCCGGGTCCGCCGCGGTCGCCGCCGACCTGGAGGAGGGCGGGCGGCTGCTCTGCGAGGTGGCCGACCCCCCGTTCGACCTCCTCGGCTACTCCCTCGGCGCCCGCTTCGCCCTCCACGCCGCGCTGGCCCGCCCCGAGCACGTGCGCCGCATGGTCCTCATCGGGGTGACGCCAGGCATCGAGGACCCCGAGCGCCGCGAGGCGCGCCGGCGCGCCGACGAGACGACGGCCGCCGAGCTCGAGGGCGAGGGGGACCTGGCCGGCTTCCTCCACCGCTGGCTCTCGGGTCCCATGTTCTCCTCGCTCGGGGCGCCGGGCCTGGCCGAGCGGCTGCGCAACACCCCGGCCGGCCTGGCCCAGAGCCTCCGGATGGCCGGCACCGGCACCCAGCGGCCGCGCTGGGACGACCTGGCCGGCCTCGGTGTGCCGACCCTGCTCCTGGCCGGCTCCGACGACGGCCGGTTCGCCCGGGTGGCGGTGCGCATGGCCGCCTGCATGCCCGACGCCGTGGCGACGCTGGTGCCCGGCGGCGGCCACGCCGCCCACCTCCAGCAGCCGGCGACCGTGGCCCGGGTGGTGACCCGCTTTCTCGGCCCGGGCTGAGCTCACAGGAGGATCCCCAGGGTGAGCAGGCCGCCCACCACCAGTTGCAGGCGGCCGGTCCCCCCGAGCACCGGCAGCAGCTCGCGGCCCTCGGCCGGGCCGAGCACCGTACGCAGGGGCCCGGCCGCCAGCACCAGCCCCAAGAGGGCGAGCAGCGCCCAGGGCCGCACCACCGCCACGGCCACGACGCCGGCCGCCACCCCGGCCAGCGACCCGGCGTAGAGCCAGCCCGCCCGGTCCCGCCCCAGCCGCACGGCCAGGGTGCGCTTCCCGGCCACGGCGTCGCCGGCGATGTCGCGCAGGTTGTTCGCCTCCAAGAGCGCGGTGGCGAGCAGGCCCACCGGGATCGAGGCCCACAGCGGCAGGAGCCGGTCGTAGCCGCCGCCGAGCAGGTGCGGGTACTGCACGAAGGAGGAGCCGACCGTGGCCACCACCCCGAAGAAGCAGAATACGAAGAGCTCCCCCAGGCCGAGGTAGCCGTAAGGACGGGGGCCGCCGGTGTAGAGCCAGCCGGCCACGAAGCAGGCCGCCCCGATCGGCACCAGCCACCAGGTGGTGGCGGCGGCCAGGGCCACCCCGGCCGCCCCGGCTACCCCGAATGAGCACAGCGCGGCGCGGCGCACCGCCTCGGGTGAGGCCAGCCCCGAGCCGACCAGGCGCAGCGGGCCGACCCGCCCGGCGTCGGTGCCGCGCACCCCGTCGGAGTAGTCGTTGGCGTAGTTCGTGCCCACCTGGACGCCGAGGGCCACCACCAGGGCGCAGGCCGCCCGCCACCAGATCGGCTGGCCCGACACCACCCCGGCCGTGCCCGCCTGCCCGGCGCCGCGCAGCCACCACCCTGCCGCCGTCCCGACCAGCACCGGGACACAGGCCGCGGCCAGGGTCCGGGGCCGGGCCCCGACCACCCACCGTCGACCCCGGGCCGGGGCGGCCGGGGCGGGCCCGGTCACGGGCGCTTGGGGAAGCGGGAGAAGTCGGGCCGCCGGTGCTCGACATAGGCGTTACGGCCCTCCTGCCCCTCCTCGGTCATGTAGAAGAGCATGGTGGCGTCGCCGGCCAGCTGCTGGATGCCGGCCAGGCCGTCGTCGGCGGCGTTCATGGACGCCTTCAGCATGCGCAGGGCGATCGGCGAGAGGGTGAGCATCTGGCGGCACCAGGCCGCCGTCTCGGCCTCGAGCTCCTTGAGGGGCACCACCTCGTTGACCAGCCCCCACTGCAGGGCCTGCGCCGCGTCGTACTGCCGGCAGAGGAACCAGATCTCCTTGGCCCGCTTGAGCCCGATGGTGCGGGCCAGCAACCCCGAGCCGTAGCCGCCGTCGAAGCTCCCGACCCGCGGCCCGGTCTGGCCGAAGCGGGCGTTGTCGGCGGCGATGGTGAGGTCGCAGACCAGGTGGAGGATGTGGCCCCCGCCGATGGCGTAGCCGGCCACGGCCGCCAGCACCGGCTTGGGCAGCCGTCGGATCTGGATCTGCAAGTCCAGCACGTTCAGCCGGCCGATCCCCCGGCGGGCCACCTCGTCATCGCCGAGATAGCCGTCGTCGCCGCGGATCCTCTGGTCGCCGCCCGAGCAGAAGGCGTCGGGGCCCTCCCCCCGCAGCACCACCACGCCGACGTCGGGGTCGTCGCGGGCCAGGTCGAAGGCGTCGGAAAGCTCGAAGAGGGTCTGGGGCCGGAAGGCGTTGCGCACCTCGGGCCGGCAGATGGTGATGCGGGCGATCCCCTCGGCCGTCTCGTAGCGGACGTCGGAGAACCTCTTCTGCTCGATGAAGTCGGGGAGGGGCAGCCGGCGCAGGTCGTCCAGCGGGTCGTGCGGCGCTCCGGAGATCACCGTCGTCCCGATCGTGGGCTCGCTCATGTGGGCCTACGCTACCGGCCGGTGCCCGAGCTCGTCGCGTTGGAGCTGCCCGGCGGGAGCGGGTTCGTCGACGCCCTGCGGGCCGTGTGGGACACCGGCGACGCCGTCGCCCCGCTCGACCCGCGCCTGCCGCCGCCGGCGGCGCGCGCCCTCCTCGAGGCGCTCGCACCGACCCGGCTGGTCGGCTCCGACGGCGCCATCACCCGCCTGGCCCACGGGCGTCCGGTGGACGACGGCGATGCCGTGGTGGTGGCCACCAGCGGCTCGACCGGCGAGCCCCGCGGGGTGGTCCTCACCCACGCCGCCCTCGCCGCCTCGGCCGCGGCCACCAGCCGCCGGCTCGGCGTCGATCCCGGCCGCCACCGGTGGCTGGCCTGCCTCCCACTCGCCCACGTGGGCGGTCTGGCCGTGGTCACCCGGGCCCTCCTCACCACAACGCCGCTCACCGTCCTCCCCGGCTTCGACGCAACCGAGGTGGAGCGGATCGGCCGGGCCGGCGGGGCCACCCACGTCTCGCTGGTGGCCACCGCCCTGGCCCGGGTGGACCCGGCGGCGTTCGAGACCGTCCTGTTGGGCGGGGCCGCACCGCCGGGCACCCTGCCCGCCAACGTGGTCACCACCTACGGCATGACCGAGACCGGCTCGGGCGTCGTCTACGACGGCGTCCCCCTGGACGGGGTGGAGGTGGCCATCGGGACCGGCGACGAGGGCGTCGGGTCCGAGGGCGAGGTGCTGGTGCGCGGACCGATGCTGCTGCGCTGCTACCGCGACGGGGCCGACCCCACCGTGGCCGGCCCCGACGGCGCCGGGGGCTGGCTCCCCACCGGCGACGGCGGGCGGCTGGTCGACGGGCGGCTCGAGGTGGACGGCCGACTGGCCGAGGTGGTGGTGACCGGGGGCGAGAAGGTCTGGCCCGCCGCGGTCGAGCGGGTGCTGGCGACGCACCCCGCGGTGGCCGAGGTGGCCGTCTGGAAGCGGCCCGACCCCGAGTGGGGCGAGCGGGTGGTGGCCTGGGTGGTGCCGCGTGACGCCGCCGCGCCCCCCGGCCACGACGAGCTGGCCGCGCTGGTGGCCGCCACCCTCTCCCCGTGGGCGGCGCCCAAGGAGGTCGAGGCGGTGGGGTCGCTCCCGCGCACCGCCTCGGGCAAGGTGCGGCGCCGGGACTTGATCTAACGCCCGACGCCGCGCTCAGGGAAGCGAGTTGTCGCGCTGCTCGGCCGCCTGGGCCCGCTCGGCGGGGGTGAGGTCGGCGTCCTTCACCGGCACCACCAGGGACCAGTGCCGGCCGACCGGGCAGTACTGGTAGCGCGCCCACCCCAGGCGCACGGCCTTGATCGAGGCGCCGGGGACCCACAGCGTGGTGAAGAGGTGGCCGCTGCGGCAGCGCACGACGGTGCGCCCCCCGACCGAGTAGCCACGCCGGCGCATGACCACGGTCTGGACGACCAGGACGGCGACCAGGGCCACGGCGATGACGACGACGAGCACCAGTCCCACCCGCCGAGGCTACGACCGCCCGGTACCGTGCGCCACGACGGCCGGACGCCGGTGCCCGGTCCGAACGAGTTACTCGGCGGCGATCGCCCCCAGCACATCGAGCCGCGAGGCCCGGCGGGCCGGCCAGCCGGCAGCGATCAGTCCGAGTACCGCCGCCAGCACCAAGAAGACCACCATGGACGGGATCGGCACCACGGTGTCGTCGAACCCCTGGGAACGCAGCGACCACACCAGGGCGGCACCCAACGCCGTCCCGATGACGATGCCAATGAGCGCCCCGAAGATGGAGAGGATCACCGACTCGGACCGGATCATGGTGCGGACCTGGCGGCGCTTCATGCCCACCGCCCGCAGCAGGCCGATCTCGTGGGTGCGCTCGAACACCGAGAGCATGAGGGTGTTCACGATCCCGATGAGGGCGATCAGCACGGCCAGGCCGAGCAACGCGTAGACGAGGCCCAGCAATTGGTTCACCTGGGCCGCCTCCGAGTTCTCGAACTGGGCCCGGGTCTGGACCTTGGTGTCGGGGAAGGGCCGGAGCGCCCGCTCCACACCCTGCTGCACCGCGACACTCCCGCCGGTCGCCAGCAGCACGGCCACCGGCAGCGGGGCGTGGAAGTGGTCGAGGAAGAAGGCGTCGCCGACCAGGTAGCTCCCGATGAGCGAGTTCGCCTGGTAGATCCCCCCGATCCGCAGCGACGTCGGTCCGGTGCGGGCGAACTTCACGTGCACCCGGTCGCCGACCGCCAGGTGGTCGGAGGTGGCGGTGGTGGTGTCGATGAGCAGCTCCCCGTGGGCCAGGGCGGCCTGGCTGCCCGCCGTCATGTGCAAGATGAGGGTCTCGGAGAGATCACGGGTCGAGACGGCGGTGAGGTTCGTCACTGTCTGGCGGAACTCGAACTTGCCTTGGTAGACGGTCGAGGTCGCCGTGACGCCGGGGACCGAGGCCGCGGCAGCGGGCACCGAGTTGCTGAAGGTCCCCGAGCCCGCGGCTGTGGTCGACGTGACAATCACGTCGGCCGCGATGGCCTCGTCCACGCTGGCGGTGGCCGACTTGGAGAGCGACGCCCCGAACACGGCGATGGCCGAGACCAGGGCCAGGCCGACCATCAGCGCCGACGCCGTCTGGGCCGTCCGCCGAGGGCTGCGCATCGAGTTCTCCCGACCCAGCTGTCCCGGCACGCCGAGGGTCCGGGCCAAGGGACGTCCGATGGCGCTCGAGAGCGGGCGGGCCACCGCCGGGGCCAGCATGGCCACGCCGATGAAGAGGGCCACCGCGCCCAACCCCACGAGCTGAATGGCCGGCTTCGTGAGTCCCACCGCCAGGAGGGCCACGCCGAGCGCCACCAGCGAGGCGCCCCAGGCGAAGCGGCGCCGCAACGGCACGTCGCGCTCGGTTTGCTGCTCGGCGATGGCAGCCACCGGCGG
>JBKQNY010000148.1:0-3898 GCA_052145775.1 Acidimicrobiales bacterium
CCCGCCCGAAGGGGCTCCTCCCCTCCCTTAGCGGTTGTCCCCCCTCCGAATCTCGCACAACCGCCAACCTCGCCGCGGTCCCGGTCCGATGTTTCGGTTCCCACCGGGGGCCGCCCGAACGTTGTACCTGATCACCTGTCAATCCGCAATGGTCTGCAAAAATTTGACCATCCATTGAGATTGTCGCCGACGCGTTGCAGGTCAGCGAAGTGCCACCGCGGAAGGCAACGGCCGAGCGCGTGCTGGGACGGCCGCGGAGGTGACCGGCGAACGCGGCGCGGCACCACCGGCGCACGCGGGAGCAGCCCTCACGAAAGGCCGACGGCGACCGTCTTCACCTCGGTGAAGGCCTCGATCGAGTCCCAGCCCCCTTCGCGACCGAGGCCCGACGACTTGTAGCCGCCGAACGGGGTGTTGGGCATCACCGTGTACTCGTTGATCCCCACGGTGCCGGCCCGGACGGCCCGGGCCACGCGGAAGGCCCGCCCCATGTCGGTGGTGTAGATCCCGGCACCCAGGCCGTAGTCGGTGTCGTTGGCCAGCGCGATGGCGTCCTCCTCGGTGTCGAACGGCATGGCCACCAGCACCGGTCCGAACACTTCGTCGCGGGCGACCGTCATCGAGTTGTCGACGTCGGCGAAGAGCGTGGGGTTGACGAAGTTGCCCTGGGCAAGGTCCCCGCCCGGGCGGTCGCCGCCAGCCACCAGTCGCGCCCCCTCGGACGGGGCCTGCTCGATGAAGCCGAGCACCCGTTCGAGCTGCCGACGGTTGATGATGGCCCCTGAGGTGGTCGCCGGGTCGAAGGGGTCCCCGAGGGTGACCATCTCGGTCATCCCGGCCGCCGCCGCCACGAACTCGTCGTAGACCGGGCGCTGCACCAGCGAGCGGGTCTGGCAGACGCAGCCCTGGCCCGAGACCCCCATCGACACCATGCCCATGGCCACCATGGCCGCGCCCGGGATGCTGGCCGCGTCGGCGAAGACGATGCTCGGGCTCTTCCCCCCCAACTCGAGCGTGACCCGCTTGATGCCTCCCGCACTGGCGGCGAGGATCCGCTGGCCGACCGCCCGGCTCCCGGTGAAGGTGACCTTGTCGACTCCGGGGTGGGTGACCAGCGCCTCGCCGGTGGGGTCGCCGGGTCCGGGCACGAGGTTGAACACCCCGGCGGGAACGCCGGCCTCCTCGATCAGCGCGGTCAGCCGCAGCGAGGTCAACACGGCGTACTCGGACGGCTTGAGCACGACGGTGCAACCGGCGGCGAGGGCCGGGGCCACCTTCTGGGCGAACAGCATCATCGGCGCGTTCCATGGGATCACCGCGCCGACCACCCCCACCGGCTCGCGAAAGCTCATCATCTGGACCTCCCCGCCGGTGGGCGCGACGTCGTAGGAGGGGTAGGTGCTGCCGCAGATCTTGTCGATCCACCCGGCGTGGTGGTCGAAGATGGCCGCGGCCATGGCGCTGGAGACCACCGCCAGCGAACTGAAGGCGACCGGCATGCCGTTCTCCAGCGTCTGGAGGAGGTTGAGCTCCTCGCCGTGCGCGTCGATGAGCGACACCAGCCGTTGCATGATCGCCTTGCGGTCGCGGGCGTGCATGGTGGGCCAGGGCCCCTCGTCGAAGGCCCGCCGGGCGGCCCGCACGGCGCGGTCGACGTCGGCCGCCGAGCCCACGGCGAAGGTGGTCACGACCTCGTTGGTCGCCGGGTTGGCCTGCTCCCACGTGCCGCCGTCGGAGGCCTCGGACCAGTTGCCGTCGATGAAGAGACGTCCGGTCCCCACCCCCAGCCGGTCGCGCTGGCCGAGCACGGTCATGGTCATGGTGCCTCCCGAGGGGACGTCGCCCCGGGTGGGCGGAACGTCACCGGCACCTTACCGTCGGGCCGCGGCCACCTCGAGGCCCGAGGCCGGCCCGCCTGGCCGTTACGACCCTGGTTCGGGGTCGCGGGGTTGCCCCAGGATCCGCTCGGCCATGACGTTGCGCTGGACCTCGCTGGTGCCCCCGGCGATGGTGAGGCAACGGGTGGCCAGGAAGCCGTCGACCCACCGGCGGTCGTTGCCCTCGAGCACCGCCGCGGCCGGCCCGGCGAGGGCCATGCCGATCTCCTGGACCCGCTGCTCGTGCTCGGCGCCGAGCAGCTTGCGCACGCTGGCCCCCGGGCCCGGGTCCGTGCCCGAGAGCGACCGCAGCGTCGCCCGGTGTCCCATGAGCCGCAGCGCCTGGGCCTCGGCCAGGAGGGCCCCGACGGCCAGCGACGCCCCGGCCGGCGCGGACTCCCCCAGCTTGGAGAGGCGACGCAACACCTGCTCGACCCCGGTCCCGAAGGTCGACCCGGTCGACATCGACACCCGTTCGTTGGCCAGGGTGGTGCGGGCGATGGCCCACCCCCCGCCCGGCGCGCCGATGACGCAGTCGTCGCCCACGAAGACGTCGGTGAGGAACACCTCGTTGAACAGCGCGGCCCCGGTGAGCTCGCGCAGGGGGCGCACCTCGACCCCTTCGGAGCGCATGTCGAGCACGAAGTAGGTGATCCCCTGGTGCTTGGGGACCGACGGATCGGTCCGGGCCAGGCAGATGCCCCAGTCGGACTTCTGGGCCATCGAGGTCCACACCTTCTGTCCGTTCAGCACCCATCCGCCGTCCACCCGGTCCGCCCGGGTGGCCAGGCTGGCCAGGTCGGACCCGGCCCCCGGCTCGCTGAACAGCTGGCACCACCACATGCGTCCGAGGAGGGTCGGCCCGACCCACCGCTCCTGCTGCTCGGGGGAGCCGTGGGAGATGAGGGTGGGCAGCGCCCAGGCCCCGACGCCGATGTGGGGCCGGTGGAGTCCCGCCCGGTGCAGCTCGTCGTCGATCACCAGCTGCTCGAGCGCGGAGGACTCCCGCCCCCACGGCCGAGGCCAGTGGGGCGCCACCAGCCCGGCCGAGACCATGGCTTCGCGTTGTGCCTCACCCTCGAGGGCGGCCACCTCGGCCATCAAGGGGGCGATCTCGGCCCGGATGGCCTCGGCCTCCTCGGGCAGGTCGGCGGTGAGGGGCCGGCGCACGCCGGCCAGGGCCAGCTCGGCCACCCGCTGGGCCAGCGGGCCCGGTCCCGGCGTCCCACCCTCCCCCAGGAGCTGGCGGTCCGACAGGCCGCGTCGAAGGTAGAGGTGGGCGTCGTGCTCCCACGTGAAGCCGATCCCACCCAGGATCTGCACGCAGTCCTTGGCACAGTCGGCCAGGCCGTCGAGGCAGACCGCGCCGGCGATGGCCGCGGCCAGCGCCCGCGGGCCCAGCTCACCGTCGTCGGGCGCGTCCCAGGCCACGGCGGCATCCCAGGCCACCGCCTCCATCTGCTCGACCACCACCAGCATGTCGGCCAGCTTGTGCTTGATGGCCTGGAACTGGCCGATGGGCCGGCCGAACTGGACGCGGACCTTGGCGTAGTCCGAGGCGGTGTCAAGGCACCAGCGGGCGGCCCCGGCCGACTCGGCGGCGCCGATCACCAGGGCCAGGTCCCCCACCGTCTCGGGGGCCAATCCGGCGAGCACCCGGGAGGCCGGCACCCGGGCTTCGCGGACCGCCACGGTGCCCAGCGGGCGCGTGGGGTCGAGCGCCTCGGCCGCCGTCACCTCCACGGGGTCCGCCTCGGCGTCGAGCAGGCACCAGCCGTGGCCGGACACCGGCAGCAGGAGCCACCGGGCCACCGGGGCCCCGACCACCGGGGAGAGCTCGCCGCTGACCACCAGCGAGCCGTCGTCGCCGGCCGCACCGTCGAGGGCGCCGGGGCCGAGGTGGACCCCGGCCGGCTCGGTGCCGTCAGCCAGGCCGTGCAGGGCGATCGAGGCAGCGTCCCCGCCGGCCACCGACAGGGCGGCCGAGGCCACCAGGGTGGAGAGGAGTGGCCCGGGAAGGA
>JBKQNY010000149.1:0-3784 GCA_052145775.1 Acidimicrobiales bacterium
GACAACAACGTCTACATCGTGCGGTGCCGCCAGACCGGTGACGCCGTGCTGATCGACGCCGCCAACGAGCACGACCTCCTGCTCGAGCTGTGCCGTGACCTCGGGGTGCGCTCGGTGGTGGAGACCCATGGCCACTGGGACCACATCCAGGCCGTCGAGGCGGTGCGGGACGCCGGCATCGCCGTGGCGGTGACCCGCGCCGATGCCGCCATGCTTCCCTCCTACGACCTCATCCTCGAAGACGAGTCGACCCTGGAGGTCGGCCGGCTGCGGATCGACACCATCGCCACCCCGGGCCATACCCCGGGGTCGATGTGCTTCGCCGTCGAAGGGACACCGCTGCTCTTCACCGGCGACACGCTCTTCCCCGGCGGCCCTGGCAACACCTCGTTCGAGAATGCCGACTTCGACACCATCATCCAGTCGATCGACCACCGGCTGTTCCGCCGGTTCGGGGCCGACACCCTGGTACTCCCCGGCCACGGGCTGGGCACCACCATCGGCGCCGAGTCCCCCAAGCTCGGGGAGTGGGTGGAGCGGGGCTGGTGACCGGGCGGGGGCTCAGACGGCGGTGGACGGCCGGCGGGGCTCGCGGATGAGCTCGATCTCCGGAGGCAGCCCGGTGATGGAGACACCGCCGGCCACCTCGCCCCCCACCTCGATGGTGACCCTGGACCCGGCCAGCGGGATGCCCTCCACCTTCAGGTAGCCGATCCCCTCGGGCAGGTTGGGGCAGAGCCAGGTCTTCCCGTAGGGGACCCAGGGGTCGAGGCGGAGCAGCGTCCGTAGGCAGAGGAGCGGCGACGCCGCCGACCAGGCCTGGGGGGAGCACGACGTCGGGTACCCGACCGGCACGCTCAGCTCCGAGCGGTCGAGACCGCTGAACAGCTCGGGGAGGCGGCCGCCCTGGGCCGTGGCCGCGTCCAGCAGGGAGAGGATCAGCTTCTGGGCGGCCCCGTCGAACCCGTACCGGGCGAGCCCGGCGGCGGCGATGGCGGTGTCGTGGGGCCACACCGAGCCGCAGTGGTAGCTGATCGGGTTGTAGCCGCCGTTGCCGGTGGCCAGGGTCCGCAGCCCCCAGCCCGAGAACATCTCCGGCGAGACCAGCTTGGACGCCACCGCCCGGGCCTTGTCCTCGTCCACGATCCCGGTCCACAGGCAGTGGCCCATGTTGGAGGTCAGCGAGTCGATGGGCCGCTTGTCGGCGTCCAGCCCCACGGCGAACCAGCCCTTGTCCTCCAGCCAGAAGTCGCGGTTGAACGCCTTCTTGAGCGACGTGGCCTTGGCCCGGAACCGCTCGTAGGTGCCGTTGTCCCCGGCCTCGAAGGCGAAGTGGGCGCGGGCCAGGTAGGCACCGTAGGTATAGGCCTGCACCTCGCACAGGGCGATGGGCGCCTCGGCCACCCGGCCGTCGGCGTAGCGGATGCCGTCCCAGCTGTCCTTCCATCCCTGGTTGGCCAGGCCCCGATCGGTGGCCCGCCGGTACTCCACGTACCCGTCGCCGTCGGCGTCGCCGAACTGCTCGATCCAGTTGATGGCCCGCTCGGCGTTGGGGAGCAGCTCGTCCACCAGCTCGCCGGCCACGCCCCACCGGCGCAGCTCGCCGAGCAGCATGACGAAGAGCGGCGTGGCGTCGGCGGTGCCGTAGTAGATGCTCCCGCCCCCGAGCGACAGCGAGGCGGCGTCGCCGAAGCGCATCTCGTGGAGGATCCGGCCCGGCTCCTCCTCGTGGCGGGGGTCGACGTCTTGGCCTTGGAACCGGGCCAGGGTCTGCAGCACCCCGAGGGCCAGATCGGGGTCGACCAGCAGGGCCATCCACGCCGTCAGCAGGGAGTCGCGACCGAAGACGGTCATGAACCAGGGGGCGCCGGCGGCCAGGACCACCCGCTCCGGGTAGTCGGGGTCGAAGATCCGCAGCGCCCCGAGGTCCTCGGCGCTCCGGGCCACCACCTGCTTCAGCCCGGGGTGGTCGGTCTCGACCTGGGGCACCTGACGGCGCCACCGGGCCAACCGCTCGGCCGGTTCCGCCCGCTCCACCGGCTCACCGCACCGGTACCGGGGGTCGATGGCGGTGCCGTCGATGACCGGGGCCACCTCGATGCACGTGGACCACTCTCCCCGGGCGGGCACGATCACCTCGAAGGTGGCCAGGTCGTGTGCGAGCGCCACCGGGCCGGTAAACCGGACCTCCACGCCCCGGGTGACCCCGCCCCGCCGGTAGGAGAAGTTCATGGTGCTCGAGGCGGCGGGGCCGGGCGTGCCGGTGACCGCGGACGTCACCTCGCCGGCCTGGGCGCCGGCGCCGGCCCGGCCCTCCTTCACCGCGAAGAGGTCGGCGAAGTCGGCTCCCACGAACAGCTCGATCGAGCACAGGGACGGCTCGTCCCCGAAGTTGCGGAGGGTGAGGTCCTCGCGCATCCCCTGCCCGACGTAGCGGGAGCGGAAGACCATCAGGGTCGAGTCGGCGCGGCCGGGTGGGGGGAGGCAGCGGGACACGAACGTGGACGAGAAGGGGTTGTCGGTGACCGCCGCCAGCGGCTCGGTCGCCGAGCCGTTGACCAGCACCTCGAACCGGGAGAGGATCCGGGTGTCCCGGACGAACAGCCCCTGGGCCCCGTGGGCGGTGATGTCGCCGGCGCCGCCGCTGATGGCGAAGGTCGACTCGTCGACCAGGGTGACGACCCCGTTGCCGGAGTCGAGCTGGGCCACCGGCCCGGCGTAGGTCCACGGCTCTGCCATCGGGTCACCGTACTTCCGCACCTCCTCCGACCGGTAATCGCTGGTAGCGGGCGTCACTGTCTGTATTCCCCCTATGTCCGTAGGAGAAAATGCGGCGAGGGGCTAGGCTCGTACCGTGCTCGACGAATCGATCCAGGGCCCGACCGGGGGTCCCCCGCTCCTCGAAGTGGACGGTCTCCACGTGTCCGTAGAGGGCGTCGCCATCCTCCGGGGCGTGGATCTGTCGGTGGCCTCCGGAGAGGTCCATGCCGTCATGGGACCCAATGGGTCGGGAAAGTCCACCCTCGCCAAGGTGCTGCTCGGTCACCCCTCCTACGAGGTCACCGCCGGCACCATCCGCCTGAAGGGCGAGGACGTGACCCACTGGCCGACCGATGTCCGCGGCAAGGCCGGGATGTTCCTGGCCTTCCAGGAGCCTGAGGCCATAGGCGGCGTACCGGTGATCCAGTTCCTGCGCCAGGCCCTGTCGGCCCGCAGGGGCATGGACATGTCCGTGCTCGAGGTGCGCCTGATGATGATGGAGTGGATGGAGAAGCTGGGCATGGACCCCGCCTTCGGCGAGCGGCACCTCAACGACGGGTTCTCCGGCGGTGAGAAGAAGCGCAACGAGATCCTGCAGCTGGCCATGCTCGAGCCGGAGCTGGCCGTCCTCGACGAGACCGACTCCGGGCTCGACGTCGACGCGCTCCGGACCGTGGCCCGGGGGGTCCACACCGTTCGGGAGGCCCGGCCCGACCTCGGGGTGCTGGTCATCACCCACTACCAGCGGATGCTCGACGAGCTGGCCGCCGACCGGGTCCACCTGCTCGTGGACGGTGTCATCGTGAAGGAAGGCGGGCCGGAGTTGGCCAGATCACTCGAGACCGCGGGGTATGACGCATGGCGTACGTGAAAGAGGCCGCCCCCCGACTGGACGTCGCCGCCCTGCGCAAGGATTTCCCCCTGCTCGGCCGTGAGGTCAACGGCCACCCGATCGTCTACCTCGATTCGGCCTCGTCGGCACAACGCCCCGTGCAGGTGCTCGACGCCATGCGTGCCTACGACG
>JBKQNY010000150.1:0-21307 GCA_052145775.1 Acidimicrobiales bacterium
GTCCGCTCTGGGTGGGGGCCGGCCTCGGTCTCGTGCTCGTGGTCCAGTTCTTCGTGAGCACCGAGGTCCTCGTGATGCTCGTCGGCGCCGCCGTGGCGGGGCTCGCGCTCGTCGTCGTCTACGCCGCGGCCTTCTCCCGCACCGAGCTCGCCGCCCGCGCCCCGCACGCCCTGGCCGGTCTGGGGGTGGCGGTGGGGGTGTCCGCCGTGCTGCTCGCCTACCCGGTGTGGTTCGCCCTCGAGGGGCCGGCCCACCTCTCGGGGCTGGTGTGGCCGAACACGGGGGGCGGGACAGGGCTGGTCGGGTCGGGCCCGGTCGTGGTGGCCGACCTGCTGCGGTTGCGGCACATGAGCCCGTCCGCCCTCCGCTTCTTCGCCGGCTACCAGGGGCCGGGGCTGCCCGAGCCCGAATACCTCGGCGTGTTCCTCCCGGCTGTGGTTGTCGTCGGTCTGGCGGCATGGTGGAGGAACCTCCGGCTGTGGTTCCTGGTCGTCCTCGGCCTGTTGGCACTGGTCGTGGGCCTCGGGCACCAGCGGTACTGGACCCCCTGGCGGGTGGTGGCCCGGCTCCCGCTGGTGCAGAACGTGGTGCCCGTGCGGCTGATGGTGGTGGTCACCTGGTGCGCGGCCGCCGCCCTGGCGGTCGTCATGGCCACGGTGCGCGGGCGCGTGGCTCGCCGCGTGGGCGCCGGCGACCCGGGGAGGCGGCGCGCCGGCACCTGGGCGGGAGCGCTGTGCGGCCTGGCGGTCGCGGCCGCCGCCCTGGTGCCGCTGGTCGGGGCCGAGGCCGGGAACGTCCCGCTGACCACCGAGGGCGTCTCGGTGCCGACGTGGTTCACCGTCGCCGCCCCGCACCTCCCGCCACATCGGGTGGTGCTGACCTTCCCCCTGCCGGTGACCGGGGGGTCGGCCATGACCTGGCAGGCTGTCGACGGCCTTCATTTCGCCCTGGCGACCGGGGCCGGACCCGAGAGCGTTCCGAGCCGCGCCGGCGCCGAGCGGGCCGGGTTGGCCGTCCTCACCGCGGCCGGCTCGGTCTTCTGGACGCTGCCCCCGCCCACCGGCAAGAACGTGACGGCCGTGCGCCGGGCCCTGGCCGGGTGGGGGGTGACCGACGTGGTGGTGCCCGCCCCGTCCGAGCTGGTCCCTGCGTCCGAGCGCGCCGCCCCCACGGCGTGGGCGCTCGGCCTGCTCACCCTGGCCGTGGGCCGCCCGCCCGTCTACGCCGACGGAGCCTGGGTGTGGAGCGCGGTGCGCACACCGTCGTCGCGTCGCACCATCTCGGCAGATGGCTTCGACGCCTGCACCGAACCGGGGCGCCTGGACGGGGCCGCCCGACTCGGCGTGCCCGAGTGCGTGCTGGCCTCCTCAGCCTCCGCGTGAGCCCGAGGTGACGCAGAGCATGCCCAGAGAGACGCCGAACGGAAGCCGCGTCCCGCGGGCGATGGCCGACGCCTCGAGCGCGAAGGGGAGCTCCAGGGCGCGGTTGACGTGGGCCGGGGTCCGGTCGAGATCGGTCCGACCCGGGCGCGACGAGCGACGGGACACCAGGCGCGCCGCGGCCACGACGGGGAGGAGCAGGGAATTGAACGAGGTGGTCACCACCGGGTCCCAGCCGGCTCCCGTCACCCGCCGCACGAGTTCGGTGCGGGAGTAGCGGCGGAGGTGGTGGAGCTGCACGTCGTGGTCGGTCCAGAGCCACTGGTAGGCGGGGACGGTCACGACCAGGTGGGCGCCGTCGGAGGCCACGCGCCGCAGCTCGGCCAGGGCCGCGGCATCGTCGGCCACGTGCTCGAGCACGTCGCAGGCGAAGAGCAGGTCGAACCGACTGTCGTCGAAGGGCAGCGACTCGAGGCCGGCCTGGCGGACGTCGTCGAGGCCCCGCTCGTGGCAGTAGGCCACGGCGTCGGCCGAGGGGTCGACGCCGGCGGCCCGGCCGAGCACCCCGAACTCGACGAGGTTGCGCCCGGTGCCGCAGCCGGCGTCGAGCAAACGCGGTGCCGGGGGCAGCTCGGCACGGCCCAGGAGGGCCCAGATGACGCGCCGCCGGCCGCGGAACCACCAGTGCACGTCCTCCTGCTCGTACATCTCGGCGTAGGCCTGGCGGTCCACTCGGGCGGACTGTACTTCAGGGGGGACCGGCCCTAGCATGTCGCCGCTTATGCCCGAGGACGCGGTTTCGGCGCCGGCGGCCGACGCCGGGACCGGGGCGCAACCGGGCCGGTCACGCTGGGTGCCCAAGCACCCCGGCCTCTTCGTGCTGGCGGCCTACGTGGTGCTGGCGGTCATCTTCTTCTGGCCCGGCCTGCTGCCCGGCCACACCGTGTCCGCCGCCGACTATCTGTGGAACGCGGCCCCCTGGAACACGTCGATTCCGGCCAGCGTGCCCCGCCAGAGCCTCCACCCGCTGCTGGTCGGCTCCAACCCCCAGCTCGTCGACGGTGTGACCGTCTTCGAGCCGTTCCTGCAGTACACGAGGTCGCAGCTTCCCCATATCCCCTTGTGGGACCCCTACATCATGGGCGGGATGCCGTACCTGGCCGACATGCAGTCGGCCATCTTCTCCCCGTTCAGCCTGCCCGCCTACGTGCTGCCCTTCTGGTGGTCGCTCGGGGTGATCGCCGTGATGAAGGTGGTGGTGGCGGCGACGGGCACCTACCTCCTGGCCCGGGCCCTCAAGATGGGCCAGGCCGGGGCCTTCATGGCCGGCCTCATCTTCGGCTTCGGGCTGTTCCTGATCGCTTGGATCCCCTGGCCGCTCGACAACGTCTTCCCGCTCATCCCCTGGATGCTCTACGCCACCGAGCGGCTGGTGCGCCGGCCCGGCGTGCTGCCGGCGGCGGGGCTGGCCGCGCTGGTGGCCCTCCAGTTCTTCGGCGGACATCCCGAGTCGAGCGTGTACGCCCTCTTCGCCGCCGTGGGCTACTTCGTCCTCCGACTCCTCCAGGGCGCCGGCGGGGGAGTGCTGGCCGCGGTGGGCGAGGCGCGTCGGCGGGGCACCTCGCGCCTGAGGGCCTTGGCCGGGTGCGTGCCCCGGCCGGTCGTCGCCTTCGTCTGCGCCCTCGTGGTGGGCACCGCGTTGGCCGGCGTGGTCCTCCTCCCGTTTCTAGAGCTCCTCCACAACTCCTCGGACCTCACGGTGCGGCCGCGCAGCCAGGTCCACGTGCAGGCGAAGTACGTCTTCGCCGCCTTCCTGCCCCGGTACTTCCCGGGCAGCTTCGAGATCGAGACCGCCTTTTATGCCGGTGCCCTGCCGCTGATGCTCGGCTTCGCCGCGCTGCTGCGTCCGAGGGTGGAACGGGTCGCCTTCGCCGTGGTGGGGGCGGTGAGCGTGCTGGTGGTCCTCGGTGTCCAGCCCCTCTTCGCACTGGCCGGCCACACGCCGGGCCTCGACCAGACCTACCTCAGCCGGCTCACCATCATCTACCTGCTCTGCCTCGCCCTCCTGGCCGGCTGGGGCCTTGACGACCTGGTGCGCCGGCGGTCGAGCCGACGGGCCGCCGTGACCATCGGCGCGCTGGCCGTCGTCCTGGCGCTGCTGCCCCTGGTGGTGGTGGCCGGGACCCGGGGGACCTCCCTGCGCTACCTGCACCAGGCCGTCGACATCGCCTGGTTCTTCGCCACCACCCCCTTCCCGCACGCCGCGCACGTGGTCCCGATCGTCCGTCTGACGGCGCTCGTGGTGTGGCTCACGGTGGCCGGCTTCGCCGTCGCCCTCGTGCTGCTGCGGCTCACCAGGGTCCTGCCGGCGAGGGCCTTCGCCCTCCTGGCCATCGCCCTGGTGGTCGGCGACCTCTTCCAGGCGGGGATGGGCTACAACCCGGCCATCACCCAGTCCAACGCCACCCAGCCGGTGACGGGCGCCATCTCCTACCTGCAGCACCAGGGGACCTCGCGCTACGTGGGGGTGACGCCGTACAACACGACGGTTCCCCTGCCGCCCGACGTGAACATCCGCTACGGCCTCACCGACCTGCGCGGCTACGACCTGCCGGTGATCACCCGGTTCGCCGATCTCTGGACGCGCTACGTGGCGCCGGCCACGCCGCTGCTTCCCGAGGACACGCCGTCGGTGCCGCTCACCGTCTACAACACCCTGGCCCCCTCCACCATGCGAGTCCTCTCCCTCTTCGGCGTGCATGACATCTTGGAGCAGAAGCACGAGCCGCCACCCAACATCCCCGGACTCACCGTCGCCTACGACGGACCCGACGCCACCATCTACGCCAACCCCGCGGCGCTTCCTCGGACCTGGCTGGTCGGCGCCCAGGAGGTGCTGGCGAGCCCCGGGGCGCAGCTCGAGCGCATCGGAGCCCCGGGCTTCCGCCCCCGCCAGGCGGTCGTCACCGGCACCCGGCTCCCCGGTTTGGCCACGGTGCCCTCGGCGGCTCTGGCGCCCACGCCGGGGACGGCCCACATCACCTCCTATGGTGCCCAGCGGGTGGCCGTCATCGCCCACGCCGCCCGCCAGGGCGAGCTGGTGCTGTCCGACACCTGGTACCCGGGGTGGCAGGTGACCGTGAACGGCCGTCCCGAGCCGGTCGACGAGGTCGACTACCTCCTACGTGGCGTGGCCGTGCCGGCGGGCACCGACCACGTCGTCTTCACCTACGACCCCGTGAGCTTCCGCCACGGTTGGGAGCTGAGCTTGGGCGCAGCGGCGGTGCTGGGGGTGGCCGTGGTGGGCGCCCTCGTGGCCCGCCGTCGGCGGCGCCCGGCCAAGGGCCGCCACGTGCGGGTGACGCCGGGCCCGGCGGCCGGACCGCCCGGGTCTGGGCCGTCACCGCCCTGAGCGCGCTTGCGGGGTCGACCCTCGAGAGTCCTCCCTGGTCTCCGGGGTTGCCTCCCGACGGCCCGGCAAGTAGAATACTCAGTATGCAACCACGGATACTGAAGTAATGAGCGTTCGGCACGCCATCCTGGCCCTCCTGCGGGAGGGCCCCAAGTACGGACTCCAGCTCCGCCAGGAGTTCGAGGAGCGGACCGGCGACGTCTGGCCCCTCACCGTGGGCCAGGTGTACACGACGCTCCAGCGGCTCGAACGCGACGGTCTGGTCGAGTCCGACGGCGACGGCGACGCCGGCCCCCAGAAGGGGTTCCGGATCACCGACGAGGGGACGCGGGAGCTCGAGTGGTGGCTGCGGACGCCCCCCGACCTGGCCGCGCCGCCCAGGGACGAGATGGTCATCAAGGTCCTGGTGGCGATGCGGCTCCCCGGTGTCGACGTCCACGAGGTCCTCCAGGTCCACCGGCACTACGTCGTCGAGCTGATGCAGCAGTGGACCCGCCTCAAGGAGGACGAGGCCAGCTTCGACCTCTCCTTCGCCCTGGTGGTCGACGCGGAGCTCTTCCGCCTCGATTCCGTGGTGCGGTGGCTCGACGCCGCCGACGGGCGGATCAAGCGGGCCGCGGTCGAAGCCCCCGCGGCCTCGCCGGCACCGGTCCTGCGCCGTCGACTGGCGGTGCGCCGATGAACCTCCTCGAACTCCACCACGTCTCCAAGTCCTACGGCCAGGGCACCAGCGAGGTGCACGCGCTGCGAGAGGTCGAACTCTCGGTCGACCGCGGCTCACTGGTGGCGGTGATGGGGCCGAGCGGGTCGGGGAAGTCGACCCTGCTCACCATCGCCGGCAGCCTCGAAGAGCCGACCAGCGGTGACGTGCTGATCGACGGGATGCATCTGGCCCGCATGTCGCGCAACGACCGGGCACGGCTTCGCCGCCGCACGGTCGGCTTCGTCTTCCAGGACTTCAACCTGTTGGCGGGCCTCACCGCCGCCGAGAACGTCTCCCTGCCCCTCGAGCTCGACGGGCAGCCGATGCGCCAGGCGCGATCCGTGGCCTTGTCCGCCCTCGAGGATCTCGGCATCGCCGAGCGCGCCGACCACTACCCCGACGAACTCTCCGGCGGTGAGCGCCAGCGCGCGGCCATCGCCCGGGCGGTGGTGGGGGAGCGCCACCTGCTCCTGGCCGACGAGCCCTCCGGCGCCCTCGACTCGGCCAACGGCGAGGCGGTCATGCGACTCATCCTCTCCGCCTGCAAGCGCGGGGTGGCGGCCGTCGTCGTCACCCATGACGCGCAGCTGGCGTCGTGGGCCGACCGGGTGGTGTTCCTGCGCGACGGGAGCGTCGTCGACCAGACCCTGCCCCCGCCGAGCCCAGAGTCGCTGCTCAGCCCCGTTCCCGAGCGATGACCACGACGCTCGAGCGCCCGCCGGCCGTCCTCGCTCCGGGGGACGGCGGGATGTCGGCCAAGCGCGCCATGGTGCGCTGGGCCTGGCGGCTGTTCCGCCGGGAGTGGCGTCAACAGCTCCTGATCCTGGCGCTGGTGGCGGTGGCCGTGGCGGCCACCGTGGTCGGGGCCACCGTCGCCATCGACGACCAGCCACCGGCGAACAGCGGCTTCGGCACCGCCCACGACATGGCCACCCTCCTGGGGCCGGTCGCGCAGGTCGACGCCCAGATCAACCGGCTGGCCCACCGATTCGGCCCGGTCGACGTGATCGAGAACCAGACCTTGACCGTCCCGGGCTCGATCGAGACCTACGACCTGCGGGCCCAGAACCCCGACGGACCGTTCGGTCAGCCGATGCTCTCGCTGGTGAGCGGGCGCTACCCCATCTCGGCCGACCAGGTGGCCCTCACCCAGGGCGTGGCCTCGGCCTTCGGTGTCGACGTCGGCGACACCTGGCACGAGGGCGGCACCGCCCGCACGGTGGTGGGGATCGTCGAGAACCCCCAGAGCCTCCTCGACGAGTTCGCCCTGGTGGTCCCCGGGCAGGTCGCCCACCCGACGTCGAGCACGGTGCTCTTCAACGCCCCCGGCGTTGCCCCGTCGTCCATCGGGTCGACCGTGCGCGCCGTGGGTTCCACGGTGACAAGCAACCCGATCAATCCCGAGACGGTCGTGCTGGCACTGGCCACCCTGGGAATGCTGCTCATCGTGCTGGTGGCCGTCGGCGGTTTCTCGGTGCTGGCCCAGCGCCGCCTCCGCTCCATCGGGATGCTCGGCGCCCTCGGTGCGACCGACGGCGACGTGGGGCTCGTCGTGCGGGCCAACGGGCTCGTGGTCGGCGTCGTGGGGACCGTGGCCGGCGCGGTGCTGGGGTTCTTGGTCTGGCTCGCCTACCGCCCGCACCTCGAAGCCAGCTCCCACCACCTGATCGGCGCGCTGCAGCTGCCCTGGGCGGTGGTGGGGGTGGCCTGTGCGCTGGCCGTCGTGGCCACGTACGTCGCCGCCTCCCGCCCGGCCCGGGCCGTGGCACGGGTCCCCATCGTGGTGGCGCTCTCCGGGCGGCCGGAGCCCCCCAGGGAGTTGCATCGCACCGCCCTGCCCGGCATCATCGCCCTGCTGGCCGGGGTCGTCCTCATGGTGATCTCGGGAGGCAGCGGGCAAGGCGGCGGCGGCGCGTTGCCGCTCGTCATCGGGCTCGTCGCCCTCATCGTGGCGATCGTCCTGCTCGCCCCGTTCTGCGTCGACGCGCTGGCCAAGACGGCGCGTTGGGCTCCGATCGCCGTGCGCCTGGCCCTGCGGGACCTCGCCCGCTACCGCGCCCGCTCCGGCCCGGCGCTGGCGGCGATCAGTCTCGGGGTGATGATCGCCGTGATCATCTCGGTCGTGGCCGCCGCACGCTACGGCAACGTGCTCGACTACGCGGGCCCCAACCTCGCCTCGAACCAGCTCATCATCTCGGTGACAGGACATCCGCAGGTCGGCGGCCCCAAGACAGGACCGGCGTCGCCGACCAAATCCACCAGCCCCGCCGTCCAGGCCAAGGCCGAACGGCAGATCGCCTCCTCGCTCGGGTCCCGCGACGTCGTCTCCCTCGAGTCGGTCAATGCCACACTCCTGCACCTGGCGCCCGGGAGGAACTTCTCGGGAACGCTGTACGTCGCCACGCCGCAGCTGCTTCGTGCCTACGGCATCGACCCGGCCTCGGTCCCACGCTCGGCCGACATCCTCACCATGCGACCGGGGTTGTCCTCGATCTCGAACATGGCCCTGGTCGACTCGAGCTACCACATCGCCGGAGGACCGGGCCCGGACACAACCCAGTTCCCGTGCCCCCCGGGCGCATGCTGGCCCAATCCGGAGATCGTGGAGGAGAGCGCCCTGCCGTCAGGAACCTCGGCCCCCAACACGGTGATCACCGAGGCGGCGGTCCGCCGCCACCACCTCCAGGAGGCGACCTCGGGCTGGCTGCTCCAGATGCCCCAGCCGCTCACGGCCGCCCAGATCAGCGAGGCACGGCTGACGGCGGCCTCGGTCGGCATGACAGTCGAGACCAAGAACGACCAGCCCACGTCATCGGAGATCATCGGCTGGGCGACCGTCTTCGGCGTCCTGCTCGCCCTCGGGGTCCTGGCCATGACGGTCGGCCTCATCCGCAGCGAGACGGCGAGCGACCTGCGCACCCTCACGGCCACCGGGGCCAGCAGCGGCACGCGACGGGCCCTGGCCGCAGCCACGGCCGGGGCGTTGGGTCTGCTCGGCGCGGTGATGGGCACGGCCGTCGCCTACCTGGCCACCGCCGCCTGGCTCCGCGGCAACTCGTTGAACGGCGGTCTCGCGGCGCTCTCGAACGCGCCGGTGGAGGAGCTGCTCATCATCCTGGCCGGCATGCCGTTGGCCGCTGCCGCCGTGGGGTGGCTCCTGGCCGGGAGGCAGCCGCCGAGCATCTCCCACCAGCCGATGGAGTGACGCCCCGACGGCCCCTTGGTCCTAGGCCTGCATGACGATGCGGTCGGTGCGGATCCGCACCGAGATGCGGACCTCGCCCGGCCGGCGCATCGGGTACTCGTCGACGCCCAGGTACTTCTTGGCCAGTCGGTCGATGTCGGCGTCGGCTCCCTCGGTCGTGACCTCGACCACGGTGCCGCGCAACGCCACCACGTTGTAGGGGTCGTCGGGATCGATCACACACACGGCCACCCGCTGGTCCCGCTCCATGTTGCGGGCCTTGGCCCGTCCCTGGGCGGTGTTCACCACGATGTCGTCGCCGTCCAACTCGACCCACAGCGGCGTGGCCTGTGGTGCGCCGTCGGCGGCCACGGTGGCCAGGGTGGCGAGCACAGGGCGGGCGATGAGCTGGCGAGCCTTGTCGCTGAGCTTGTCGGTCATGGACCGACCCTATACGGGCGCCCCCGGTGAGAACGCGCCGTCCCGGCCCACAGGACCCGGCTACCACACGATGCGCATATGGCCCATCACGTCAATGATCGCCCGCTCGGTCTCCGACAGCCCGGTGAACTCGACGCCCAGCCGGGTGCCGCCCTCCTGCCCGAGGCCGGTGTTGCGGACCACGCCGTTCAGCCGCAGCGTGACCGAGGCCCCGGCCGGGGTCTCCACCTCGACGGAGATGTGGCGACCGACGGCGTCCTCGGGCAGTGCACCGAACACCTCCACGCCGACGCCGATGAGTGAGAGGTCGAGGATCCGGCACTCCTCCGAGCTGTGCGCCGGCCCGTTATCGAACCGGTACCGGCCGCGCCACCCGGCGGTCTCCCGGGGTAGCCGCCTACGTCGTTGTTCCACTCCCTGCCTCCCACAGTCACGCAAAACCCGCGTGGCACGCTCCTCTCGCCCGTCGGCTGAGCTCGGCCAGCGGTGCGCCTGCGCCGGCTCATTATGCTGCCGGCGCACGGGCCGCGCACGCATGGTGGCGGCCGCGCCCGGCCGTCGGCGCCGCCGGCACGGGTCGGTCGGCCCGCCGCGACGCGCCGCTCGTGCTCGTTTGTCGCGCTGCGGCCCAGTCGCTACGGTCCCCACATGCTGATCGGCGCCCACGTCCGGGCCGGGGGGAAGCTCGTCCCGGCGCTGGAGCGGGCCGAGGAGATCGGGGCCGAGACGGTCCAGGTCTTCACCCAGAGCCCGCGCGCCTGGAAGTCCACCCAGTACTCTCCCGAGGTCCTCGACGGCTACCGCGCCGCCCAGGCCGCCCACCCGTTGGTCTCGGCCACGTTCTGCCACGCCAGCTACCTCATCAACCTGGCCACGGCCGACGCCCAGCTGCTCGGCAAGTCCCGGGCCTGCCTGGTGGCCAACCTGGCCGCCGCCTCGGGCATGGGTGCCTCGGGCCTGGTGCTGCACATCGGCAGCCACAAGGGGCTCGGGTTCGAAGAGTGCGTCCCCCAGGTGCAGGCGGCCCTCTGCGACGCCCTCGACGAGGTGGGGGGCGACTGCCCGATCCTGCTCGAGAACGCGGCGGGGGCGGGGGGGACGATGGGCCGCAGCTTCGCCGAGCTGGCCCGGGTCCTCGACGGCTCGGGGCCCGAGCTCGGGGTCTGCCTCGACACCCAGCACCTCTGGGCCTCGGGGGTGTCGTTCGCCACGGTGGACGAGGCCGACAAGGTGCTGGCCGACTTCGACCGCCAGATCGGCCTGGAGCGGCTGGGTTGCCTGCACCTGAACGACTCCAAGGTCCCCTTCGGGGCCAACCGCGATCGTCACGAGAACGTGGGAGAGGGGACGATCGGCACCGAGGCCCTCGGCGCCCTCCTAGGCCACCCCGACCTGCAGGGGCTGGCCGCCATCTTGGAGGTGCCCGGGGAAGGGTACGGTCCGCGCGAGGCCGACGTGGTCGCCGCCCGCAAGGCCCTGGAGGTGGGGCTGTCGCTCAGGAGGTGACCCCGCCAGAGGTTGCACCGGCGGTACCGGGGGTTCCATGCTGGCCCCATGCGAACCGAATCCGACAGCATGGGGGAGATCGGGGTCCCCGACGACCGCTACTGGGGCGCCCAGACCCAGCGCTCCCTCCACCACTTCGCCATCGGCCACGACGTCATGCCCACCGAGCTCGTCCGGGCCTTCGGCATCCTGAAGGAGGCCTCGGCCCTGGTCAACGCCGAGCTGGGGAAGCTTGACCCGCACCTGGCCGGGCTCATCGCCACCGCGGCGCGTGAGGTCGCCGACGGCAAGCTCGACGACCACTTCCCCCTCCGCGTCTGGCAGACGGGCAGCGGGACGCAGACCAACATGAACGCCAACGAGGTCATCTCCAACCGGGCCATCGAGCTCGACGGGGGGGTGATGGGGAGCAAGTCCCCGGTCCATCCCAACGACCACGTGAACATGTCGCAGTCCTCCAACGACACCTTCCCCACGGCCATGCACATCGCCGCCGCCGAGGCGCTCACCGGGCGGCTGGTGCCCGCGGTGCGGGCCCTGCGCGGGGCGCTCGCCACCAAGGCCGAGGCCTTCGCCGGGGTGACCAAGATCGGCCGGACCCACCTGATGGACGCTGTCCCCCTCACTCTGGGCCAGGAGTTCTCGGGCTACGTGGCCCAGCTCGACGCCGACCTCGAGCGGGTCCAGCAGACCCTCCCGGGGCTCTACGAGCTGGCGGCCGGGGGGTCGGCCGTGGGCACCGGGCTCAACACGCATCCCGAGTTCGGCACGCGGGTGGCCGCCGTCATCGCCGAGCTCACCGGCCTGCCCTTCGTCACCGCCCCCAACAAGTTCGCCGCCCTGGCCGCCCACGACGCGCTGGTGTGGGCCAGCGCCGCCCTGCGCACCCTGGCCGGGTCACTGGCCAAGATCGCCGACGACATCCGCTGGCTGGGCTCCGGTCCGCGCAGCGGCCTGGGCGAGCTGGTGCTGCCGGCCAACGAGCCGGGCTCCTCCATCATGCCGGGGAAGGTCAACCCCACCCAGAGCGAGGCCATGATCATGGTCTGCATCCAGGTGGTCGGGAACGACACGGCGGTGGCGGTCGCCGGCGCCCGGGGCAACTTCGAGCTGAACGTGAACAAGCCGGTCATCGCCTTCAACGTGCTGCACTCCGTCGACCTCCTCGCCGACGCCTGCCGGGGTTTCCGCGAGTTCTGCGTGGAGGGACTCGAGCCCGACCTCGAGCAGATCCAGCGCCACCTGGAGAACTCGCTCATGCTGGTGACCGCCCTCAATCCGCTCATCGGCTACGACCAGGCGGCCGCAGTGGCCAAGAAGGCCCACACCGAGCGCACCACCCTGCGCCAGGCGGCGGTCGACCTGGGCTACCTCACCGGCGAGCAGTTCGACGAGGCGGTGCGCCCCGAGGAGATGACCCACCCGTGATGTCTCCCGAGGAGGCCGACGCCGCCCTGGTCGGCCTCGACTGGACCAGGGAGGGCGACGAGCTGGCGAAGGTGGTCCACCGGGGGGATTTCGCCGGCGCCCTGGCCTTCGTCAACGCGGTGGGCGCCCTGGCCGAGGCGGCCGACCACCACCCCGACATCTGCATCAGCTGGGACACCGTCACGCTCCGGCTCACCACCCACTCGGCCGGCGGGCTGACGGAGAAGGACTTCGCCCTGGCCGCCGAGGTCGACCGGCTACTCGAGAAGGGTGTCGCGTAACCCGGCCACCACCGCCGGCCCGGCCCCGGCCGCCTCGGCGTACTCCTCGATGGAGCCGTAGTCGGCCCGCAGGCCGCGCAGCAGGGCCGAGATGTTGGTGGGGGCGGCCGAGAACACCTCGGTGGCCCCCTCGATGACGTCCTTGCCCTCGGGGAAGCGCTCGACCAGCTTGGCGCGCAGGGCCTCCATGGCCTCGGCGCTGAGCGCATAGTCGTGGACCACGGTCTCGTCGTCCACCCCCAGCAGGGAGAGCAGGACGGCCACCAGGACGCCGGTCCGGTCCTTGCCGGCGGTGCAGTGGACGATCACCGGGTGGGCGCGGCGCTCGGCGATGATGGTCAGCACCCGGGCGATTTGCGGGGCGGCGTCGCGGGCGATCTCGGCGTACTGGGTGGCCAGCATCCCCGGCGTCAGGTCGAACGTCTCCGGCGACGGCACGGTGTCGAGCAGGGGCACGTGGTGGAAGCCCACCGGGATCTCCTCCACCGGGAAGCGGCCCCGCTCCAGCTCGTAGGTGGTGCGCAGGTCGATGACCGTCGCCACCCCGAGTTGGCGGATGACCGTGCGGTCGGCGGGGGTGAGGCGGGAGAGGCCGTCGGCGCGGAAGAGGGTCCGCCACCGGATCCGCCGTCCGCCGGCCGCCACGTAGCCGCCCAGGTCGCGGAAGTTGACGGCGCCCTCCAGTGGGATGCGGCGGTCGAGCTGTTGCATGCCCGCCCGAGTGTAACGACCGCCCGCCGCGGGCCGTCCCGTCAGCGCAACGGCATGTCCCAGAGCGGGAACCAGCGCGTGAGGTCCGCCTCGACCGGCAGGTCGGCGCCGAGCACCGCCCGGATGCGCAGCTCGAGTTCGCTATCGCGGTGTTCGGGGCCGTCGGGGGCGAACGGGTAGAAGGTGCCCCGCTTGAACAGGTAGATGAGGAAGAGGGCCTTGGTGTCCGGGTCGGCGTCGGCGGTGGGGGTGAGGCCGAACACCGAACACAGGAGTTGCGGCCCCCACCCGTTGTCGCTGAGCGTCGAGTTGATCAGGTGGACCCTGGTGACCAGGTCGTCGACCTCGGGGTCCTCGAGGAGCAGCCAGCGGTAGCCGTAGGAGTCCTCGGCCTGGGTGAGCTGGTTCGCGCCGCCCCCGTCCCCGGTGCCGACGTCCCCGGTGCCGACGTCTTGGGGGGTGGGGGTTTGGGGGGTGGCGGCGTCATCGTCGGGGATCGACAGCAACTCCGCGATCTCGCGGCGGACGTCCTCGGCCGGCCGGCCGGCCGGCGGTTTCCAGCACACGCCGGCCCTGGGCGCCACGACCAGGCCCGCCGCCGTCTGAAGGGTCACCGCCGCCGACGGCAGGGCGAACAGGGCGTCGAGGTTGGGCCGGACCGGCTTGGTCCGCCCCAAGAGGGCGTCGAACAGTCCCAAGCGAGCTGCCTTGGCTCAGTGGGGCTGGCCGAGCTCTGACTCGAGCTGGGCCAGCTGGGCCAGTCGGCGCTCCAGGGACGGGTGGGTCGAGAACAGCGCGCTCAGCGACCAGTTGCTCGAGCCCTGCCCCTGGGTCGCCTGGTTCGTCACCGCGGCGGGGGTGAAGAAGAAGGTGTTGAACGGCTCGGCGCGGCGGAGGTCCTTGGTGGGGATGCGGCCCATCTCCCCGGTGATCTTCACCAGGGCCGAGGCCAGCAGGGAGGGGCGGCCGATGAGGATGGCCCCCGAGCGGTCGGCGGCCAGCTCGCGGTAGCGCGAGAGCGCCCGGGTGAGCAGGAAGCTCACCGCGTAGACGACGATCGAGACCAGCATGATGAACATCTCGGCCACGATCAGCTGGGACCCTGTGCGGCTCCCGCCGCCCCGGCCCCCGAACAGGCCGGCGTAGAACATGACCCGGGTGAGCAGCCCGGCCAGCACCCCGAGCGAGCTGGCGATGGTCATGATGGCCACGTCGCGGTGGGCCACGTGTGACAGCTCGTGGGCCAGCACCGCCTCGACCTCGGGCTCGTCGAGCCGGCGGAGCAGGCCGGAGGTGGCGCAGACCACGGCGGCCTTGGGGCTGCGGCCGGTGGCGAAGGCGTTGGGGATGTCGGTGTCGGCGATGGCCACCCGCGGCTTGGGCATGTCGGCCAGGGCGCAGAGCCGGTCGATGGCCCCGTGGAGCTCGGGGGCCTGCTCGGGGGTGACGATGTGACCGTGCATGCCCCACAGGGCGATCCGGTCCGAGAACCAGTACTGGCAGAACAGCAGGCCGCCGAGGATCACGACGATGAAGATCAGGCTGTGCAGGACGGCCCAGAGGATGGCGGCGAAGACCCCGTAGAGGATGACCAGGAACAGCCCGGTCATGAACATCCGCCAGGACAGGGAGCGGTCGTTCGGGATGTTGCGGGCGATGGACATCAGGAGCCGGTCCCCTGGTCGCCGGCGGCGGTGCCGGGCTCGGAGGCCGCCGTCTGGGGCTCGGCCGCCGTCGGCTCGACGTCGATCACCTTGTCCTCGGCCGGGGCGGACAGCTCGCCGGCCGGGCCCGAGGTGGCCAGCTCGGCCTTGAGCGCCGCCAGGTCGTTCTCGACCTGGGCGCTGCCCGAGACCTTGTCCAACTGGGCCTGGATGTCGTCGACGGGCATGTCGAGGTTGGTGAGGGCCCCCGAGGCCAGCAGCTCGTCGATGGCCCCGGCCCGGGCCTGCATGGAGGAGATCTTGTCCTGGGCCCGCTGCATGGTGGCGCCGGCGTCGCCCATCGAGGTCGAGATGCCCGAGACGGCCTCGCCCACCTTGGTCTGGGCCTCGGCCGCGGTGTAGCTGGCCTTGAGCGTCTCCTTGCGGGTCCGAAACTGCTCGACCTGGGCCTGGAGCCGCTGGGAGGTCTGGACCAGCTTGTCCTCCTGCTCGCTCACCTGGTCGTGCTGGACCTTGAGGTCGGCCAGCTGCTCGCCCAGCGCGGCGCGGCGCGAGAGCGCCTCGCGGGCCAGGTCCTCGTTGCCCTGGGCCAGCGCGGCCTTGGCCTGCTCCTGGAGCTTGTCGGCCTGCTTCTGGAGCTGGCTCGCCTGGAGCTCGATCCTCTTGCGGGCGGTGGCCACGTCGGCCACGCTCCGCTTCACCTTCTGGAGGCTGTCGAGCTGCTGCTCGTAGGAGAGGTCAAGGCTCTCGCGAGGGTCCTCGTGCTTGTCGAGCACCTTGTTGGCCTTGGCCCGGAAGATGTTCTTCGTTCGTTGCCAAATGCCTGGCACGGCGTCTGTCCTCCGATCGGCGGCGGCCCGCCTCCCGCGAGCATACGGCCGGGGCGGGGGCGGCGGGGCACGCCCCGGCCGGCCACCACTACTCTCCAGCCGATGGCCGAGACCCGCTGCCTGCTGACCGTCCACGCCCACCCCGACGACGAGGCCTCCAAGGGCGCCGGCACGGTGGCCCGCTACCACGCCGACGGCGTCCACACGGTGCTGGTGTGCTGCACCGGGGGCGAGGAGGGCGAGATCCTCAACCCGGCTCTCGATACCCCCGAGGTGCACGGCCGGCTGGCCGAGATCCGCCGACAGGAGCTCGACGCCGCGGCGGAGATCATCGGCTACGACGAGGTGGTGCTCCTCGGCTACCACGACTCAGGCATGCCCGGCTCCGAGGCCAACGCCCGGCCGGAGGCCTTCGCCAACGCCCCGCTGGACGAGGCCGTCGGCCGTCTGGTGGAGGTCATCCGCCGGACCCGGCCAGAGGTGCTGGTCACCTACCCCGAGGTCCAGGACGAGTACCCCCACCCCGACCACCTGCGGGTCCACGAGATCACCATGGCGGCGTGGTTGGCGGCGGGGGACCCCGACCGCTTCCCCGAGGCGGGGGTGCCCCACTCCCCCTCGAAGCTCTACTACACGGTCTTCCCCAGGAAGCGCATGCGCGCCGTGCACGAGAAATTCCTCGAGCTCGGGCTGGAGTCGCCGTTCGACGACAGGTGGCTCGAGCGCTTCCGGCGCGAGGAGCCGGTCACCACGTCGGTGGACGTGACCGGCTTCGACGTGCGGGGCGAGGCACTGCGGGCCCACGCCACCCAGGTCGACCCGAACTCGCCGTTCTGGTTCGGGCTGCCGCCGGAGATCCAGCGGACGCTCCACCCCTACGACGACTACTTCCTGGCGGCCAGCCGGATCGGGGGGACCGACGTGACCGAGGACGACCTCTTCTGCGGGATCGCCTGAGGAGGCTCAGCCGCTGCGGGCCAGCTCGCGCAGCGGCCGGAAGCCGAGCAGGGTGACGCCGGCCTCCTCCACCGACCGGCGCAGGTACCCGTCTTCGCAGACCAGCCGGTGGTCGTCGACCCGGGCCTCCCAGTCCGGGGCGATGGCCCGCAGCTCCGAGCTGTCGACGGCCGGGTGGACGTGCATCTCGGTCACCCCGGGCTTGAGGCGGCCCAGGTGCTGCTCGAACATCGACCGGGTGCCCACGCCGGGGACGAAGAGCAGCTCGTCGGTGAAGACCACGCCGGCCTCGGCGGCCACGTCGCGGGCCGGGAAGCCGAGGAGCTCCTCCATGCGGGGGCCGGACATGCGCAGGGGGAGGCGGAACTCGACGGCCATGTCCAGGTAGACGTCGAAGAACTCGGGGCGCAGCTGCAGGGTCCCCATGTGGGCGTCGATGTGGCTCACGTCGAACCCCCAGAGGATGGCCCGTTCGATCTGGGCCCGGCACTCCCGGCGGACCTCGTCGAGGTCGGCGTGCTCCCAGACGTCCTCCTGGGTCCGGGGGAAGCCCCCGTCGCCCCCCACCAGCGATGGGGCGTGGGTGATCGGGCCCCAGCGGTAGAGCTCCCACTCGGCGTTCACGGTGAGGTGCACGCCCACGTCCTCGCCGCGGTAGCGGGCGGCCGCCTCGCGGGCCCACGGGCAGGGGACCATCAGGGTGGCGCTGGTGACCAGGCCCGTGGTCAAGCAGTCGAAGACGCCGACGTTGGCCGAGTGGCAGAAGCCGAGGTCGTCGGCGTTGATGATCAGCAACCTGGCGTCGGCTGGGTACCCGAGCCGCTCGGCAAGCGTCGGCATGGACCTGACGGTAGTGCCCCGGCAGCCGGCGCTCAGCCGGGCGGGGCCAGCCCCTCGTCCTGGGCCCGGGCCTGGTCGGCCAGCTCGCGCTGGTAGTCGGCCATGGCCTCGGCCAGGGCAGGGTCCGACAGCGAGAGGATGCGGGCGGCGAGGAGGCCGGCGTTGGCCGAGCCGTTGACGGCCACGGTGGCCACCGGGACGCCCCGGGGCATCTGGACCATCGAGAGCAGCGAGTCCAGCCCGTCGAGCCGGTCCAGGGCCACCGGGACGCCCACCACCGGGACGGTGGTGACCGACGCCAGCATCCCCGGCAGGTGGGCGGCGCCGCCCGCCCCGGCCACGATCACCTGCAACCCCCGGCCGGCCGCGGCGTGGCCGAAGGCCAGCATGTCGTCGGGCGTCCGGTGGGCGGAGACCACCTTGACCTCATGGGCGATCCGGAAGTGGGCCAGCACGTCCGCCGCCCCCTGCATGACGTGCAGGTCCGAGGAGCTCCCCATCACCACCGCCACCAGCGGTCGGGGGGTCACGACGGGCCTTCCCCGGGCACGGCGAGGCCGGCCGGGAGCGGGGTGCCGAGCGCCCGCGCCGCCGCCCAGGCCCGGTGCCGTACCTGCCCGGCGTCCTCCCCGCAGACCGTCACGTGCCCCAGTTTGCGTCCGGGACGGGCCCTCTTGCCATAGAGGTGCACGTGGGCCCCCTCGACGGCGAGCGCCGCGGCCAGGGCGTCGGCCGGGTCGTTGCCGTCGTCGGCGCCGAAGACGTTGACGCTGGCGACGGCAGAAGCGGTCGGTGCGGTGGAGCCGAGCGGGAGGTCGAGGACGGCCCGCAGATGGTTCTCGAACTGAGAGGTGACCGCACCCTCGATGGTCCAGTGGCCGGTGTTGTGCGGCCGGGCGGCCACCTCGTTCACCACGAGGCCGTCGGCCGAGGAGAAGAGCTCCACCGCCAGCACCCCCACTGAGCCGGCCACCTCGGCCACCTCGACGGCCACCTGGGCCGCGGCCTTTGCCATCTTCGGGTCGAGCCCCCCGGGCACGAGCACCTCCCGGCACACCCCGTCGACCTGGGCGGTCTCGACGACGGGCCACGTCCTCGTCTCCCCGCCGGGGCGGCGGGCCACCAGCACGGCCAGCTCGTGCTCGATGGCCACCAGCTCCTCGACCAAGAGCGCGGTCCCGTCCGAGGCGGCCCGCCGGCACGTCTCGGCGGCCTCGACCGGCCCGGCGATCGTCCAGACCCCCTTGCCGTCGTATCCGCCCCTGACCGCCTTGGCGACGACCGGCCAACCGTGCTGGGCGGCGAAGGCCTCCACCGCCGCCGGGTCCGGGCGTTCGAGCACCCGGTAGGCCGGGACGGGGACCCCCGCCGCCGACAGCCGGGCGCGCATCTCGGCCTTGTCCACCGCCATCTTGAGGGTGGCGACGCCCGGGCGCACGGTGACCCCCTCGCGGACCAGCGCCTCGAGGATCCCCAGGTCGACCAGCTCGTGGTCGAAGGTCACCACCTCGCAGCGGTCGGCCAGCAGGCGCATGTCCTTGGGCGCGGAGGGGGTTCCGGTGACCACCTCGTCGGCCGTGCCGGCCGCCGCATCGTCGGGGTGCTCGGCCAGGACCACGGTGCGGATGCCGAGGGCGCTGGCCGCCTCGCAGGCCATGCGGGCCAGCTGACCCGCGCCCACGATCCCGACCGACCGGCCGCCTCCGGTCACCTGGGTCGGTCGCGTCACGCCCGGGAGACTATCGGGACCCTCAGCGGGGGACCGAGGTGTGCTTGAACTCGTTCAGCTCGGGATGGTCGACGACAAGCGAGAGCACCCGGTCGATCGTCGACCGGGCCAGGTCGCCGTCACCCTCAGGACGGGACATGAGCCGTACGAAGACGGCCCGGTCGCCGGTGACGAAAGTGGGCACGCCGAAGACCTGGTGGTCGGCGACCGACGCCTCGTGGGCCACCTGGACCGCCTTGAGCGGCCATCCGTCGGCGATCTCGGCGAAGACCCTGTCGGCGTCGACGCCGGCCCCCTCGAGGGCCCGGCGCACCACGTCGGGGTCCGACAGGTCGCCCCCCTGGTCATGGCGGGCGGCGAAGAGCGCCACGTGGGCCGCCCCGAACCGGTCGGCAAAACGGTCCCGCACGACGACTCCGGCCTGGAGGGCGAGCAGGCCCTTGGCCGGCCCGGGGTTCTCCCACACCGGGACCCCGCCCTCCTCGACGTGGTTCTGGACCAGGGAGAACGGGGTGAAGGTCACGTCCCAGCCGGCACCTGCAGCAAGCCCGGCGACCAGGTGCTCGTGGGCGTTGCGGGCGAAGGGGCAGAGGTAGTCGAAGGTGACGGAGAAGGGGGGCGCGTCCACAGGAGGGTCAACGGCGGCTCGGGCGTTCCCATTCCCGGACCCGGTGCAGGACCAGCCCGAGCGCGGTGCCGATGGCCGCCCCGCCGACCACGTCGGTGGCGTGGTGGGCCCGGAGGTGGACCCGGCTGGCCGCCACGGCCAGGGCGAAGGCGAGGTAGGCCGAACGCTCGGCCCCCGAATCGGCCAGCGTCACCGCGGTGCAGAAGGCGGCCAGGGTGTGACCGCTGGGAAAGCTGCTGGAAGTGGGGGCGCGCACCGCCCCCACCTGGAGCGCCCCTTCGGGCCGCGCCCGTTGGACCGACCGTTTGACCGCGGCGTTGACGGCGAAGGACACGGTGCCGGCCAGGGCCAGGGAGCGGACGGAGCGGAGGCGGCCGGGCCCCCGGCGGCGCCCCTTGACGGCGGCCACCGCGGCCCACGCCACCCCGTAGTCGGCCAGGTTGGAGACCACGACCGCCGCCGAATCGGCCACGGGGTTCCCGCGTAGCGGCTCGAACAGCGAGTCGACCGCGTCGTCGAAGCCGCTCACGGCCCGAGCGAGCCGGGCCCCGGAGGCGTCCCGCCGTAGAGGGGGCAGTACGCCTGGAAACTACAGAACCGGCAGAGCCCCGAGGCCCGCGGCCGGAAGTCCCCCCGGTCGCAGGCCTGCTCGATCGCCCGCCAGACGGCGACGGTCCGACGCTGCTGGCCCTCGAGGGTCTGCTCGCTGGGCACGGCGGTGATGGCCGTCGGTGTGCGCAGGTAGAGGAGGCGGACCTCGGCCGGCCGGCGGCCCAGCACCTGCTCGCAGAGGAGGGCGTAGAGGTAGACGCCGGTCAGCCGGCCCCGCTCGTGCCGGGGGCCGGGGGCGCTGCCCGTCTTGTAGTCGACGACCACCAGCTCGCCGGCGTCGTTCACGTCGAGCCGGTCGATGATGCCCCGCAGCCGCACGTGGGCCAGCTCGGCCTGGACCCCCAGCTCGACGCCGACCGCCCGTACCCGGTCAGGGTCCTCCAGCTCGAAGTAGTTGCCGACCAGCACCTCGGCGTCGTCCCGGAACGCCCGGGCCCCGTCCTCGTCGAGCCCCAGGGCCGCGAACTCGGGGTCGTTCCGCAGGGCGAGCCACGCCGCGTCCAGCTCGGCCGTGGCCGCGGCCCGGGTGCGGCCCCCGGCGGGGTGGTCCCAGATGAGGGCTTCGAGGGCCGCGTGGACCAGGGTGCCCTTCAGCGCGGCCGGCGAGGGGAGCTGCGGCAGGCCGTCGACGTAGGCGAGGCGGAAGGCCAGCGGGCAGTCGGTGAACGACGACACCTTGGACGGCGAGAGCGACCGGGGGAGGGTGAGCGACATCGGGGCCCAGGTTACGGCCGGGTCGCGACCGTACGTGGCGATCGTGCTTCGAGGGGGTAGAACGGTCGCATGGCAACTCGACGGAAGGGCCCTTCGGAGGCACCGGCGGCCTCCGGCCATCTGGTGCGCAGCGAGGCCTGGGCCGGCCTGCGGCCGGGCGACCAGGTCGAGGTGGAGGGGACGCGCTTGCGCTCGGCCAGCTGGGCGTACGTGGCCCACGTCCGCAACACCGAGAGCGGGGCCGAGTGGGTGGAGGTGGTCGGCGGACGGCCCGGCGACCGCAAGCTC
>JBKQNY010000151.1:0-41640 GCA_052145775.1 Acidimicrobiales bacterium
GTGGCCCGCAGGGCCCCCAGCGCGTCGTCGGCGCGGGCCCCGCGGTCGGCGAACGGCGCCCCCAAGAGCGCGAACTCCTCGGCGAGCGAGCCCACCCCCAGCCCCAGGATCACCCGGCCTCCGGTGACCTGGTCCAAGGTCCCGTAGCGCTTGGCGATCTCGAGGGGGTGGTGGTAGCCGAGGACCAGGACGTTGGTGGCGAAGCGCAGGCGCGTGGTCACCGCTGCCAGGTAGCCGAAGGTGGCCAGCGGGTCCCAGTAGCGCGACCCGCGCACCGCGGCGACCTCGGTCGGGATCATGACGTGCTCGCTGCAGGTGACGTAGTCGTAGCCGAACCGCTCGGCGGCCCGGGACAGCGCGGCGATGTCCTCGATGGTGCCGTCGCGCTCCCACGAGGCGTGGGCGTCGGGGAGCATGGTCACCACCGGGGTGGTGATGCCGAGCCGTGGGCCCCTCGCTGGGTTCTCGTCGTCGGCGGCCACGCTGGCTCCTGGGCTCGGGGCCTGCCGCAGGGGCCGCGGCGGGCGGTTCGGGGCGAGGCTTGGACGCTAACATCGGCGGCCCGATGCGGCTTCGAGCGACCTACCGGGCACCGGCGGCGGCGCGCTACCGGTCCCCCGGGGGAGCCTGGGACGTCCCGGTGCTCGACTCGGCGTTGCGCACCCGCCCCAAGGCCGACCGCGACCTGATCGTCGACGGGTCGATCGGGGTGAGCGCCGGGGGATTCGCCCTCATGGTGGAGCGGCTGGCCGGCGCCCTGGCGGCCCTCGGGGTCCGCCGGGGCAGCGTGGTCGCCTGGCAGCTGCCCAACTGGTGGGAGGCCATCGCCCTCTACCGCGCCGTCTGGCGGTGCGGGGCGGTGGCCGCCCCCATCCACCACCAGGTCGGCGAGGACGAGGTGCGCCACATCGTGGGCGTGCTCGAGCCAACCGTCATGTTCGCCTCCGAGGAGCTGCCCCTCTCGGGGTTCGACGGGGTGCTCGGTGTCCGCGACCGCGCCGAGCGGTTCCTGGCCCTCTGCCTCGAGACCGAGCCGTTGGCCGACGACTGCCCGTCGCGGCCGAGCGACCTGGCGGCGGTCATCTTCACCTCGGGGTCGACGGGCCGCCCCAAGGCCGTGCTGCACACCCAGCGGTCGCTCGCCTACAAGGCCCGGCTCATGGCGCGGGTCCACGGGCTCGGCCCCGGCGACGCCGTCCTGATGCCGGCGCCGCTGGCCCACATCTCTGGGCTGCTCAACGCGGTGCTCCTCCCCGGGGCGGCCGGGATGCGGGCCGTGCTCATGGAGCGGTGGGACCCCGCCCGCGGGCTCCGCCTCATCGAAGAGCGGCGCGTGAGCTACATGATCGGGCCGCCGTCGATCTTCAACGGTCTGATGGAGCAGCCGGGCTTCGACCGACGCAAGGTGGCGTCGATGCGGGTGGTGTCGAGCGGCATGCTGGGAGTGAGCCCCGAGTTCATTGCCGAGGCCACCCGCGGACTTGGGGCCGTCGTGAAGCGCAGCTACGGCTCGACCGAGGCCCCGACCGTCTCCACCTGCACCAACGAGGACGCCCCCGAGCGCTGCCGCGACACCGACGGCCGGGCCGTGGGCGACGCCGAGATCAAAGTGGTCGACCCGTCGACCGGCCGCCGCCGGCCGCCCGGGCGGTCGGGGGAGGTGTGGGTGCGGGGCCCCGAGCTGTTCGCCGGCTACGCAGAGACCACCGAGACCGAGGCCGCCGTGCACCGGGGCTGGTTCAGAACCGGCGACCTCGGGGTGCTCGACGCCGAGGGTTGGCTGGCCATCACCGGGCGGCTCAAGGAGCTCATCATCCGCGGCGGGGAGAACATCTCGCCGGCCGAGGTCGAGCGGGCCCTCGAGCTCCACCCCGAGGTGGTCGGCGCCGTTGCCGTCGGCGCCCCCGACGACCGGCTGGGGGAGCGGGTCTGCGCCTTCGTCGTCGCCCGCTCGCCGATCGACGTCGAGGTCTGCCGGCGCTGGTTCGCCGAGCTGGGGATCGCCCGCTTCAAGACCCCCGAATTCGTGGTGCAGGTCGACGCCCTGCCTCTCCTGGCGGCGGGGAAGCCCGACCGGGCCTCTCTCAAGGCCCGGGCCGCCGAGCTGGCCGGGGCCGGCCGGCCCCGGTGAGCCGGGTGCGACGCGTGTTGTGCGCCCCGAAAGGAGCGGGGAGGATGGTCCGATGGACCTCTCCCTGAGCGACGAGGAGCTCGCCTTCCGCGACGAGATCCGCGGCTGGCTGGCGGCCAACCTCGAGCTCCCCGCGGCCTTCTCCTCCCTGGAGGAGGAGTTCGCCTGGGGCCGGGTGTGGCAGGCCCGGCTGGCGGCCGACCGCTGGGTGGGCATCCACTGGCCCGAGCCCTATGGCGGCCGCGGCGCCACGCCGCTGCAGGTGGCCATCTTCAACCTCGAGTACGCGCGCTCGCGTGCGCCCCAGCCGGTCAACCGCAACGGCATCAACCACGTCGGACCGACCCTGCTCGCCCATGGCAGCGAGGAGCAGAAGTCCCGCTGGCTCCCGCGCATTCTCGACGCCGAGGAGGTCTGGTGCCAGCTGTTCAGCGAGCCCGGGGCCGGCTCGGATCTGGCCGGGCTCAGCACCCGGGCGGTCCCCACCGAGGGCGGATGGGTGCTCACCGGCCAGAAGGTCTGGACCAGCTACGCCCAGTTCGCGCGCTGGGGGATCGCCCTGGTCCGCACCGACCCCGACGCGCCCAAGCACCGTGGCCTCTCCTACCTGGTCGTCGACATGACCGCGCCCGGGGTGGAGATCCGTCCCCTCATCACCATCACCGGGGAGTCCGAGTTCAACGAGGTCTTCTTCGACGAAGTGTTCGTCCCCACCGACTGCCTGGTAGGGGGCATCAACAACGGGTGGGCGGTGGCCAACACGACGCTGGCCCACGAGCGCGGCACCTTCCCCTTCAAGGAGGAGGTGGTCCACGGCGTCTACCTCGAGGAGCTCTACGCCGAGGCCGCGGCCCGGGGAACCCTGGACGATCCCGACGTGGCCGATGCGCTGGCGGCCGCCGCCGTCAAGCTGCGGGTGCTGCGCCTGGCCAACCTGCGCACCCTCACCGAGCTGGGCAAGGGGCGTGAGCTCGGGCCGGAGTCGAGCGTGGTGAAGCTCATCTGGAGCGACATGACCCAGACCATGTCCGACGCCGCACTGTCGGTGGTGGGCGAGGCGTCGCCGCTGTGGGGAGCGGCGGACGGGAACCCGGCCGGCGGCAAGTGGCAGCGCCAGTGGCTGTGGTCCAAGGCCGCCACCATCGCCGGCGGCACCTCGGAGGTGCAGCGGACGGTGATCGGCGACCGCATCCTGGGCCTGCCCCGCTGAGCGGGGGAGGGCCGGCACTACAGTGGGGCGCAGGACGCGCCGGCCGGCCCGGACCGCAGCACCAGGGGGGTGACCGTCGATGGCCCTCGTCGTGGACGACATCCTCGACTGCGCCGCCTCGGCCGCCCCGCGACGGCTGGCGGCGACCCTGGACGACGAGCGCACCACCTTCGGCGAGCTGCGGCACCGGGCCAACCGGCTCGCCAACGCCCTCCTCGGCCTGGGTGTGGGCCCGGGCGACCGGGTGGCCTGGTGGTCGGAGACCTCTCTCGACGGGGTGGGCCTCTACTTCGCTCTCGGCCGCGTCGGGTCGCCGTTCTGCCCGCTCAACCCCTCCTACGGCGACGACGAGGCGCGAGTGGTCCTCGAGTACCTGCGGCCCCGCCTGGTCGTGGCCGACCCGGCCCATGCCGAACGGGCGCGAGCCCTGGCCGAGGATGCGGGCGCCGAGCTCGCCACGGTGGGGGGCCGGGGCCCGGGCCACGACCTGAACGCACTGGCCGACGCCTCCTCCTCGGGCCCGCCGCCGGTGACGCGCCCGGCCGAGGACGACGTTTGCACCATCTTCCTCACCAGCGGCAGCACCGGGCGGCCCAAGGGGGTGATGGTCTCCCAGCGGGCGACCTGGCTGCGGACCCACGCTGGCGCTGCGGCTCACTCGGTCAGCGGCGGCCGGGGCGACGTCGTGATGTTCCCGCTGTTCCACATGGCCGGCTGGAACTTCTCGGCCATGGCCTGGTCGGCGGGGCGGCCCGCCCACCTGGTGCGCCGGGCCGATCCCGAGCTCCTGCTCGCCGAGGTCGAGCGGTGGTCGGCCGCCACGCTCTACTGCCTGCCGGCGGTCTGGCAGCGGGTCCTCTCCTGCGACCGGCCGACCGACACCTCGAGCCTCGAGTGGGCCCTGACCGGGACCTCCGAGGTCACCACCGAGCTCCTGGCGGCCATCAAGGCCCGCCTGCCGGCCTCGCACACCACCGTCAGCTACGGAGCCACCGAGACCGGCCGGGCGGTCGCCCTGTCCGACCGCGACCTCTTCGGGCGGCCCGGCAGCGTGGGGCTCCCCATCCCCGGCGTCCGGGCCGCGCTGGCCGACGACGGCGAGCTCCTGCTCTCGAGCGACCGGGTCATGTCGGGGTACTTCGGCCTGCCCGCCGAGACGGACGAGGCGCTGCGCGGCGGCTGGTACCACACGGGGGACCTAGCCCGGCGCGACGACGACGGCTACCTGTCCATCGTGGGCCGCAAGAAGGAGGTCATCCGCACCGGGGGCGAGACCGTGGCCCCGGTCGAGGTGGAGTCGGCGCTGCGCGGCTTCCCGGGGTTGGCCGACCTGGCCGTGGTGGGCGTGCCCGACCCCGACTGGGGGGAGGTGGTGTGCGCGGTGGTGGTGCCCGAGCACGGGGCGCCCGCCCCGACCGTCGACGAGCTCCGCCGGCACCTGTCCGCCCGCCTGAGCCCCTACAAGCACCCGCGCCGGGTGGTGGTGGCCCAGGACCTGCCCCGCACGCCGGCCACCGGGCAGGTCCAGCGGGCCGCGCTGGCACGCCTGCTCGGAGGCTAGGGGCGCCGTGGAACGCGAGGTGCTCTTCACCGGGGTGGGAGGCCAGGGCGTGCAGATCGCCGCCAGGACCCTCGCCACCGCGGCCATGGACGAGGGCCGCCAGGTGATGCTGGTGCCGCGCTACGGGGGCGGCATGCGCGGCGGGATGACCAACGCCGAGGTGACGGTGGGGGACGGGCCGCTGCGGGCCCTGCCGGTGGCCACCGACTGCTGGTCCGCCTACGCCATGGACCCGGCCTACTGGTCGACCGTCCGGCCCCATCTGCGGCCCGGGGCGGTGGTGGTGGTGAACAGCTCGCTGTTCGACGCCGAGGTTGAGGTGGTCGACGCGGCCGTCTTCGGGGTCCCGGCGGGGAGCCTGGCCGACGAGCTGGGGAGCCCCATGGCCGCCGGCTTCGTGCTGCTGGGCGCCTATGCCGCGCTCACCGGCCTGGTCGAGGTCGACGGGCTGGTGGCCGCCATGCGCCAGCTCGTCCCCCCCTACCGCACCCAGCACCTGGCGGCCAACGAGCGGGCCATCCTCACCGGGGCGGGCGCGGTCACCCCCCTGGCCGCACCGGCCTGGCCGGGCGCTCTCGACGGGGCGGCCCGGCCGTGACCCGCCGGCTGCTGCAGGGCAGCGAGGCGGTGGCCGACGCCGCCATCCTCGCCGGGTGCCGGTTCTTCTCCGGCTACCCGATGCTGCCCTTCACCGAGCTGCTCGAGAACATGGCCAAGAAGCTCCCCGAGGCCGGGGGGGTGTGCATCAACGCCGAGAGCGAGATCGAGGCGGTCAACATGGCCCTCGGCGCGGCGGCCACCGGGGCCCGGGCGGCCACCGGTTCGTGCGGCCAGGGACTCGCCCTCATGCAGGAGGCCATCGCCGAGCTGGCCCTCAACGAGCTGCCACTGGTCGTGTTCAACATGGCGCGGGGCCAGCAGGACTACTTCCAGGCCACGCGGGGGGGAGGGTGGGGCGACTACCGCACCATCACCCTGGCGCCCCGCGACGTCGAGGAGGCGGTGGCCCACACCCAGCTCCTCTTCCACCTGGCCGACCTCCACCGCACCCCGGTCATCCTCTACGGCGACTACGTCATCGCCCACACCTCGGTCGGCATCGACGTGCGACCCGTCGACTTGGGACCCCTCCCCGCCAAGGAGTGGGCCCTCGACGGCACCATGAGCGGCACCGGGCGGGCCCGCCAGATCTGGACCTGGGCGCGGGGGAAGCCCAACACGCCGGGACCGGGCCCCGACCGCGCCTGGAGGACCATCGCCGAGAAGTACGCCGAGATCGAGAGGACCGAGGCCCGCTTCGAGTCCGACGTCCCCGAGGGGACCGAGACGCTGGTGGTGTCGTTCGGGACCACCGCCCCCTTCGTCGACCGGGTGGTCGAGGAGCTGCGGGCCGACGGGCTGCACGTCGGGTCCTTCCGGCCGGTCACCCTGTGGCCGTTCCCGGGCGGGGCCCTGGCCGAGGCCACCCGGGGCTGCCGCCAGGTCCTCGTCTACGAGCTGAACGCCGGCCAGATGGTCGACGACGTGCGCATCCACGCCGCCGACCGCTCGGTCGTGCGCTCCATCGGCGGGGTCTCCCAGGACGCCTCGGGCATGCGTCAGGGCGACCTCCTCGCCGTCGACGCCCTGCGCGACCGGGTCCGCCGGGCCCTCGCCGAGCCCGCCGGGAGCGCCTCATGAGCACGAGCGGACCGGGTGGGGGGCACGCGGCCTCGCCGGCGCAGCCGGTGGCCGCCTTCAAGCCCGAGCTCCTCCAGTCCTCCGAGCACGAGCTCTGCCCGGGCTGCGGCCACCCGGTGGCCTGGCGGCTCGTCCTCGAGGCGCTGGCCGACCTGGGGCTGTCCAAGCGCACGGTGCTCATCGCCGGTCACGGCTGCTACACGCAGATGATGAAGCTGAGCGACCTCGACTCGCTCCAGTGCCTGCACGGCCGGGCGCCGGCGGTGGCCACCGGAGTGAAGCGCATGCTGCCCGACACGGCCGTGCTCACCCTCCAGGGCGACGGGGACATGGTCAGTGAGGGGCTCCACGAGGTGCTCCACGCCGGGGCGCGGGGCGAGCGCGTCACGGCACTGCTCCTCAACAATGGCGTCTTCGGCGACACCGGCGGCCACCTCACCGCGACGACCGTCCTCGGCCAGCGGACCAAGACCAGCCTGGAGGGCCGCGACCCCGAGGTGCACGGCCACCCGATCGACGTCGCCCGCCTGCTGGCCCAGCTGGACGGCACGGCGTACGTGGCCCGCGGCGCGGTCAACACGGCGGGACTGGTCGCCCGCACCGCCCGGATGATCCGCCGGGCCCTCGAGCTGCAGATGGCCGGGGCCGGCTTCACCTTTGTCGAGGTGCTCACCATGTGCCCGACCGGCTGGTTCGTCCCGACGGCCGACGGTCCCGACTACCTGGAGGAGTCGATCATGGCCACCTTCGGGATCGGGGAGCTGAAGGTGCCGGGCACGCCTGAAGCCCCGTGAAGGAGCTCCGACCTGCGACGAACCCGAAGGTCCGTCGCGCCGCCCGCTTCGTCCCTGGCCAGGGGGCTTCTCCCTCGCTGGGCCAGCGTTCGCTGTTTGCGGCACCTCGAACAGCGAACAGCCGGACCCACGGTGCCGGCATGCCAGGAGTCACCCACCCGGCCCTGCTCGCACCGTCTCCCCGCCGGCCACGGTCGCCGAATGGGCGAGGAGGCGGCCTCGAGTCCTCGGTCATGCGCCACCTCGTAGCCGCCCTTGATTTGGTGCATGGCCAGGGCCGAGTTCGCGAAGCCCCGGAGGCCTGGCAGACCAAACGGGCTGTCTGCCTCTGGTGAGGCCAGAGCCCCGCGTCAGCCCTCGGGTTCGAGCCCGGAGAGGTCGTCGGGGATGGGGGAGCGCAGCACCCCCGAGTGATTGGCCCCGATCCACAGGGTGTAGCCGCAGGCCTCGCAGACGACCGGGAACACGGGACGCACCAGACCGGCCTGTGGCGCTGTCATACGCGGCACGCCGAACAGCCTCCCCTCGGCGCACCACTTGTCCTCGGTCCCGCACACCGGGCACGGGCCGTGGCGCCAGTTCTGTTCCATCCACTCCTTCACCTGCTGGGCGAAGGGGAGCGTGTCCGGCGCGTCGTCGACCCGGTACGTCATCGGCTGCCTCTCCTTGCTCGGCGGGGTGCCCGGCCGGCCACGTCGCCGGCACGGTGCGGACGGTCCGCGCCGGGCCGTCCCAAGTATGTCACCGGCCGGTAAACAGTTGGCCGTAGGTGTCGAGGTGGGCGCGTGTCGCCAGCGGCAGTCGACGCGGCGGGCCGAGCGGCCGGGCCGGCCAGCCGAGTGGGGTGACGGCCATCGGTCGGACGGAGATCGGCAGCTCCAGCAGCGCCGAGAGGCGGTCCCCGGCCAGGGTCGCCAACGTCGTCATGGCCGAGCCCAGCCCGAGGGCGTTCGCCGCCAGGAGGAGGTTCTGCACGGCCGGGAAGACCGACGAGGCGAGGGTCGCCTCGAGGCCGATGGACGCGTCGCCGCACACCACCACGAGGACCGGTGCGGCGGCGACGCCGCCCTCGGCACCGCGCTCGACGTCGTCGAGGAGGGCCGGGGACAGGCGCCCCTCGGAGTGAGGGCGCCCGGCGTCCCGCCACAGCTCGCGCATGAGGTCGCCCACCGCGGCCCGAGTTCTCTGCTCGCGCACCACGACGAACACCCACGGCTGGAGGTTCTCTGCGCTCGGGGCGTGCGTGGCGGCCACGAGGCACCGGGCCACCAGGTCGTCGTCGACCGGCCGATCGGAGAAGTGGCGGCAGGCCCGCTGGGAGAGGACGACGTCAAAGAACTCCCTGCCGGCGGTCATCGCACCGCCGAATGTAGCCCCATCCCCGCGATCGATCCCGGGGTGGTTTGTGTCCCCGGTGCCGGGTTGATTGACTGGGCGGCCGTCGGCACGCAAGGGCGCGGTGAGATCCGCCGTCGCCAGGAAGGACGTCCGGGTGGACCTGCACCGCAGCGACGACCAGGAGCTCTTCCGGGAGACCACCCGGAAGTTCCTCGAGAGCACCTGCCCGGTGTCGACCGTGCGCGAGTGGGCCGAGAAGGAGCCTGACGGCTACCCGGCGGACTGGTGGCGCCGCGGGGCCGAGCTCGGGTGGACGAGCCTCCTGGTCTCCGAGGACGACGGCGGGGGCAGCATCTCGGGACACGGGCTCTTGGACCTGGTGCTGGTGGCCGAGGAGATGGGCCGGCTGGTCTCGCCGGGCCCGCTCCTGGCGACCAACGTGGTGGCCTCCGCCCTGGGGGCCTCGCCGGACGGCCGGCACGCCCAGGTCCTGGCCGAGCTCCTCTCGGGCGAGGCGGTGGCCGCGTGGTGCCTGGCCGAGCCCGGTGGCTGGTCCGGCGACGACCTTCGCCTCACGGCGGTGGCCGGCGAGGGCGGGTACGTGCTCAACGGGGTGAAGTCGCCGGTCGAGTCGGCCGCCTCGGCCGACCACCTGCTGGTGGCGGCCACGGTCGATGGCGCCCCCACCCAGTTCCTGGTGGGCCGGGGCACCCCGGGGGTCTCCGTCTCACCGCTCGAGAGCGTCGACCTCGTCCGCCGCACGGCCACCGTGACCTTCGACGGGGTGTCGGTCCCCGAGTCGGCGCTGGTCGGCGAGGTCGGTGCGGCCGGGCCCGACATCGAGCGGCAGCTGCAGATCGCCGTCGCGCTCCAGTGCGCCGAGATGGTGGGTGCGGTCGACACCATGTTCACCCTCACCCTCGAGTACTCCTTCGACCGCTACACGTTCGGCCGCCCGCTCGCCTCGTACCAGGCCCTCAAGCACCGGTTCGCCGACATGAAGCTGTGGCTCGAGGCGTGCCATGCCACCGCCACCGGCGCCGCCCGGGCCGTCGACGCCGCCAGCGACCGGGCGGACGAGCTGGTGAGCGTGGCCAAGTCCTACATCGGCGACCGCGGGCCGGCCATCCTGCATGACTGCGTCCAGCTCCACGGCGGCATCGGGGTCACCTGGGACCACGACCTCCACCTCTACCTGCGCCGGGTGGTCCAGGACCGCGCCCTGTTCGGGACCCCCGCCGACCACCGCGAGCGGATCGCCGTTCGCGCCGGACTGTAGGAGCCGAGATGCCCGATCGCGCCGCCACAGAGGACGTCGAGGCGTTCCGCCTCCGGGCCCGGGCGTGGCTGGCCGACAACATGCCGCGTCTGCCCGAGGGGGTCGAGAACCACCAGCTCATGGTCGTCGACGAGTTCGCCACGCGGGCGCGGGAGCTCCAGCGCACGCTGTTCGAGGGCGGCTTCGCCGGCCTGTGCTTCCCGGTCGAGTACGGGGGCCACGGCCTGAGCCGGGCCCACCAGCAGGCCTTCACCCGCGAGTCGCTCCCCTACGAGATGCCGGTCGTCTTCAACACCCCGACGCTGTCCATCCTCGCCCCCACCCTGCTCGACTTCGGCACCGAGGAGCAGAAGCAGCGCCACATCCCCAAGATCCTGGCCGGCGAGGAGCTCTGGGTGCAGTTCCTCTCCGAGCCCTCGGGCGGGTCCGACCTGGCCGGCCTGGTCACCCGGGCCACCCGCGACGGCGACGTCTTCATGCTGAACGGCTCGAAGATCTGGAGCTCGGGGGCGTTCCGGGCCGACTACGCGATGTGCCTCGCCCGCACCAACTGGCACGCCCCCAAGCACCGGGGCATCACCTGCTTCATCGTGAAGATCAAGCAGCCGGGCATCGAGGTCCAGCAGATCAAGATGGCGAACGGCTGGAACGAGTTCTGCCAGGAGTTCTTCGACGACGCCGTCATCCCGATCGAGAACGTGGTGGGCGAGATCGACGACGGGTGGACCGTCGCCACCCGGCTGCTGGTCCACGAGCGCAACGCCGTGGGAGGGGCGTCGCCGTACACGAGCGGGGTGGCCACCGCCTCGGGCCGGGGCGTCGGCCGCAACATGGCCCAGCTCGCCAAGGCCTGCGGCCTCGGGGACGACCCACGGGTTCGCCAGCTGGTGGCCGAGTCCCGGGTCTACGACCGTGTCGCCCACCAGCTCGTCGAACGCGTGACGACGGGGATCGCCAGCGGCTACTTTCCTGCGCCGGCCGGTTCCCTGCCCCGGCTGTTCGGCGCCACCGCCAGCGAGCGCAGCCACGACATCGGCCTGGACATCATCGGGAACCGGGCGGCGGGGTGGTCTCCGGGCGACATGGCCGGCGACATCGCCGTCACCTTCCTCACGCGCCAGAACAGCAGCCTGGGCGGGGGGAGCAACGAGATGCAGCGCAACATCATCGCCGAGCGGGTCCTCGGCATGCCCCGCGAGTACGCGGCCGACAAGGACAAGCCCTTCGACGAGGTGCTCCACAACGCCGTGCCGACGCGCCCGGGAGGGGCCGGTGGCTGAGAGCCGGCCCATGGCGAGGGTCCTCGACGAGGCGCTCGCCACCGACCCGGGGCGCGCCGCCCTGGTCATCGACGGCCGACCGACCACCTATGCCGAGCTGGACGAGGCCGTCCGGCGGTGCGCGGCAGGTCTGGTGGCCCAGGGCGTACAGGCCGGCTGGCGCATCCCGTTGGCCGACGACGCCAGCCTGCTCTCGGTGTCGGTCCTCCTGGCCGCGGCGCGGGTGGGCGCGGCCGCCGCCCTCATGAACCCCCGGCTCACCGCCGGCGAGCTGGCCGAGCTGCGCCGGGCCGCCGGGGCCGCACCGGTCGGGGTGGCCGGGGACGGCTACGAGACGGTGCTGGCCGAGGCCGGGGGCACCGTGCTCGGGGCCGGCGACCTGCTCTTCGCAGCGGCCGGGACCGCGCCCTCGCCTCGCGACCTCGACTATGACCCCGGGGCCGACGCCGTCGTGCTGTTCACGTCGGGTACCACCGGCACCCCCAAGGCGGTGCCCCTCACCCACGGGCTGGTCGGCCCCCGTGTGGCCGCCTTCTCGCCGTCGGTCGACCCGGTCCCGGTGGTCTCGCTCATGTGCGTCCCGCTTGTCCACATCGGCGGGGCGCTCGGCCTCCTGGTGGCGCTGGCCCGCGGCGGCACCGTGGTCGTCCAGACGCGCTTCGACGCCGGCGAGTGGCTGGCGCTGGCCGGAACCCACCGGGTCAACTCCTCGTTCGTCGTGCCCACCATGCTCCACCGCATCCTCGAGCACCCCGACTTCGACCGGACCGACCTCGGTTCGCTCACCGCCCTCTCCTACGGCGCGGCGCCGGCCTCCCCCGATCTCATCCGCCGGGCCATGGATAGGCTGCCCGGCGTGGCGCTGACCAACACCTTCGGCCAGACCGAGACGCTGGGCTCGATCACCGCCCTCGGGCCCGACGACCACACCCCCGAGCGGCTGGCCTCAGTGGGCCGACCCCTCCCCGGGGTGGAGGTGCGGGTGGTCGACCCCGCCACGGGCGGGACGGTGGAGCCCGGGTCGGTGGGCGAGCTGTGGGTGCGGACCGAGGCCAGCGTCATCCCGGGCGCCCAGGCGGCCGACGTCTCGGTGCCGGCCGGGTGGCTGCGCACCGGGGACATGGTGAGCGAGGACGCCGACGGCTACCTCTACCCCGCCGGCCGGCTGGCCGACACGATCAACCGGGGCGGGGAGAAATTCTCCCCCGCCGAGGTGGAGGCGGTGGTCGCCGCGCACCCCGCCGTCGCCGACGTGGCCGTGGTGGGGGTGCCCGACCCCGAGATGGGGAGCCGGGTGGGGGTGGCCGTGGTGGCCACCGGGCCCCTGGACGTCGACGAGCTCCGCGGGTTCTGCCGGGGGCGCATCGCCCCGTTCAAGCTCCCCGAGCGGGTGCTGGTGGTCGACGAGATCCCCTACAACGACTTCGGGAAGGTCGACCGAAAGGCGCTGCGCCAGCGGTTCGCCGAGGCCCCCCGGTGAGCGCCGGCACGGCCACGGAGCTCACCGACGACGAGGCGCTGGCCATCTACGCCACCATGGCCACCATCCGGGCGGCCGAGGACCGGATCACCAGGGGGCTGCGCGCCGGCGAGCTGCGCATGACCTTCTACCAGGTGCGCGGCCAGGAGGCGATCCCCGCTGCCGTCTCGGCGCACCTGCGGCGGGACGACTACATGGTCACCACCTACCGCGGCATGCACGACTGCATCGCCAAGGGGATCCCCCTCGACGAGCTCATGGCCGAGATGTGCGGCCGGGTCACCGGCACCTCCAAGGGCAAGGGCGGCCCGATGCACCTCTCGGACCCACACTCGGGGCTGATGGTGACCACTGGGGTGGTCGGCGGAGGCCTGCCCATCGCCTGCGGCCTGGGGCTGGCCAGCCAGCTGCGGGGCACCGACCAGGTCACCGTGGTCAACTTCGGCGACGGGGCGACCAGCATCGGGGCCGCCCACGAGGCGGCCAACCTGGCGGCCTTGTGGGACCTGCCCGTCCTCTTCGTCTGCCAGCACAACCAGTACGGGGAGCACACCCGGTTCTCCGACTACACCCGCACCAAGCGGCTGGCCCAGCGGTTCGCCGGCTACGGCATGGCCGCGGTGACCGTCGACGGCAACAGCGTGCCCGAGATGTACGCCGCCGCCGGCGAGGCGGTGCGCCGGGCCAGAGCGGGGGAGGGGCCCACGTTCCTCGAGTGCCTGACCTTCCGGCTGGGGGCCCACGCCTTCGGCACCGGCACCGAGTACATCGACCCCGAGGAGCTGGCCCGGGCCGAGGCGGCCGAGCCGGTGGCCCGCCACCGCCGGTGGCTGGCCGAGGAGCGGGGGGTGCCCGGCGACACCCTCGATGCGCTCGAGCGCCAGGCTGCCGACGCGGTCGAGGCCGCCGTGGCCGCCGCGCTGGCCGCCGACCCGCCGGGACCCGAGGAGCTGCGCCTCGACGTCTTCTCGAACCCCGAGGACCTGCCCGAGGGGGAGGTGGCCCGGTGAGCCCGGCGGCGCCCGATGCAGCCGGTCACCCCGTGGGCACCATGTCCGAGGCGGTCAACCAGGCCCTCGACCTGGCCATGGCGGCCGACCCGTCGGTCTTCTGCCTCGGCGAGGACATCGAGGACCCGACCGGCGGGGTGATGAAGGGGACCAAGGGCCTCTCCACCAAGTACGGCCGGGCCCGGGTGCGCAACACCCCCATCTCCGAGCAGGCCATCGTGGGGACGGCCATCGGCGCCTCGCTGGTGGGGATGCGCCCGGTGGCCGAGCTGATGCTGATGGACTTCTTCGCCGTGGCCATGGACCAGGTGGCCAACCACGCGGCCAAGCTCCGCTACATGTCGGGCGGGCGGACCAACGTGCCCATCACCATCCGCACCTCGGTGGGCGGCGGCCGCCAGTTCGGGGCCCAGCACTCCCAGTCGCTCGAGGGCTGGCTGATGCAGGTCCCGGGGCTGAAGGTGGCCGTGCCGTCGACGCCGGCCGACGCAAAGGGCCTTCTCACGTCGTGCGTCTTCGACGACGACCCCTGCGTGCACATGGAGACGATGAGCCTCCTGTTCACCCGGGGCCCGCTCCCCGAGGGGGACCACGTGGTCCCGCTCGGGGTGGCCGACGTGAAGCGGCCGGGCGCCGACGTCACCGTGGTCACCTGGGGCTGGCAGGTCCCCGAGGCGTTGGCCGCCGCCGAGACCCTGGCCGCCGAGGGCACCGACGTCGAGGTCCTGGACCTGCGCACGCTGGTCCCCCTCGACCGGCGCGCCGTGCTCGAGAGCGTGGCCCGCACCCGTCGGCTCCTGGTCGTCCACGCCGCCACCCGCTTCGCCGGCCCCGGGGCCGAGATCGCCGCCTTCGTCTCCGAGGAGCTCTTCGGCCAGCTCGACGCCCCGGTGCGCCGGCTGGGGTCCGCCTACACCCCGGTGCCCTACGCCGCCGAGCTCGAGACCCTGCACTTCCCCGAGCGCACCCGGATCGCCGAGACGATCCGCCAGCTGGCCTGAGTCGCCGTGAGCGGGCTGCACCGGACGTTGGTCAAGATCCCCCAGGCCAGCGTGGCGGTGACCGAGGGGACGATCGTGTCGTGGCTCGTCACCGAGGGCGAGGAGGTGGCGCTCGGCCAGCCGCTCTACCTGCTCGAGACCGACAAGGTGGAGATCGAGGTGGAGTCCCCGGCGGCCGGCACCGCGCACCTGCTCGGCGAGGCCGGCCAGACCTACCTGGTGGGGACGGACATCGGCTACATCGACGGTCCCGCCGGCTGAGGCAGTGCTGCAGCTGGGGAGCCACCGGCGCTCTGTGGCCGGCGTCGCCGCCTCGGACCCGGGCCGGGTGGCCGTCGTCGACGGGGATCGGGCGGTCACCTTCGAGGAGCTCGACCGCCGGGCCAACGGGGCGGCGGTCCGCCTGGCCGAGCTCGGCGTGGCCGCCGGCGACCCGGTGGGGATGCGGCTGGGCAACCGGGCCGAGTGGTTCATCGCCTCGCACGCCATCGCCCGCCTCGGGGCGATGTTCGTGCCGATCTCGCCGCGGCTCACCCCCGAAGAGGCCGCCTACATCGCCGAGGACGCACAGATGGCGGTCTGCTTCGTCGAGGGGGCCGGCCGGTTCCCCGCCGACGGGGTGGCCACCGTCGACGTGGAGGAGCGGGGCTTCGCGCCGCCGGCCGACGAGCCGCCCCGACGCGACTTCCTCAACACCGCCCCCACCCTCCTCGGCTACACCTCGGGCACCACCGGCCGCCCCAAGGCCGTCGAGCGGCCGGCCCCGGCACCCGCCCCCGAGGCCACCACCTCGATCGTGGCCGCCTTCTGGGGCTACGGGCCGGACACCGTCCAGCTGGTGTGCGGACCCCTCTACCACACGGCCCCCAGCGCCTACGCCGAGTACTCGCTGTGGGAGGGCGGCCGGGTGGTCGTCCAGGAGGGGTTCACAGGGGAGCGGTGCCTGTCGCTCATCGCCGAGCACCGGGTGACGCGGACCCAGATGGTGCCGGCCCACTTCGTCCGCCTGCTCGAGGCCGACTGGCGCTCGCACGACCGCTCCAGCATCCGCCTGGTCATCCACGCCGCCGCCGCCTGCCCGGTGCCGCTCAAGTGGCGGATCCTCGAGGTCTTCCCCCGCGGCTCGGTCTGGGAGCTCTACGGCGCCACCGAGGCCATGGGCACGGTCATCTCGCCGGGCGAGTGGCTGCTCAAGCCGGGCAGCGTCGGCCGCCCCTTCCCCGGGCTCGAGGTGCGCATCCTCGACGAGGAGGGCCGGCAGCTGCCGCCCGGGGAGATCGGCACGATCTACGTGAGCACCTTCCCCGGCGCCTCCTTCGCCTACCGCGGCGACGAGGAGAAGACGGCCGCCGCCCGCCGGGACGGGTTCGTGACGGTGGGGGACCTCGGCCACCTCGACGCCCACGGCTACCTCTTCATCGCCGACCGCCGCACCGACCTCATCATCACCGGCGGGGTGAACGTCTACCCGGCCGAGGTCGAGAACGCGCTCGCCGCCGACCCCGACGTGGCCGACTCGGCGGTGATCGGCCTGCCCGACGAGCGCATGGGCCAGCGGGTCCACGCCATCGTCGAGCTGCGCAGGGGGGCGGCGGCCGACGCCGAGGCGATCTCGGCGCGCCTGGCCGACCGCCTGGCCGACTTCAAGCGACCCCGGACCTACGAGTTTGTCGACACCCTGCCCCGCCAGCCCAACGGCAAGGTCCTCAAGTGGCGGCTGCGCCGGGAGCGGACGGCCGCCGCGGACCCGGCGCCGGGGGACGGCAGAGGATCGTAGGGAGCGGCGGGACGCCCGGCGGTGCCACCCGCCCGCCGGGACTACCCTCACAGGGCACGCAGGCCGGGGACGGCCCGGGGGGCTCCCCCGGCCCGGTCCCCGCACGAACAAAGGACGCGGTGTGGAGCGAACCGAGCTCGAGACGATCATCTACGAGAAGGACGGGCCGATCGCCCGGATCGTCCTCAACATGCCCGAGAAGGCCAACATCCAGACGGCCCAGCAGGTCTGGGACTTCGAGGACGCCCTCAAGTGGGCCGACCGGGACACAGAGGTGAAGGTGCTCATCGTCAAGGCCAACGGCAAGGGGTTCTGCGCCGGCCACGCCATCGTCGACCACGAGGAGATGGCCGACGTCTACCCGACCCAGGGGCCCACCCTCGAGCGCACCTGGAAGAAGCACAACTACGACCTCTTCCTCTGGCCGCCCCTCAACCTCTGGGAGTTTCCCAAGGCCACCATCTCCCAGATCCACGGCTACTGCGTGGGCGGCGGCACCGTCTACGGCTACCTGACCGACCTCACCATCGCCTCCGAAGACGCCTACTTCCAGATGCCGCTCCCCCAGGGGTTCGGCCTGCCCGGCGCCCAGACCCTCATCGAGCCGTGGGCCATCATGAGCTGGAAGCGCGCCTACGAGTACCTCTACCTGGCCCCCACCCTCTCGGCCGAGCAGGCCCGCGAGTGGGGGCTGGTGAACAAGGTGGTCAAGCGCGCCGACCTCGAGGCCGAGGTCGAGGAGACCGCCCGCACCATCGCCCAGATGCCGCTCACCACCATCATGACCGTCAAGGCCGGGGTGAAGAGGGCCTGGGAGATGATGGGCATGCGGGTCCACCTCCAGAACACCGCCGACTTCACCTCCATCGCCGCCGCGGCGAGCGACGTGCGCGAGTTCATGGCCAGCCGCCAGGGGCTCTTGCCCCGCCAGATGGCGGCCAAGCAGTCCGAGGAGGCCCGGGGCGAGGACGCCGGCGGGGCCTAGGCGGTCAACGCGGCAGCCCCAGGCCGTGCTCGGCCAGGATGTTGCGGTTGATCTCGGTGGTGCCCCCGGCGATGGTCGACTGGCGGGAGGAGGCCAGCCCCTTGGCCCAGTGGCCCGAGAGGCCGTCGGGACCCATGAGGTCGACGGCCAGCTCGGACAGCTGCTGTTCGGTGAGGGACCACATGAGCTTGGTCAGGCTGCCCATGGTCGGTGACGGGGCATGCCCGGTGGCCACCGAGTGCAGTTCGCGGGTGGTGCCCCAACGCATGCAGGCGATCCGGCTGTAGACCGCGGCCAGCCGGTCGCGGACCACCGGATCGGCGAGCGACGGGCGGCCCCTGGCCTCGGCCAGCAGATCGTCGAAGCGACGGGAGAGGGAGAGGTGCAGGCGGGCCACCCCGGCCCGCTCGTGGCTGAGGGTCGCCATGGCCACACCCCACCCCCCGTGCAGCGGGCCGAGCAGCGACGCCTGAGGGACGCGCACGTCGGTGAAGAACAGCTCGGAGAAGGTGAGGTCGCCGGCCATCGTGCGCACCGGCCGGACCTCGATCCCCGCAGAGCGCATGTCGACCAGCAGGCAGCTGATCCCCTTGTGCTTGGGGGCGTCGGGGTCGGTGCGCACGTAGAGCTGGCACCAGTCGGCGTGGCGGCCCAGGCTGTTCCAGGTCTTCTGGCCGTTCACCACGAAGTCGTCGCCGTCGGCGACCGCTCGGGTGCGCAACGAGGCCAGGTCGCTCCCGGCGTCGGGCTCGGACATCCCCTGGCACCAGATCTCGTCGCCCCGCAGCATGGGCCGCAGGTACCGCCCCCGTTGCTCGTCGGTGCCCAGCGCCATGATGGCCGGGGCGATGTTGGAGACCCCGATCACGTTGACCGGGCCGGGCGCCCCGGCCCGGGACATCTCCTCGTGCCAGGCCAGCTGCTCGGCGATCCCGGCGTCGCGGCCGCCGTAGCGGGCGGGGCAGCTGACGGCGGCCCAGCCGGCGTCGGCCAGCAGGCGGTTCCAGCCCCGGAGGACCTCGAAGGCGTCCTCGCGCTCGAACCCCCCCCAGGCCACGTCGGCCACCTCGGGCCCGAGGTTGTCGGCCAGCCACCCGGCCAGCTCCCGGCGGAAGGCCGCCACCTCGTCGTCGTCCTGCCCGAGCACGTCGTGCTCGGCGCCGGTGGTCGTCATGGGTGCTCCCCGCCTCTCTCAGTCACGCGGGTCCCCGGGGACCCGCCAGGTCGAAAACGCCATGGCCGCGCCCACCGTGTCGGCGGGGTCGGCCACGAGGGTCGTGTCGTCGCGGGCGGGCACGCCGATGCCGAGCGCCGCCAGGTGTTCCGCCGTGGCGTCGAGGTCGGCCACGCCGAAGGTCACCGAGTGCAAGGTGTCGCCGAAGGCGGCCAGGTCCGAGGCGGCGGGGCCGGGGCCGGTCGGGGTGGCCAGCTCGACCACGGTCTCGGTCCCGACGGCCACGTAGGCGCTCTTGGTGCCCGACAGCGCCGACTCCCCCTCGAAGACCACCGTGGCGCCCATCCCCTCGGTCCACAGCGACACGGCGCGCCCGAGGTCCCCCACCACCACCGTCACCCACGCCAGCCGCTCCACCCCGGCCGGGTTGGCCCCGGCCGCCCAGCGGCCGGGCCAGTCCGCCTCGAAGCGGGGGTCGGGGAAGGGCCCCGAGCCCTGCGGCCCGCCCACCGAGGCCGGAGGCTGGTAGAGCTCGAGCTGGGCGGCGGTGTCCTTGGGGTGGGTGTAGACGTCGCCCTCGACCGGCCCTCGGGCCAGCGGTTCGCCGCCGGGACCCAGGACCCGCACGCCGGCCGACCGCAGCCGGTCGGCGGCACCGGCCACGTCGTCGCAGTACCAGGCGATCGAGTGCCACCGGGGACCGAACTTGGCCACGAACCGCCCGATGGGGCCCGAGGCGGCCCCGGGGTCGTCGCTCGGGGCTGCGGTCTCCACCACGCCGTCGGCCACCACCAGGAGCGACCCCAGCCGCCGCTGGTGCGGGGAGTGGCGGCGCTCCATCATCCCGTGCCACGGCGCGAAGAGCCGGTCGTAGAGGCCGTCGAGCCGGTCGAGGTCGCGGGCCGCGTGCAAGACGTGGAAGAGCTTGCCGACGCTCACCGCGCCCCGCCGTCCTCGGCCGGCACCGCCGGTCCAGCCTTGCTCCGCACGGCGGTCACGATACCGGCGGCCCGGAGCCGCCCCGTCCGTTCACCCGAGCTCGGGCACCACCCGCTCGGCGAACAGCTCGAGGGTGCGCGGGTCCGCCCGGTCGTGGGTGAAGAAGACGAAGAGGGAGACGCCCTGTTCGGCCGCCTCGGAGATCCGGGCGGCCACTTGGCCGGGCGTGCCGATGTAGCCCCCCGCCTCTAGCCCCCAGCCGGACCCGCCGTAGCGGCGGCTCGCCTGCGCCTGGGCCACGGCCAGCGACGGCTCGTCGGGGGCCAGCACCAGGACGGCCTCGTGCGAGGTGCCCAGGGTCGAGGGGTCGCGGCCGATGGCCGCGCACTCGGCGTCGAGGCGGCGCCGGCTCTCCTCCCAGTCGGCCAGGCCGTAGGTGGGGACGCTCCAGACGTCGGCGTGGCGGGCCACCAGGGGCAGGGTGCGGCGGGGCCCGACGCCGCCCACGTGGACCCTCGGCCGTCGGCCGCGGGTGGGGACGTTGGGCAGGCCGTCCAGCCGGTAGTGGCGGCCAGAGAAGGTGACGGGCCCGCCCTCGAACAGGGCGGTGAGGATGCAGAGCGCCTCACCCAGCCGCTCGGCCCGCTCGGCGCCGGTCCCCCAGGGGAGGCCGGCCTCGAGGTGCTCGCCCTCGACGGACCCGCTGCCCAGGCCGAGTTCCACCCGCCCGCCCGAGAGGACGTCGAGGGTGGCGGCCATCTTGGCCAGGAGGGCGGGGTGGCGGAAGTTGTTGCACAGCACGAGGTGGCCGACCCGGAGCCGCTCGGTGCGGGCCAACACCCACGAGGCGAGCGTCCAGGCCTCGAGGGAGGGGCGGTCGGGCTGGCCGGGGCTGTAGAGGTGGTCGTAGAACCACAGGGAGTCCAGGCCCGCGTCCTCGGCGACCCGGGCACGCTCGAGGACGGCCGGGCCGTCGAGCGCGACCTGGGGGAGGTAGACGCCGAACTCGGGTCGCCCGCCGGCCACCCCGCTACCCGGCGCCCGAGGTCGGGTGGTCGGCGACGGCGGGCAGGACCTCGTCGGCGAACCGCGCCAGCGCATCGAGCGCCTCCTTCGTGCTCCGCCACGGCTGGACCAGGGCCCGGCCCACCCCGAGGTCGCCCAGACGGCGCAGGTCGTCGGCGGAGGCGTCGCCCGCCCCCAGCGTGATCTCCACGGTCCCCGGCCGCCCGGCGTCCGCCCGCAGCTGGGCCATCCGGGCCGCCTCGGGCGGGATCTGCTCGGCCGTGTGGTTCATCGGGATCCACCCGTCGCCGAGCAGCGCCGCCCGGCGCAGGGCGGCCGGCCCGTCGCCCCCGATGTGCAGCGGGGGCCAGGGGCGCTGGACCGGCTTGGGCTCGAACATGACCGGGCCGAAGTCGAAGAACTCCCCGTGGTGCTCGACCACCTCCTCGTTCCACAGTCGCCGGCAGACGCCGATGGCCTCGTCCACCCGGCGGCCACGGGTGGAGAAGTCGAGGCCGACCGCCTCCCACTCGGCCTGGAGCCAGCTGGCCCCGATGCCGAACTCGACCCGGCCCCCCGAGACCACGTCGAGGGTGGTGACGGCCCGGGCCACCACGAAGGGGTGGCGCAGGCCGATGTTGTAGACCTGGGTCCCGAAGTGGATCCGCTCGGTCTTGCCGGCGAGGAAGCCGAGGTAGCCGAAGACGTCGAAGACCGGGACGTCGGAGGGGATGGGGGGGTGGTCGGAGCCGGCGTGGGGGCTGCCGGACATCTGTACCGGGATGACCAGGTGCTCGGGCATCCACACCGACTCGTAGCCCAGCCGGTCGGCCACCACCGTGGCCTCGGCCCAGCGGCTGGGGTTGAGCCGCCCGAGCGAGATGCCGACCTTCACCGGCCCCTCACCTCCCGAGCGTGGTGGAGGCGGCGAGCTCGGCGGCGCCGGCCATGGTGTCGAGCACCACGCGCTCGTAGGCCGCCATGGCCGGGTTGTCGGCATCCCCCGTCACCACCCGGGCGTAGCCGCCCTCTAAGACGATGGCCAGCTTGAACCGGGCCAGGATGACGTAGTAGTCGATCTCTGTCACCGCCCGGCCGCTCACCTCGGCGTAGCGCTCGAGGATCTCGGCCCGCGAGGGTTGGCCGGTCTGGTCGACGTAGCCCAGGGTGCGGTCCTCGCCGGGGTCGGTCCAGCCGTTCATGACCCAGCCGAGGTCGAGCAGCGGATCGCCCACCGTGGCCATCTCCCAGTCCACGATGGCCGCCAGGCGGGCCGGGGCCCCGTGGCGGAACATCACGTTGGCGAACTGGTAGTCGCCGTGCATGATGCCCGGCTCCCACCGGCTCGGCTTGTGGGCCCGCAGCCACGCCGCCGCCTCGTCGAGTCCGGGGATCGGGCGGAACTCGAAGCCGGACAGGTGGGCCAGCCAACGGTCGACCTGGCGGTCGTGGAACCCCTCGGGCTTCCCGAACCCCTCGAGGCCGCGTGCCCGCCAGTCCACCCGGGCCAGCCGGGCGATGCCCTCGACGAGCTCGAAGCCGAGGCCGCGGCGGGCCTCGACGTCGGTGTCGAAGGGGGCCGGCCAGTGCTCCCCCATGTTCATGGGGGACCAGCCGTCGACCATCGACATCAGGTAGAAGCAGGCGCCGATGACGTCGGTGTCCTCGCAGGCGGCGTAGGCCTCGGGGTGGGGGACGTCCGTTCCGTTCAGGGCCTCGAGGACCCGGTACTCGCGTAGCATCGTCTTGTTGCGGCCCTCGGGGACGACGCGGGGGGGACGGCGGAGCACCGCCTCGAAGCCGCCCCGGGCGATGGCGAAGATCTCGTTGGAGGCACCGCCGCTGATGAAGCGGGAGGTGACCGGCTCGCCGGTCCCGGGGAGGCCGCGCTCGTCCATCCAACGGCCGAGACGCTCCTCGTCCACCAGCCCGGCCACCCGGGCCGCCCGCTCGGCCTCCTCCCCCTCCGGCTGCACGGGCCCAGGGTAGGTAAGTTGGGCCGCCGTGTAAAAAGGGGGATGGCCGCGCGCGCCCCGCACGCGGCCGAGGGGAGACGACGACGATGGCCTGGGACTTCTCCACCGAGCCCGAGTTCCAAGAGAAGCTCGACTGGGCGCGGCGGTTCGTGGCCGACAAGGTGGAGCCCCTCGACATCCTCTACCCTCACCGCCAGTTCCACCCCCTCGACGACGAGCTGCGCCCGATCGTCGACCCCATGAAGGACGAGGTCCGAGCCGCCGGGCTGTGGGCGGCCCACCTCGGGCCCGAGCTGGGGGGCAAGGGCTACGGCCAGGTGAAGCTGGCCCTGCTGAACGAGATCCTCGGGGTCTCGATGTGGGCGCCTATCGTCTTCGGGACCCAGGCCCCCGACACCGGCAACGCCGAGATCATCGCCCACTACGGCACCGAGGAGCAGAAGGCCCGCTACCTCGAGCCGCTCCTCGCCGGCGAGGTCTTCTCCTGCTACTCGATGACCGAGCCCCAGGCCGGGTCCGATCCCCAGCAGTTCACCACCCGGGCCGTGCGCGACGGGGAGGAGTGGGTGCTCGACGGGTGGAAGTTCTTCTCCTCCAACGCCCGCACCTCCTCGTTCCTCATCGTCATGGCCGTGACCGACCCCGACGTCTCCATCTACAAGGGGGCGTCGATGTTCCTCGTCCCCACGGACACCCCCGGGGTGGAGATCGTGCGCAACGTTGGCCTGGGGGGCGAGTCCGAGGACGAGGGCATGCACGCCCTCATCCACTACGACCAGGTGCGCCTCCCCGCCGACAGCCTCTTGGGGGGCGAGGGGCAGGCCTTCGCCATCGCCCAGACGCGCCTCGGCGGGGGCCGCGTCCACCACGCCATGCGCTCGGTGGCCACCTGCCAGCGGGCGCTCGACCTCCTCTGCGAGCGGGTGCTCAGCCGGGAGACCCAGGGGAGCCTGCTGGCCAAGAAGCAGTTCATGCAGGGCGACATCGCCGACTCCTACGCCGAGCTGGCGCAGTTCCGCCTGCTGGTCCTCTACACGGCGTGGGAGATCGACCAGTACAAGGACTACCAGCGGACCCGGAAGAACATCGCCGCCATCAAGGCCCTCACCCCCAAGGTGGTCCACGACGCGGTGTGGCGCTCGATGCACGCGCACGGCGCCCTCGGGGTCTCCAACGAGATGCCCTTCGCCGGCATGTGGCTGATGGCCCCGGTGATGGCGGTGGTCGACGGCCCCACCGAGGTGCACAAGGTGACGGTGGCCCGGGAGGTCCTGAAGGCCTACAAGCCGTCCGAGGGGCTCTGGCCCTCGGCGCACCTCCCGGCCCGCCGGGAGGACGCCCGGGCCAAGCTCGCGGCCCACATCGAGCACGTCGTTGGGAACTCGTAGCGGTGCGAGCCGTCCGCTGCGTGCGCCACGGCGCCCCCGAGGACCTCGTGATCGAGGACGTCGACGAGCCGGAGGCCGGCGAGGGCCAGGTCGTGGTGGAGGTGGCGGCGGCCGCCCTCAACTTTCCCGACGTCCTGCTGGTGGCGGACCGCTACCAGCTGCACGTGCCGGTGCCCTTCACCCCGGGCAGCGAGTTCTCCGGCACCGTGGCGTCCCTCGGCCCCGGCGTCCACACGCTGGCCGTCGGCGACGCGGTGATGGGGGCCACCCTCATCGGCGCCTTCGCCGAGCGGCTGGCGGTCCCGGCCTCCGTCCTGCGAAAGGTGCCCGACGGGGTCGACCTCGGGGCGGCGGCGGCGTTCGGGGTGGCGCACCGCACCGCCTACCACGCGCTGCGCAGCGTGGCCCGGATGCAAGCCGGGGACTGGGTGGTGGTGCTCGGAGCCGGCGGGGGGGTGGGCCTGGCCACCGTCGAGTTGGCCCGGGTCCTCGGGGCGCGGGTCCTGGCCGCGGCCTCGGGCCCCGAGAAGCTGGCCGTGGCCGAGGAGAAGGGGGCCGAGGCGCTGGTCGACTACTCGACCGAGGACTTGAAATCCCGAGTGAAGGAGCTGTGCGGCGGGGCGGCCGACGTGGTGGTTGACCCGGTAGGGGGGCCGTACGCGGAGGCGGCCCTGCGGGCGCTGCGATGGGGTGGGCGCTTCGTCTCGGTCGGGTTCGCCTCGGGCGAGATCCCGCGCATCCCGCTCAACCTCGTCCTCTTGAAGGGGGTCTTCGTCACCGGCTTCACCATGGAGGGGCTGGGTCGCAACCAGGCCGACGACGTGGCCCGCGACGACGCCGAGGTGGACGCCCTCCTGGCGAGCGGCAGGATCGTCCCCCACATCGGCGCCCGCTACCCGCTGGACCAGGCGGCGCGGGCCCTCTCGGACATGGCCGGCCGCAAGGCTGTCGGCAAGATCCTGGTCGAGCCGGGGGCCGGGCGGGCCAGCTGACCGGGGCGGCGCCGGGCCCGGGCACCCGGGAGCACTGTCGCGACCCCGCCGTAGCGTCCAGGCTCGCCCCGGACCGGGCACCTGGCGGGCCACCGAGAGGTGGGAGGCTGGCCCGACGCCCGGCCGGGGCGCACCACCGCGGAGCATGTCGAACTCGCCCTCGGCGCGTCGCCTGCGGACGAGATCGCCGACACGCGGGGGCGGGGGCTCAGTTCACCGGGGAACCGGTGGCCGATGCCCCAAGCAATCTCCCAAAACGGCACACACGCACTGCATCCCGCCCAGGGACGCCGTCACTCTGCGGGCGGTGTTCAGGTCAAAGAGGTTCGTCACTCCCGGGCGGCGGTAGCCAGCCGCGCGTCGTCCACTCCTCGTGATCGTTTTCGATCTTCTCGATCCGATGATGAAGATCCACGATGTGGTCACCAAGCTCGTGGATCGTTTTCGTGAGATCCGCCGCCACCTCGGAGCTGACACCCGAGGTCTCTGACAGGTACTGGTCGATCGAGGCCTTGAGCTTGCCGATGTCGCGCTCGAACCCCGATTCGCCGTCGGTCGGAACCACTGCCGGAGAGTAACGCCATCGTTCGCAAAATGGAAGCGCCCGATCCTGGCCGCTCTACACCGGGACCTTCCGCAGGTGCGACAGCGCCCCGTTGTGCGGCGGCGGTGGCTCAGTCCCCGGTGTCAACGGCGCGGCGCAGCTTGGCGCAGGCGTCGTCGAGAGCGGCGGCGCCGGTCGGAAGCACGTCGCCCATGGTGAAGAATCCGTGCATCTGGCCGTCGTAGCGGGAGACCTCGACGGCCACCCCAGCCGCCGACAGCCGCTCGGCGTAGGCCAGGTCCTCGTCGCGCAACGGGTCGTAGCCGGCGACGACCACGTGGGCCGGGCACGTGTCGGCCAGCTCGGCGTCAGTGGCGAAGAGCGGTGAGACCCGGCGGTCCATGGGGTCGGCGCCCTGCAGGTAGAGGTCGACGAACCACCGCATGGCCGACTTGGTGAGGAGGTACCCCTCGGCCACGACGTCGTAGGAGGGGAGGGACATCGTGGCGTCGAGGACCGGGTAGGCGAGCAGCTGGTGGCGAAGGCCCGGTACTTCCAGGGCCACCGCCGCGGCCAGGTTGCCCCCGGCCGAGTCGCCGCCCACCGCCACCGCGTCGGTCCGGCCGCCCACGACCGCCGGGTCCTCCACCACAGCCCGGGTGACGGCAAGGGCGTCGTCGTAGGCGGCGGGAAAGGGGTGCTCGGGGGCCAGCCGGTAGTCGACCGAAACGACCACGCAGCCGGCCCCGGCCGCCAGGTCGCGTGCGGTGAAGGTCACGAGCGGTGCCGTGCCGAGCACCCACCCGCCGCCGTGGAACCAGACCAGCACCGGCCGAGGGCCCGTGCCTTCCGGCGTGGCCACCACGCAGCCGACCCCGGCCACTGAGCGCTCCTCCACCGCGGCCACTGCCGCCCCCTCGTAGGGAAAGAGGGCCAGGCCCTCGGCGGTCATCGTGCGCGCCTCGTCGGGGGTGAGCGACTCGAGAGGAGGCAACTTCTTGAGTCCGGCGAGGATTCTGTCGGCATCTGGGTCGAGTGGCACCTGGTCCCCCGGTGGTCGCGAAGAGGATCGAGAGTACCGCCGGCCTCGGCGGGACGGCCGCGCCGCCGGTGTGCCATCATCCCCGCCGTGGGCAAGCTCGACGAGTTGCTGGCGGCGCTCGAGCTCGAGCCGGTCGGCGAGGGGCGCTTCGTGGCGCAGAACTTCGCCGCCGGACTCGGCGGGGTCGTCTTTGGGGGCCAACTGCTGGCCCAGACCATCGTGGCCGGCGCCACCGTCGACCCGACCAAGGACGTGCGGTCGGTGCACACGATCTTCGCCAGAGGCGGCGCGCTCGACAAGCCGCTCGACATCGAGGTGGAGCCGATGCACGTCGGGCGGGCGATGGGCAGCGCCACGGTCACCGTCCGCCAGGGCGAGCGGCTGTGTACCCGGTCCCTGGTGCTGCTCAGCGCAGACGAGCCCGATCTCGTCCGTCACGGGGCCGAGCCGCCGGCGGTCGCCGGTCCGGCCGATGCGGTGCCCTCCGCGCACGGCGGCGACTTCTGGGAGATCAGGGTCGTCGGCGGGGTGGACCTGGCCGACCCCGACGCGGTGGGGCCGGCCGAGCTGTTCGTGTGGAGCCGGTTCCCCGGGGCCGAGGTGACCGGTCTGCTCGGCCAGGCCCTCCTCTCCTACGCCACCGACGGGTTCCTGATCGGCACGGCCATGCGGCCCCACGAGGGCGTGGGGCAGTCGATGGCTCACGTCTCGATCTCCACGAGCGTCCTCTCCCACACGCTCAGCTTCCACGAGCCGGTGAACGCCGGAAACTGGTACCTGCTCGCCCAGAGCAGCCCGTACGCGGGACGGGGACGCTCCTACGGCCGAGGCGACATCTTCTCCGAGGACGGCAACCTGGTCGCCTCCTTCGTCCAGGAGAACATGATCCGGGCCTTCCCCGAGGGCCAGGGCCCCCACGCCGGGGGCCGGTCCAAGTTCTGATCGGCGGCCCCGTCGCCTAGGATCGTCGGTCGGGCTGCGCCGCGCAACGGTGCCGCCCGAACGCGGCAACCGCCGGCTGACGGCGATCTGTGCAGGGAGGTCGAAGAGGCGATGGCAGCGGGTATCGGGTCCTGGGGCGTGTACCTCCCGTTCTGGCGCCTGGAGCGCAAAGACATCGGCCAGACGCTGGGGTCCCCGGCCGGGCGGGGGACCAGGACGGTCGCCTCCTACGACGAGGACACCACCACCCTCGGGGTCGAGGCCGGCCGCCGGGCCCTCGCCTCTGCTCCGGCGGCCGCGGTGGAGGAGCTCTACTTCTCCACCCCCGAGCCCGCCTACCAGGACAAGACCAACGCCACCACGATCCACGCCGCCCTGGGACTGGACCGCCGCACCGGCGCCTACGACCTGGTGGGCTCGGCCCGCTCGGGCGTGGCCGCCCTCGTGGCCGCGCAGCTGGCCGGCCGTCAGCACCCCGCCCTGACCGTCGTCTCGGAGCTGCGCACCGGCCTGGCCGGGGGGGCCGACGAGCGGGACTCGGGGGACGGGGCCGTGGCCTTCGGTTTTGTCCCCGACGGGGCCGTGGCCGAGCTCGTGGCCCGCGCCGCGGCCAGCGAGGAGTTCCTCGACCGCTGGCGGGTGCCGGGCGAGTCGAGCTCGCACCAGTGGGAAGAGCGGTTCGGCGAGACCGCCTACGTCCCCCTGGCCCAGGAGGTCTTCACCGACGCCCTGAAGCAGGCCGGCATCACCGCCGAGTCCGTCGATCACCTGGTGGTCACCGGGCTGCACACCCGGGCCGTCCGGTCCATCCGCACCGCCCTCGGGGTGGGCGAGGCGGCCCTGGCGCCCGACCACGCCGGTGAGGTCGGGAACCTGGGCGCGGCCCAGCTCGGTTTCCTCTTGGCCGACGTCCTGGAGCGGGCCACCCCCGGCCAGACGGTCGTCACCCTGCAGCTGGCCGACGGGGCCGACGCCATGGTGTGGAGGACCACGGACGCGCTGGTCGAGGCCCAGGCGCGCCGGGGTGAGGCCGGGCTCGCCACCGTGGCCGAGCAGCTCGGGTCGGGCCACGCCGTCTCCTACGCCTCGTTCCTCACCTGGCGCGGCCAGCTGCGGCGCGAGCCCCCCCGGCGACCCGAACCCGATCGTCCCGGCGCGCCCAACATGTTGCGCCGCGAGGGGTGGAAGTACGGGTTCGAGGCCAGCCGGTGCCTGGTCTGCGGCTTCCGGCACATGCCGCCCACCCGGGTCTGCCTGCGCTGCAAGTCGGTGGACCAGATGGAGCCCGAGCGGCTGGCCGACACCAAGGGCGTGGTGGCCACCTTCGCCATCGACCACCTGGCCTTCTCGATGTCGCCGCCGACGGTCGGCGTCGTCGTCGACTTCGACGGCGGCGGCCGCTACCGCTGCGAGCTGACCGATGCCGACGCCACCACCGTCAAGATCGGCAATCGGGTGGAGATGACCTTCCGGCGCTTCTACAGCGCCGAGGGGATGCACAATTACTTCTGGAAGGCCAGGCCGGTCACCGGCGGGGCCGCGGGCGAGCCGGCACCGGCGAAGGAGGCGTAGCGATGGCCAGCAACGGCATTCGGGACAGGGTGGCCATCGTCGGCATGGGCTGCACCGCGTTCGGGGAGCGTTGGGACAAGGGGACCGACGACTTGCTCACCGACGCCGCGGTGGACGCCATCGCCGACGCCGGGGTGCAGATGGACGACATCGACGCCTTCTGGCTCGGCACCATGGGCTCGGGAAATTCTGGGCTCACCCTCTCGCGCCCGCTCAAGCTCGACTACCGGCCGGTGAGCCGGCTGGAGAACTTCTGCGCCACCGGCTCGGAGGCCTTCCGCAACGCCTGCTACGCCGTGGCCTCGGGGGCCTACGACCTGGCCATGGCCATCGGTGTCGAGAAGTTGAAGGACTCGGGCTACTCGGGGCTGACCGGCATCCACCTGGTGGGCGACGGGACCGGGGGATCGCTCACCGCCCCCGCCACCTTTTCGTTTCTCGTCCCGTCCTACTGCGAAAAGTACGGGGTGGACACCGACGTGATGAAGGAGGTCATGACCCGCATCGCCTGGAAGAACCACTACAACGGGGCCCGCAATCCCCGCGCCCAGTTCCGCAAGGAGGTGCCGATGGAGACGATCTCCAAGTCACCGCGGGTCGCCGGCGAGCTGGGGGTCTTCGACTGCAGCGGCGTCTCCGACGGCTCGGCGGCGGCCATCGTCTGCCGGGTGGAGGACGCCCATCGCTACACCGACTCGCCGCTCTACGTGAAGGGGCTCAGCTTCGTGGCCGGCCCCGCCGCCGGTCCCATCGACCCCGAGTACGACTACACGACCTTCGAGGAGGTGGTGCGCTCGGGCCGCGACGCCTACCACCAGGCGGGGATCACCGACCCGCGCCGGCAGTTGGCCATGGCCGAGGTCCACGACTGCTTCACCCCGACCGAGCTGGTGCTTATGGAGGACCTGGGCTTCGCCGACCGGGGTACCGCCTGGAAGGAGGTGCTGGCCGGCACGTTCGACCTCGACGGCGAGCTCCCGGTCAACCCCGACGGCGGCCTCAAGAGCTTCGGCCACCCCATCGGCGCCTCGGGGCTGCGGATGCTCTTCGAGTGCTGGCTGCAACTCCGCCGCCAGGCCCCGCCCGATCGTCAGATCAAGACGGTCACCGAGGGCGGACGCACGATGGGGATCACCCACAACCTGGGCGGCGGTCCCGGCGAGTGCGTGAGCTTCGTGAGCGTGGTGGGGTCCGAGCCCAGCGCCTGAGGCCGGGCTCGGCGCTCAGGCGCGCGCTGCGAGGAGTTCGACCACCTGCCCGTCGGGGTCGCAGATGCAGACGGCGGCCCCCACGTCGGTTTCGCCGAGCACCGTACCTCCGTACTCGGCCACCCTGGCCACGATGCCCCGGAGGTCGCCGACGGTGACCGAGAGGTGGGTGAGGCCCGGCTGGTTCATCGGGTGTTCGGCAGCCGGGGGGTTCCCCTCGCGGTCCCAGTGGAGCAACTCCAGCACGAAGCCGTCGAGCACGAGGTAGACGGCGGTGAGGTTGGTGGGGGAGGGCACCCGGCAGATCGTCGAGGTGCCCTCGTCGGGGGGCGCCAGCTCGCGCTGGTAAGTGAAGCCGAGCAGCTCCTCGTAGAAGCGGCGGCTGCGGGCGAGATCGGTGACGGCGAGGCCGACCCAGTTGAACCGCACCTTGGCCGCTTCTGACACCGTCGCACCTTCCTTCCGGCCGCCGGGGGGCCGGCGACCGGCCAGATACTATTTCTCCCGCGAGCCGAGACGCTCTCGACTCTTCGGAGGTGGTGCGCGGTGGCTGGTGCCGGTGGTGCGGACCCGATGGCCGAGAATGACGATCAGGCGGCGCTGCGCCAGCTGGCACGCGAGGTGGCCCAGCGCGAGGTGGCGCCGCGTGCCGCCCAGGGCGACGAGACCGGCGAGGTCCCCTACGAGGCCATCAAGGCGCTGGCCGCGGCCGACCTCTTCCGGGTGACCATCGGCGAGAAGTGGGGTGGGCTGGGTTTCGGCGACGTCGAGGCCTCCATCGTCCTCGAGGAGATCGCCCGCCAGGATGTCTCGACGGCCATCTGCTGCCAGCTCGCCTACAACGGCCCGCCACGGGGTATCGAGCACCTTGGCGGGCCGGCCCTGAAGGAGCGGTGGCTGCCGGCGGTGGCCGACGGCGAGGCCATCGTGAGCATCGGGATCACCGAGCCCGACGCCGGCTCCGCCGTGCAGAACATGCGCAGCTCGCTCGTGGCCGACGGGCCGGGCCGCTGGCGGCTGAACGGCTACAAGAACTACTCGACCCTCGGCCACGCCGCGGCGGGCGTGCTGGTCTGGTGCCGCTGGCCGGGTGGGGAGGGAGCCAAGGGCATCGGGGCCGTGGTGGTCCCCATGGACCGCGACGGCGTTGAGCTGACCGGCCGCCACAAGGGGATGGGCATCCACGCCGCCACCGAGGCCGAGATCGCCTTCGACGGGGTGGAGGTCACCGCCGACGACGTGCTCTTGGCCGGTGACCCGGCCACCAACGACTCGTTCAAGGTGCTGCTGGCCCACCTGAACCACGAGCGGTGCGGCAACGCCGCCATGTGTGTCGGCGCCGCCCAGGGTGCCCTCGAGCGGGCGGTGGTCTACATGGGCGAGCGGGTGGTGGGCGGGCGTCCCATCGCCGAGCTGCAGGGGCTCCAGTGGAAACTGGCCGACATGGCGGTGCAGCTCGAGGGGGCGAGGCTGCTCCTGGCCCGGGCGGTCCGGCTGGCCGGCCCGGGGGGCACGCCGCCGGCCCTGGAGACGGCCATGGCCAAGACGGCGGCCAACCTGGCGGCCAAGTTCGTCTGCGACGAGGCCATGCAGATCCACGGAGGCTACGGCTACAGCCGGGAGTACCCGCTCGAACGCGCCTACCGCGACATCAGGGGACTGTGCATCGGGGCCGGCACCATCGAGGCCCAGCGCAACTACATCGGCTCCAGCGTGGCCCGGGGGGCGACCACCGTGTCGCCCGGCTGGTGCGCGCCGGCGCGCTGAGCACCCGGCGCAATCAGCGCGCCGTGTAGCCGCCGTCGACGGCGAACCAGGCGCCGGTGCAGAACGAGGCGGCGTCGGAGGCGAGGAACGCCACCGTCTCGGCCACCTCCCACGGCTCCCCCAGGCGCGGCATGGCCTGCATGGACAGCTGGGCGTCGCGCACCGCCGGGATCGAGAAGGGCTCGATGGTCATGGGGGTGTCCATGTTGCCCGGGCCGATGGCGTTCACCCGCAGCCCCTTGTGGCTGTACTCGAGGGCGGCCGAGCGGGTCAGGCCGAGCACACCGTGCTTGGAGGCCGTGTAGGCCGCGGCGACGGCCAGGCCGGCCACCGACATGATCGACCCGATGTTCACGATCGAGCCGTGACCGGACGCCAGGAGGGCGGGGATCTCGGCCCGCATGCAGTAGAAGACGCCGTCGAGGTTGACCGAGAGCAGCCGGCGCCAGGTCTCGGGCGACGTGTCGGCCACCGCGGTGCCCCCGGCATTGGCCACGCCGGCGCAGTTGCAGGCGATGTTGAGACCGCCGAAGGCCGCCACCGCGGCCGCCACCATGGCTTCGCACTCCTCGGGCCGGCTCACGTCGACGGCGAAGGGCACCGCCGAAGGGCCGATCCCCGCGGCCACCTCCTCGGCCCCCTCGGCATTGCGGTCGGCCACCAGCACCCGCGCCCCGCGCTCGGCCAGCAGGCGGGCCGACGACGCCCCCAACCCCGAGGCCCCACCCGTGACGACGGCCACGCGACCCGAGAGGTCGAGACGTCCCAGATTCCCCGCCACCGGCTTTCTCCTTTCGCCGCACGGCTGGCGGCGCGTCAGCACCCTACGCCGAGCACCATCGACGCCGGGCATGCGAAGCTGGTCGCACGCCGAGGAGGTGGCCGGTTGAACGAGGGGGTGCTCACTCGAGGGACCGTGGTCATCGACGTCGAAGCCTGCAAGGGGTGCGACCTGTGCATTGACGCCTGCCGCCCCGGGGTGCTCGAGATGACCACCGACCGTCACAACCGGCGGGGCCTCCGCTACCCCGAGCTGCGCGCCGGGTGCACCGCCTGCCGGGCCTGCGCGCAGGTCTGCCCCGACTTCTGTTTTGAGGTGTGGAAGTTCGGCGAGCCGGTCGAGCTCGAGGCGGGGCCGGTGCCCTCCGCCCTGGGCGACCCCCGGGTTGTCGGACGCGCCCGGGGCTGATGGCCGATGATGGGCTCCGGCTACACCAGGGGATCAGCCGTCGGCCCCCCGGCACCGAACCCGGGACGCCCCGCTGCTCGGCCGCCGCCCGTCGGTGCAGCGGGCCCCTGAGGCCGCCCTCACCCCGTCCCGGGCGGCCCAGTTCCCGAGTGGCGGCGCCGCTCTGGCTGGCGCCGTCCGGCGATCGCCTACGGGTGCCCCTAGGGGATGGGTGGCTCGCTGAGGATCGAGACGAGGGCCACCACCAACATCGTTCCTCCCAGCATCACCAGGCCGACCCGTATCCAGAAGAAGCGGAAGTGGCCGCTGATGCCGATCAGGAACAGGATCGTGGCCAGATAGATCGTGTCTCGGACGTAGTTGTCCGAATTGGCGCCGGCCTGGACCCCCAGCGAGTACCGCTCGGACGCCTTCTTGTCCAGGGAGTCGGACAGAGCCAGCTCGGGCTGTTTGTACTGCGCCATGTAGGTGGGTCCGGGAGGTGCGTTCGCATTCGTGAACGGATCGATGGCCAGCCATGTGTCGAAGGCGACCTTGAAGGCCGGGCGAAAGCGTCGCTCCGCCACCGTTTCGGCCACGGTGTCTCCGGCGACGTAAGCGGTGAACCAGCTGTTGAAGGTCGTCGAATCGAAGTTGCGAGTGTCCAGTGCGTCCAGGGCGGCCCGATTCGCCTCGGTCCGAGCGGCCGACGCAGCCGCCAGTCGGACGGACGATTCGGTGCTCCATTTGGCCGATGCGTACCCGGTGTAGGGGCAATCAAGGCGACGACGGCGAGCAGTGCAGCCTCGACGATGGAGAGGGTTCGGTCGTGACGCCGCCGCCCGTCCTCCACGTGCGAGCCGTCATCATCGTCCGGGACCTCGGCTGCATGCTCGCGATGCCGAGAGATCTCACCGGCCAGGTCGCCCGCGGACACCCCCTCAGCCACGGATCAAGCCCACGTCAGTTCCGCTTCGCTCCATCGCCCCGACGGCAGGCTAGCCAACGCGTCGCCGTGATCCGGGCATCCGCATCGGCTGCTCTCGCCCCTCGGTGAGGGCCGGCAGCCCGGTCCTCGAAGCACGCGGCCCGATCGGCCCGGCGGTCCCGTCGGTGGGTCCGTCCGGCTCCCCTGAAGCGGATCGCGGCAGGGGTCCACGTGCGAGCGACGCGGCGCCCCAAATCGACCCCGTCGAGCCCGCCAGGGTGGTGAGCGGCCGACCCGAGGGTCAGAAATTTGCGCCCCAGGCAGGACTCGAACCTGCGCACCCGGCTCCGGAGGCCGGTGCTCTATCCGCTGAGCTACTGGGGCGAGAGCAGGGGACGATCGTAGTCGTCGGCCATGTGCTCCCGTATCCTGAACCGCCATGACCTCCCCGACCGCTCCACCCGAGCGGCACCTCCTCCCCGACTCGGCCACCACCGGTGCCGACGGCCACCTACTGGTGGGTGGCGTGGACCTCGTCGAGCTGGCCGCCGAGCATGGCACCCCGCTCTTCGTCTACGACGAGGACCATCTGCGCGCCCGCTGCCGGGAGGCGGTGGCCGCTTGGGGTGACGGCGTGGCCTACGCCACCAAGGCCTTCCTCTGCCGGGCCATGGCCGCCCTCGCCCACGAGGAGGGCATGTGCCTCGACGTGTCCACCGGGGGCGAGCTGCATGTCGCTCTGGCCGCCGGCGTGCCGGCGGAACGTTTGGTGCTCCACGGCAACAACAAGTCCGGGGCCGAGCTGGCGCGCGCCCTCGAGGTGGGGGTGGGGCGCATCGTCGTCGACTCCTTCGACGAGATCGCCCGCTTGGGTGCCCTCACCGACGCTCCGCGCCACGGGAGGCCGAAGGTGCTGGTGCGGGTCACCCCGGGGGTCGAGGTCCACACGCACGAGTTCGTCCGCACCGGCCAGGAGGATTCGAAGTTCGGCTTCTCCGTCGCCTCGGGGGCGGCGTCTGCCGCGGTGGCCGCCCTGGAGCTGCTCCCCGGGGTGGAGCTGGTGGGCGTCCACGCCCACATCGGCAGCCAGGTCTTCGACGTGGTGCACTTCGAGGAGGCGGCCGAGGTGCTCGGGTCGTTCTTCGCACCGCTGGAGCTGCCCGAGCTGGTGGTGGGCGGCGGTCTCGGGGTGGCCTACGTGAACGGCGAGACCGCACCGCACCAGGCGGAGTGGGCCGAGTCGGCCCGCCAGGCCTGCGTGGCGGCCGGGGTCGACCCGGCCACGCGGGTGAGCGCCGAGCCCGGGCGTTCCATCGTGGCCACCGCCGGCGTCACCCTCTACACGGTGGGCACGGTGAAGGAGCTGCCCGGCATCCGCACCTACGTGGCCGTCGACGGTGGGATGAGCGACAACCCCCGGCCCGTCCTCTACGGCAGCGGCTACGAGGCGTTCCTGCCCCGCTGCCCCGATGCCGAGCGTCCGCTGCTGGCGAGGGTGGTAGGCAAGCACTGCGAGAGCGGCGACGTGGTGGTGTCCGAGGCGCACCTGCCGGCCGACCTGGCCGTGGGGGACGTCCTGTGCACGCCGGTCACCGGCGCCTACGGCCACTCGATGGCCTCCAACTACAACAAGGTCACCCGCCCCCCGGTGGTCTTTGTCACGGGGGGGCGGTCCAAGGTGGTGGTGCGCAGGGAGAACCTCGACGACCTGCTGCGCCTCGACCTCTGAGCCAGGCGGTAGCGTTTGGCGATGGCCGTCCGAGACACCGTGGGCGTGGCCATCCTGGGTTGCGGGAACGTCGGAGGCGCCCTGGCCGAGCGGCTCCTCACCGGGGCCGACGAGATCGCCCGGCGCACCGGCCTCGATCTGGAGCTGGTGGGGGTGGCGGTCCTGGACCTGGAAAAGCCCCGCGCGGCCGACGTCCCCGCCTCCCTCTTGACCGACGACGCCAAGGAGCTGATCGAGCGCGATGGCGTCGACATCGTGGTCGAGCTCATCGGCGGGATCGAGCCGGCCCGGACCCTCGTCGAGGCGGCCCTGCGGGCCGGTCGGCCGGTGGTGACCGGCAACAAGGCGCTCCTGGCCGAGTCCGGCGCCGAGCTGGCCCACCTGGCCGCGGAGAACGGGGTGGACCTGCTCTACGAGGCGGCGGTCGGCGGTGCCATCCCCGTCATCCGACCCCTGCGCGAGTCGCTGGCCGGAGAGCGCGTGGTGCGTGTGATGGGGATCGTGAACGGCACCACCAACTACATCTTGAGCCGGATGACCGACGAGGGGCTCGACTACGACGAGGCCCTGGCCGAGGCCCAGCGCCTCGGGCTGGCCGAGCGGGACCCCACGGCGGACGTGGAGGGCGACGACGCCGCGGCCAAGGCGGCCATTCTGGCCGGCCTTGCCTTCGGGAGCGACCTGGTGGGGGCGTCCGTTTACCGCGAGGGCATCACCGGTGTGCGGGCCGTCGACGTCGCCTTCGCCGGGCGGCTGGGCTACGTGGTGAAGCTGTTGGCCGTGGCCGAACTGGTCGACGGTGGCCCCGACGTCTCGGTGCGGGTGCACCCGGCGATGGTGCCGCGCTCGCACCCGCTGGCCTCTGTCCGGGGCTCGTTCAATGCCGTCTTCGTCGAGGGCGACGCCGCCGGCGAGCTCATGCTCTACGGCCGCGGAGCCGGGGGAGTGCCCACGGCCAGCGCCGTGCTGGGCGACCTCATCGATGCGGCCCGCAACCTGCGCGCCGGATCCCCGGCCCCGGCACCGCAGCGCGGCGCGACGCCGCTGCGGCCCCTGGCCGAGCTGCACTCGGCCTTCTACCTCTCTCTCGACGTGGTGGACCGGCCCGGGGTGCTGGCCACCGTGGCCAAGGTCTTCGGCGACCGCGGGGTCTCGATCCGGGCCATGGAGCAGGTCGGGCTGGGCGACGAGGCGCGCCTCATCTTCCTCACCCACACGGCGCGCGAGGGCGACGTCGCGGCCACCATCTCCGAGCTGCAGGCACTGGACATCGTCGACCGGGTTGGAGGGGTCCTGCGGGTGATCGAGGACGAGTCGTGACGTCAAGCGGCTGGCGCGGCGTAATCGAGGAGTACCGCCAGTTCCTCCCGGTCGGGCCCGACACCGAGGTGGTGACTCTGCTCGAAGGGGGCACGCCGCTCGTCCCCGCGCCCCGGCTCTCCGAGCGGGTGGGGGGACGGGTGTGGCTGAAGGTGGAAGGGGCCAACCCGACCGGCTCCTTCAAGGACCGAGGCATGACCATGGCCATCACCAAGGCGGCCGAGGAGGGCGCCAAGGCGGTGGTGTGCGCGTCGACCGGCAACACCTCGGCCTCGGCCGCGGCGTACGCCGCCCGGGCCCAGATGGCCTGCGCCGTCCTCATCCCCGAGGGCCACATCGCCCTGGGCAAGCTGGCCCAGGCCCTCGTGCACGGTGCCCGGGTCCTCCAGGTGAGGGGCAACTTCGACCAGGCCCTGGCCATCGTGCGCGAGCTGCCGACCCGGGCCCCGGTGACGGTGGTCAACTCGGTCAACCCCCACCGCATCGAGGGCCAGAAGACCGGGGCCTTCGAGATCGTCGACGTCCTGGGCGACGCACCCGACGTCCATTGCATCCCGGTGGGCAACGCCGGGAACATCACTGCCTACTGGCGCGGCTACCTCGAGTACAAGGCGGCCGGCAGGGCGACGCGGCTGCCGCGCATGCTCGGCTTCCAGGCGGCGGGAGCGGCGCCCATCGTCCTGGGCCATCCCGTGGAGCACCCCGAGACGGTGGCCACCGCCATCCGGATCGGCAACCCGGCCAGCTGGTACTCGGCCACGGCCGCCGCGTCGGAGTCCGGCGGTGCCATCGCCGCCGTGACCGATGACGAGATCCTGGCCGCCTACCGCTTTCTGGCCGAGGAGGAGTCGGTCTTCTGCGAGGCCGCCTCGGCCGCCTCGGTGGCCGGGCTGCTCGCCACCGGAGTGCCGGCCGGCTCAAGCGTGGTCTGCGTGCTCACCGGCCACGGACTGAAGGACCCCGACCTGGCCATCAGCCAGATTTCGGTGCCCACGGTGGTCGAGCCCGACCTCGACGCCATCCTGGCCGAGCTGTCGGTCTAGAGCATGTGTTGCCGCACGCGTCGCCAACCGCTAGTATGAGTTCTGTTCCACCAGCGCCACGGAGTGATTTCTCCCTTCCGTAGCCGGTGGCCCGGGGGACGTTGTTTTCCCCACTCTTCCCGTTTTACCGTCACCGCGTGTACCACTACGGCGGGGGCGGTCCGCACGAGATAGGAGACCGATGACTGCCGAACAGCAGCTCGAACGGTCGGTGCTCGAAGGCAAGGAGCGAGACGAGCTCCACGCCATCGCTCAGGCGATGTCGCTCAAGACCACCTCGCGGACCAAGAAGGCCGACATCATCGACCAGATCCTGACCGCCACCGGGGTGACCCCCGAGGGCAACGGCGACGCCGCCGCAGGGTCCCAGAACGGCTCGGGTGCCAACGGCTCGGCCAAGAGCCGGACCGCCTCGGCGGAGACGGCCTCGCCGGAGCCCGGCGGGGCCGCCCCGTCCGCGCCGGAGACCGCCCCCGAGGCGCCCGCCACCGCCGAGGGGACACCGGCCACCTCGGGTCAGACCGACCAGCGGACCCAGCAGGGCGGCCGCAACCAGGGCGACGGCCCGCGCCAGCAGCAGTCCCAGCGCCAGCAGCACAACCAGCCCGGCAACGTCGAGGCCGGGAACCGCCGTGGGCGCCGCCGCCGTGGGCGCGAGCGCACGCCCGGGGGCGAGTTGCAAGGCGGCGGGAACCAGGAAGCCGCATACCAGGGCGAGCTCGTTGAGGTCCGGGGGCTGCTCGACCTGCGTGACGAGGGCTACGGCTTCTTGCGCTGCGAGGGCTACCTCCCCTCCTCCAAGGACGTCTACGTCTCGATCAGCCAGGCGCGGCGGTTCGCCCTGCGCAAGGGCGACTACGTCGAGGGCGCCTGCCGGCCGGCCGGCAACAACGAGAAATATCCGGCCCTGCTTCGGATCGACTCCGTCTCGGCCCTCGACCCCGAGGCAGCCCGCAACCGGCCGCGCTTCGAGGACCTGACGCCGCTCTTCCCCGACTCCCGGCTGCACCTCGAGATGCCCGGGTCCAAGGAGAACGTCACCGCCCGCATCGTCGACCTGCTGGCCCCCATCGGCAAGGGCCAGCGCGGCCTGATCGTCTCGCCGCCCAAGGCCGGCAAGACCACGGTCATGAAGCAGATCGCCCACTCCATCGAGGCCAACAACCCCGAGGTGCACCTCATGGTCCTCCTCGTCGACGAGCGGCCCGAGGAGGTCACCGACATGCGCCGGTCGGTCCAGGGCGAGGTCGTGGCCTCCACCTTCGACCGGCCCTCCGACGAGCACACCACGGTGGCCGAGCTGGCCATCGAGCGGGCCAAGCGGCTGGTGGAGATGGGCCGGGACGTGGTGATCATCCTCGACGGCATCACCAGGCTGGCCCGGGCGTACAACTTGGCCGCCCCGGCGACCGGACGCATCATGTCCGGCGGCGTGGACTCGGGCGCCCTCTACCCGCCCAAGAAGTTCTTCGGGGCCGCCCGGAACATCGAGGAGGGCGGTTCCCTCACCATCCTGGCCACCGCCCTGGTGGAGACCGGTTCGAAGATGGACGAGGTCATCTTCGAGGAGTTCAAAGGCACCGGCAACATGGAGCTGCGGCTCGACCGGCGGCTGGCCGAGCGCCGGCTCTACCCGTCGATCGACGTGAACGCCAGCTCCACCCGCCACGAGGAGCTCCTCTTCGACCGGGGCCAGCTCCAGCAGGTCTGGAAGCTCCGCCGGGTGCTCAACGCCCTGGCCAGTGACGGCAACGCCGCCTCGGGCCTCGAGCTCCTCATGGACAAGATCCGCACGACCAAGAGCAACGACGAGTTCCTGGCGGAGATCGCCAAGGGACCCACCCCCAACAACTGAGCACGGCAGCGAAAGGCACCACCATGCAGACCGACATCCACCCCAACTATTTGACGGCCACCGTGCACTGCTCGTGCGGCAACACCTTCACCACCCGGTCGACCAAGGCCGACCTGCACGTGGAGCTGTGCAACGAATGCCACCCCTTCTTCACCGGCAAACAGAAGCTCGTCGACTCCGGCGGCCGGGTTGAGCGCTTCCAGCGCCGCTACGGCCAGCGGGGCGGGAAGCGCAAGGCCGCGCCCAAGAGCTGACGTGGACGAGCGCCTGGCGGGGCTCGAGAAGGAATTCGACGCCGTCGAGGCGGAGCTGTCCGATCCCTCGGTCGCCAAGGACCCGTCTCGTCTGCGGGACCTCTCACGCCGCCACAAGGAGCTGGGGGAGATCGTGGCCACCTGGCGCGACCTCCAGCAGGCCCGAGACGACCTGGTGACCGCCCGCGAGATGCTCGAGAACCTGACGGGCGACGACCGCCAGGTCGTCCAGGCCGAGGTGGCCTCGGCCGAGGCGGCCATCGAGGAGTTGGCGGCGCGGCTGAACGAGCTGCTGCTCCCCAAGGATCCCAACGACGGGCGAAACGTCATCGTCGAGATCCGCGGGGCCGAGGGCGGTGAGGAGGCCAATCTCTTCGCCCGCGACCTCTACGACATGTACACCCGCTACGCGGCGGCCCGCGGCTGGAAGGTCGAGGTCCTCTCGGAGAGCCCTTCGGAGCGCGACGGGCTGAACGAGGCGGTCTTCGTCGTGAAGGGGGAGGACGCCTGGCGGCGGCTCGAGCACGAAGCCGGCCCCCACCGCGTCCAGAGGGTGCCGGTCACCGAGTCCAAGGGGAGGGTGCACACCTCCTCGGCCACCGTCACCGTGCTGCCCGAGGCCGACGAGGTCGACGTCTCGATCGACCCGGCCGACCTCAAGATCGACGTCTACCGTTCGACCGGCCCCGGCGGGCAGTCGGTCAACACCACCGACTCGGCCGTGCGCATCACGCACCTGCCCACCGGCATCGTCGTGGCCATGCAGGACGAGAAGAGCCAGATCCAGAACCGGGCCAAGGCCATGACCGTGCTGCGGTCGCGGCTCTTGAAAGCCGAGCAGGACCGGCGGGCCTCCGAGCTGGCCGCCACCCGCCGCAGCCAGGTGGGCGGGGGAGGGCGCTCGGAGAAGGTCCGCACCTACAACTTCCGGGAGAACCGGGTGACCGACCACCGGGTGAACCTCACCCTGCACAAGCTCGACCAGGTGCTGGCCGGCGACCTCGACGAGCTGACCGACGCCCTCATGGCCGACAAGCGGGCCCGGCAGCTGTCCGGTGAGGCCGGGGGGGCCGACGCGGGCGGCGGGCGCGCCACGCCTGGATGACCCGGCGCCAATTGCAGGCGGAGCTGGCCCACCGGCGCGGCTCGGCGCCGGAGGCCCGCTGGATCGTCGACGAGCTGCTCGGGCCGCCAGCGGGGCCCGATGGCGCCGGTGCGCAGATCCCGGCCGACGTCCGTGCCGCCGCCGACGAGCTGGTCCGCCGGCG
>JBKQNY010000152.1:0-6198 GCA_052145775.1 Acidimicrobiales bacterium
CCTGGGCCGCGCCGGTGATCATGTTCTTGATGTAGTCGGCGTGGCCGGGCATGTCGACGTGGGCGTAGTGCCGGTTGGCCGTCTCGTACTCGACAAGGCGCCCGAGGAGAAGCAGCGGGGCATCACCATCTCGATCGCCCACGTCGAGTACGAGACGGCCAACCGGCACTACGCCCACGTCGACATGCCCGGCCACGCCGACTACATCAAGAACATGATCACCGGCGCGGCCCAGGTGGACGGGGCCATCCTGGTGGTCTCGGCGGCCGACGGCCCGATGCCCCAGACCCGTGAGCACGTCCTGCTCGCCCGCCAGGTGGGCGTCCCCTACATCGTGGTCGCCCTGAACAAGGCGGACATGGTGGACGACGAGGAGCTCCTCGACCTGGTCGAGCTGGAGGTCCGCGAGCTGCTGAACGAGTACGAGTTCCCCGGCGACGACACCCCGGTCATCCGGGTCAGCGCCCTCAAGGCCCTCGAGGGCGACCCCGAGTGGACCCCCAAGATCCTCGAGCTCATGGACGCCGTGGACAGCTACATCCCCGAGCCGATCCGCGACGTCGAGAAGCCCTTCCTCATGCCGATCGAGGACGTCATGTCCATCACCGGCCGGGGCACCGTGGTGACCGGCAAGGTCGAGACGGGCATCGTCAAGGTGGGCGAGGAGGTCGAGATCGTCGGGCTGCGCGACACCCAGAAGACCACCGTGACCGGGGTCGAGATGTTCCGCAAGCTGCTCGACCAGGGGCAGGCCGGCGACAACATCGGCGCCCTGCTGCGGGGCACCAAGAAGGAGGACGTCGAGCGCGGCCAGGTGCTCTGCAAGCCGGGCTCCATCACCCCGCACACCGACTTCGAGGCCACCATCTACGTGCTGACCAAGGAGGAGGGCGGCCGCCACAAGCCGTTCTTCTCCAACTACCGGCCGCAGTTCTACTTCCGGACGACCGACGTGACCGGCACCATCTCGCTCCCCGAGGGCACCGAGATGGTCATGCCCGGGGACAACACCGACATGACCGTCGAGCTGGGCAAGCCGATCGCCATGGTCGAGGGTCTGCGCTTCGCCATCCGCGAGGGTGGCCGGACCGTGGCCTCGGGCCGGGTCACCAAGATCCTCAAGTAGACGACCGGCGAGGAAGAGGACACACATGGCCGACGGCCCCAGGCAGAAGATCAGGATCCGGCTGAAGGCCTACGACCACGAAATCCTCGACCAGTCGACCGAGAAGATCGTCCAGACGGTCCTGCGCACCCAGGCCAAGATCCAAGGACCGGTCCCCCTGCCGACGGACAAGCACCGCTACACGGTCATCCGCTCCCCCCACAAGTACAAGGACAGTCGGGAGCACTTCGAGATGCGGGTGCACAAGCGCCTGGTGGACATCGTCGAGCACACCCCCAAGACGGTCGACTCGCTCCAGCGGCTCGACCTCCCGGCAGGCGTTGACATCGAGATCAAGATCCAGAACGCCTGACCGTCCGGGGGCCGAGGGCCCCCTGGCAGGCAAGACGGATTTGGTGTAGGTTTTCCCTTCGGGCCGATTTCCGGTCCCCCGGCACGGCCAGCCCGAGCCGGTCCAGCTGATGTGCCTGAGCGCCTGGCGCCCCGCGAGGGGGTCGGCAGGGACCTCGGGCCGACACATTCGAGCGCTCCGCTCGGGATCCCCGGGCGGAGCGTTGGCGTGCACACGGGAGCACTACGTGGCAACGAAGGCGATCGTCGGCGAGAAGGTCGGCATGACCCAGGTATGGGACGACCAGAACCGCGCCATCCCGGTGACGGTGCTGAAAGTCGCGCCCGTGCGCGTGGTGCAGGTCAAGTCCCCCGAGCGCGAGGGCTACTCCGCCCTCCAGGTGACCTGGGGGTTCCGCCGGGCCGGCGCCCTGACCAAGCCCGAGATGGGCCACTTCGAGAAGGCCGGGGTCGACCCCGGGAGGGAGCTGGTCGAGCTGCGCCTCGACGACACGAGCGCCTACGAGGTGGGCCAGGAGCTCACGGCGGACCAGTGGAGCGCCGGGGAACGGGTCGACGCCATCGCCGTGAGCAAGGGCAAGGGGTTCGCCGGCGGAATGAAGCGCCACAACTTCAAGGGACAGGGGGCCTCCCACGGGAACCACAAGGCCCACCGGGTGCCGGGTTCCATCGGGGCGTGCGCCACCCCGTCCCGGGTCTTCAAGGGCACCCGGATGGCCGGCCGGATGGGCGGGAACCAGGTCACGGCGCTCAACCTCGAGGTCGTGGCGGCGGACCCCGAGCGGGAGCTGATGCTGGTCAAGGGGGCCGTCCCGGGGTCCCGGGGCACCGTGGTGGTGCTGCGGGACTCGGTGAAGACCCCCTCGGGCAAGGGAGGGGCACGCCGGTGAGCACCACGTCGCTGGCCCCTCGCCGGCCGGTCCGCAAGGAGCGCCCCGAGCCGGTCGCCCGCTCGGTCGTCCGGCGCGACGTCGAGGGCAAGGAACTCGGGACGGTCGACCTCGAGCCCGAGGTGTTCGGCATCGTCCCCAACGAGTCCGTCCTGCACCAGGTGGTGACGGCGCAGCTGGCCGCCGCCCGCAGCGGCACCCAGTCCACCCGGACCCGCGCCGAGGTGCGCGGCGGCGGGGCGAAGCCCTTCCGCCAGAAGGGGACGGGGCGGTCCCGCCAGGGGTCGACCCGGGCCCCCAGCTGGTCGGGCGGCGGGGTGGCCCTCGGGCCCAAGCCCCGCAGCTACCGCCAGAGCACGCCGAAGAAGATGGTCCGGCTGGCCCTGCGCTCGGCCCTCTCGGACCGAGCCGCCGGCGAGCGGGTCGCCCTGGTCGACGCCTGGGGCTGGGAGACGCCCCGGACCAAGTCCGCCGTGGCCGCCCTGGCGGCCCTCGGCCTCGACGGCCGGGTGCTGGTGGTCCTGGGCGACGACGACGTGGTGGCCGAGCGCTCCTTCGGCAACCTGGTCGACGTCCAGACGACGCTCCTGCGCGAGCTCTCCGCCTACGACGTGCTGCGCAACGACTGGGTCGTGTTCACCGACGAGACGCTGCCCGGCGCCGCGGCCGCTGAGGACGCCGTGAGCGATCCCGCCGACGGACCGGTCGCCGACGGACCGGTCGCCGACGAGCCCGCCGAGGCGGCCGAGGCCGAGAGCAGCGACGAGGAGGCAGTGTCGTGAGGGACGCCACCACCGTGCTCCGCCACCCGGTCATCTCCGAGAAGACCTACGGTCTCATGAACCGCGGCGTCTACGTCTTCGTCGTCGACCCCAGGGCCACCAAGATCGAGGTGCGCCTTGCCGTCGAGCAGGCCTTCGGGGTGAGGGTGGACAAGGTCAACACCCTCAACCGCAAGGGCAAGGCCCACCGGAACCGCCGCACCAACACGGTCGGCCACCGTCCTGACACCAAGCGGGCCATCGTCACGCTGCACCCCGGCGAGAAGATCGACCTCTTCGAGAGCTGAGAGAACCATGCCCCTCCGCAGCAGAAAGCCGACCAGCGCCGGACGCCGGTTCCAGACCGTCTCGGACTTCTCCGAGATCACCCGCGACCGCCCGGAGCGCTCGCTGCTCGCCCCCAAGCCGAGCTCGGGCGGGCGGAATAACCTGGGCCGCAAGACCTCCCGGCACCGAGGCGGCGGCCACAAGCGTCAGTACCGGATCGTCGACTTCCGACGGGACAAGGACGGCGTGCCGGCCAAGGTGGCGGCGATCGAGTACGACCCGGGGCGCAACGCCCGGATCGCCCTGCTCCACTACCTCGACGGGGAGAAGCGCTACATCCTCGCCCCGGCCGGGGTCAAGGTCGGCGACCTGCTCCAGAGCGGCCACGGTGCCGAGATCCGGCCGGGCAACGCCCTGCCGATGCGCTATATCCCGGTGGGCTCGGTCATCCACAACGTGGAGCTGCGGCCCGGTGGCGGCGGGAAGCTCGCCCGGGGCGCGGGCATGAGCATCCAGCTGGTGGCCAAGGAGGGGGCGTTCGCCACCCTTCGGCTCCCCTCCACCGAGATGCGCCGGGTGTCGATCGACTGCCGGGCCACCCTGGGCGTGGTCGGCAACGCCGAGGCCGAGCTGGTCAAGGTGGGCAAAGCCGGCCGCAGCCGCTGGAAGGGCATCCGCCCCCAGACCCGCGGCGTGGCCATGAACCCGGTCGACCACCCCCTCGGCGGTGGCGAGGGCAAGTCCTCCGGCGGCCGCCACCCGGTCTCGCCCTGGGGCAAGCCCGAGGGGCGCACCCGGGCCCGCCACAAGGATTCCGACAAGATGATCGTCCGCCGCCGGCGCACCCGGGGCACCAGGCGGTAGGGGGAGCCATGCCACGCAGCCTGAAGAAGGGCCCGTTCGTCGACGACCACCTGCTGAAGAAGGTGGACGTCCTGAACGCGAGCGGCGAGAAGCGGGTGGTCAAGACCTGGTCCCGCCGGTCGACCGTCATCCCCGACATGGTGGGCCACACCATCGCCGTGCACGACGGCCGCCGCCACGTCCCGGTCTACGTGACCGAGTCGATGGTCGGCCACAAGCTGGGCGAGTTCGCCCCGACCCGGACCTTCCGCTACCACGCCGGCCAGGAGCGGGCGGGGAGGCGCTGAGATGACCGGTCTCAAGACCAACGAGCGGCCGGGCACTAGGGCCGTCCTGCGCCACTACCGCATGTCGGCGTCGAAGGCCCGCCAGGTCCTCGACCTCATCCGGGGCGAGGACGTCGAGACCGCGGCCGAGATCCTGCGCACCACCTCGCGCGAGGCGGCCACGGTGGTGGGCCAGGTGCTGGCCTCGGCGGTGGCCAACGCCGTCCACAACGACGGTCAGGACGCCGAGGACCTCTTCGTCTCGGCGTGCTTCGCCGACGAGGGGGCCACCCAGAAGCGCTGGCGTCCCCGGGCCCGGGGCCGGGCCAGCCGCATCCGCAAGCGCACCTGCCACATCACCGTCATCGTCTCCATGCTGCCCGACGAGCGCCTCGAGCGACGCCGGGCCCAGCGCGAGGAGGTGACGGCCCAGCGGTCCCGCCGGGTCTCCGAGTCGAGGCGGCGGGCCGACCTCTCCGGCCGGCTCTCCCGCCGGCGCCACGCCCAGGAGGCGGAGCGGGAGGCCGCCGAGGCCGAGGCCGCCCGGGCGGCGGAGGTCGAGGGCGAGCTGGTCGAGGACGCGGCCGCCGAGCAGGCCGCCGAGGACGTGGTGGAGGCCGAGGCCGAGCGGGTCGGTGCCGAGACCAGCGACGAGGAGGTCGCCGAGCAGGCGGCCGCCGAGGTCGCCGGCGAGGAGACGGGCGACGGCGACGAGGTGGCAGCGCGAGACGGAACCGAAGAGGCCAGCGCGGGGGACGAGAGCGCGCCGGCCGACGACGACGACAGTGAGAAGGGCGAGTAGATGGGCCAGAAGGTAAACCCCTACGGGTTCCGCCTCGGCGTGACCACGGACTGGAAGTCGCGCTGGTTCGAGGAGCGCCACTACCGGGACTTCGTGGTGGAGGACTGGAAGATCCGGGACTACCTCATGACCCAGCTGGAGGCGGCAGCCGTCAGCCGGATCGAGGTCGAGCGCACCCGCGACCGGCTCCGGGTCGACATCCACACGGCACGCCCGGGGATCGTGATCGGCCGGCGGGGGGCCGAGGCCGACCGGCTCAAGAAGAAGCTGGAGGAGATGACCGGGCTCCAGAACCGGATCCAGCTCAACATCCAAGAGATCAAGCAGCCTGAGCTCGACGCCGCCCTCATCGCCCAGGGGATCTGCGACCAGCTGGCGCGCCGGGTGGCCTTCCGCCGGGCCATGAAGCGGGCCATCCAGACCGTGCAGAAGGCCGGCGCCCAGGGCGTTCGCGTCCAGTGCGCGGGCCGGCTGGGCGGCGCCGAGATGTCGCGCAAGGAGTCCTACCGCGAGGGCCGGGTCCCCCTGCACACCCTGCGGGCCGACATCGACTACGGCTTCCGCGAGGCCCGGACCACCGCCGGCCGGGTGGGGGTGAAAGTTTGGATCTACAAGGGCGACATCCTCCCCTACAAGGTGTCCGTCGAGGACAAGATCACCCGCGAGGCGGCCATGGCCGTCGGCGAGACGTCGGGCCAGGTCCGGCCCCGCCGGCTCATCACTGCCGGCGGCGGGCGCCGCCGGCAGGACCAGGGCGAGCCCGGGGTCGTCCCGCCGGGCGGCGACGGCGAGGTGCCGTCGGACGGCGGTGGTCGGGACGGGGCGGAGGAGCTCGACGAGATGCCGACGG
>JBKQNY010000153.1:0-5665 GCA_052145775.1 Acidimicrobiales bacterium
CCCCGCGGCTCGGGCGCGGCGTCGCCGCGGTAGGTGGCGGCGACCGTGTCGCCGTTGGCCAGGAACCACTCGACGCAGGCGGCCCCGATGCCCCTGGCCCCGCCGGTCACCAGCACCACCCGGGATGCCGGTGCGTCGTCCTCCTTCACCGGCCGTCCCCGGGGACCCGCAGCCAGACGAGCGGTTGTCCCTCCTGGACCCGCTCGCCGGCGGTCGACAGCCAGCGGACCACCTGCCCGGCGAAGGGCGTGCGGACGTCGGCCACGCCCACCCGGCCCACCAGGTCGCCCACGCCGACGGTGTCCGACGCGGCGACCGCACCGGGACCGTCGGCCGTCCCGGCGGTCCCGGGCAAGAGGCCGGTGCCCGGGGCGGCGAGGGAGTCCTCGGGGGCGAAGATGCCCGAGCAGGGGCTCACCACCACGCGCTCGGACATGTAGAGGTGCTCGCCGTGGTGGGTGTGGAGTTCGCTGCGCCACGACTCGGGCACCGCCACCGCGTCCATCAGGGCGTCGAGGTGGTCGGGCACCGAGACCGACATGGCGTGCAGCTCGGGCACGACCCGCCGGGCCAGGCCGGTCAGCACGCCCCCCGGTCCCAGCTCGACCAGGGAGGTGGCGCCCAGGCCGGCCAGGGTCTCGAGCGTGTGGCGCCAGCGCACCGGGCTGCACAGCTGGGCCGAGAGGAGGCTGGGCCACTCGGCCGGGTCGTTGTGGACCCGGGCGTCGACGTTCGCCACCACCGGCACCTCGGGCGCCAGGAAGGTGGCGTCGCCCAGCGCCTTGCGCAGGGCCGACCTGGCCCCGGACATGAGGGGCGTGTGGAAGGCCCCCGAGACCGGGATCGGCATGACCTTGCGCGCCCCGAGCTCCTTGGCGAGCACGGCCACCGTGGCCACGGCCTCGGCGGTCCCGGCCACCACCACCTGCCCCGGGGCGTTGTAGTTGGCCACCCAGACGTCGCCCTCGGCCCGCTGGCAGGCGGCCTCGGCGTCGTCGTCGTTGATGCCCAGCAGCGCGGCCATGGTCCCGGGCGCGTCCTCGCCGGCGCGGGCCATGGCCTCGCCCCGGGCGGCCACCAAGTGGACCCCGTCGGGGAACGACACGGCGCCGCTCGAGACGAGGGCGGTGTACTCGCCCAGGCTGTGGCCGGCGCAGGCGGCGGGGGAGAGGCCGAGCCGCTCGACGGCGTCGAGGACCACGAGGGAGAGGACGAACGTGGCCAGCTGGGCGTTGGCCGTGTGGGTGAGCTCCTCCATCGGCGCCTCGAGGAGCAGCGACTCGACGTCGCGCCCGGCCGCGGCCGAGGCCTCGGCGACCACCTCCCAGGAGGGGTGGTCGACCCATTCTCGTCCCATGCCCGACCGTTGCGACCCCTGCCCGGGGAAGGTGAACACCAACACGTATGGCCGTCTCCCAGCCGCGGCGGGCGCCCGGCCGGCGCCGGTCGGCGCTTCCCGGCCGCGGTGACCCAGTGTGTCACGGGGCGGGCGACGCCGTCTCATTACGGGCGGGTAATCCCACTGGTGGTCGTACCGGGGTGCTGGAGTTACCCTGCAGCCGTGAAGGTCGTCGTGGCCCAGTTCGCCACCTCCGCCGACAAAGGGGCCAATCGGGACGCAGCCCTGGCCCGGGTGGCCGAGGCGGCCGGACGGGGAGCCGAGCTGTTGGTGCTGCCCGAGGCGGCGATGTGCACCTTCGGCGGGCCCACGGCCGACCTCACCTCGATGGCCGAGCCGCTCGACGGTCCCTTCGTCACCGCCCTGCAGCGGGCGGCCGTCGAGGGCGGGCTGACCGTGGTGGCCGGGACCTTCGAGCCGTCCAGACGCCCGGGGAAGGTCCGCAACACCGTGGTGGCGGTCGGTCCCGACGGCCTCGTCGGTGCGTACCGCAAGCTCCACCTCTACGACGCCCACGGCTGGCGGGAGTCAGACCGGGTCGAGGCCGGCGACCCGCGGGACGACAATGTGGTCGTCTTCGGCCTCGGCGGCCTCGTCTTCGGTCTGATGACCTGTTACGACCTGCGGTTCCCCGAGATGGCCCGGGCCCTCAGCGACCGGGGGGCGACGGCGATGGTGGTGCCGGCCCACTGGCTGGCCGGGCCGGGGAAGGCCGACGCGTGGGAGGTGCTGCTCCGCGCCAGGGCCATCGAGAACACCGCTTATGTCGTGGCGGCGGCCAAGCCCGGCCCCGAGGCCACCGGCCGGTCCATGGTCGTCGATCCAAGCGGGCGGGTGCTGACGGCCCTGGGAGCCGACGAGGAGGGGATGGCCGTGGCCGACCTGGTGGCCGATCGGGTGGGAGAGGTGCGGGCCGAGCTGCCGGTCCTCGCCCACCGGCGCTTCGACGTCGCACCGAGGCGGTGACCCCGGGCATCGGCGCGCACCGCCCGCACCAAGAGGGCCGTATCGTCGGTGCTCGGCCCATGCGGGCGAAGATCGGGGGAAAGATGACTGCCGGAAGTGACAGGCCGCCCAGGATACGGGCCGCATGCGGCGGGACGGCCGTGGCCGTCGCCCTGTGTGCGGTGGCGTGGGTGGGCGCACCGGCCGCGGATGCGGCCACGGGCTCGGGTGCGCTCGGCGCGGCGGCCACCATTACCGGACCGATCACCGTCGGGCACGAGATCGAGCCGATCACAGCGCACCCACTGGTGCTCTCCACATACGGCTACAGCGAGCAGGAGTTCTTCGTCAGCGGGACCGCCCACGCCTACCGGGCGGTCGCCGAGCCCGCCGACGGGAGGTGGAAGGTCGCCCCGACCACGTCGGCCCCCTACGAGACGCGGATCATCGTGCGCCGCCCCGAGGACCCGGCCAAGTTCAACGGGACCGTGGTGGTCGAGTGGATGAACGAGTCCGCCGGGGAGAGCGCGCCCGACTACGACTACCTGAGCCCCTACCTGCTCAGCCAGGGCTACGCCTACGTGGGGGTGTCCGCCCAGGCCCTCGGGGTCGACGGCGGCACAGCGCTCGTCCTGCATTCCTCCACCGAGGGGCTGGTCCAGAAGGAGCCCACACGCTACGGCTCACTCCACCACCCCGGCGACCAGTACTCCTTCGACATCTTCGCCCAGATCGGCGAGGCGCTCGGGGACCCGCCGGCGGCGGTCCTGGGCGGCGTGCGACCGAAGCACCTGATCGCCGTGGGCGAGTCGCAGTCGGCGTTCTTCCTCACCACCTACGTCGACGCCTTCGCGCCGCTCGGCCACATCTTCGACGGCTACTTCATCCACAGCCGCGGCGAGGGCGGAGCCGCCTTGGGCGGGACATCGCTCCAGTCCGCGCACGTCCCCAAGGAGCTGTGGGTCCGCACCGACCTCGACGTGCCGACCTTCATCTTCGAGACGCAGACCGACCTCGTCACACTCGGCTACGCCGTCGCCCAGCAGCCCGACACCGATCGCATCCGCACCTGGGAGGTCGCCGGCACGTCGCACGCCGACGCCTACGAGATCGGGGGAGCCGTCGGGATCCTCGGTTGCAAGACGACAATCAACGACGGTCCGCAGCACGAAGTCGCCCAGGCGGCGTTCGCCGCCCTCAGTCGGTGGGTGGACGACGGCACCCCGCCGCCGTCGCCCGCGCCCTTCCGGCTGGCGGCGACGAGTCCGCCGAAGCTCGCCCTCGACGCCCACGGAAATGTGATCGGTGGCGTGCGGACCCCGGCGGTCGACGTTCCCGTCTCGACGCTCAGCGGCGCCGCCCCGAGGGGGTCGTCGACCCTGTGCAGCCTGTTCGGGCAGACCACGCCCTTCAGCCCCACCACACTGGTGCGGCTGTACGGGACGAAGAGCCACTACCTCGCCGGGTACACGGCGAGCCTGGACAAGGCGATCGGCGAGGGGTACATCCTCCCCGCCGACCGCGCCGAGCTCCTGGCGCAGGCTCAGCAGGTCTCGTTCGCCGGCTGACACGGTCCGCCGAGGACCGAGCCTTGGCAAAGCAGATCTCGCGGCACGACCGCTGGGCGAAGGGGCTGCTCAATCGGCAAAACGTGGTGATTCGCTGAACCCGCCCCGAGAAGTTGCACGGTCCCGTTGAGCCCGCCGGGCCCCCGCGCACCGTTCCAGTTGATGCGGTTGCCCCTTGATGGCAGACTCCATCAGTTCCCTCGAAGGAGGGGCAAAGGGGGTGGGTTCGATGTTGAAGGTACGCAGAAAGCAAAGGTCGGCGAAGTGGGCCACGCGGGCACTCGTAGCAGGGGCACTCGCAGTTGGACCGGTGATGCTCGTGACGTCGACCGCCTCGTCGGCCCAATGCACAGTGCCGGTCGAGAGCGTTACCGCGACCTGCACGATCAGCGGGACCGCGACAGTGGCCGGGGGTGCCCTGGCCATCGGGGCCCCGTCCTCGATCAAGTGGGCAACCACCCTCAACGGTTACGACCTCAACCAGGACGGGCGCGCGACAATCACCGCGGTCAACGCCACGGGTTCGGGGTCGGGCTGGAGTGTCACGGCAACGATCACCCCCTTCACCGATTCGTCCGCGGCTCTCAAGCACCCCCAGGCGTTTCGGCCGACGCAGGTCACGCTCAACGGGTCTTCGAGTTCTGCGAAAGGCGACGAAGCGCCGAAGGAGACGTGCACCGCGACATCGACGTGCAGCCTTGCCGACAACGCCGTCACCTATCCGGTCACCGTCACGGCGACATGCGGGACAAGTGGTACGGGGTGCGCGCCAACCACCGTGGCCAGCGCATCGACAACAAGTGGCATGGGGGCGGTCGCCCTGGCCGTGACAGCGTGGCTGAAGATACCGGCAGACGCCTACGCCGGGACGTACACCGGCACAATCACCCTGACGATCTCCAGCGGGCCGTAGGCGGGGTCGCACTGCCCAACCTCGACCGTCGTTCGCGAGCGTCGAAAGGACCCTCAGCCAGCCCCGAGAGCGCCGAGCACTGACCTGTCCCCGCTTGAAGCGCACACGACGCCGTGAAGAATTCGAGCCGGAGTGGGTTGCCGCCTCGGGGCAATCTGAACCAACCGACTGCAGGGAGCCGCTGAGTGGACGACATGTCGTCGCGCCCCCGGAACAAGGTGTCGTCGCGCCGCAGGCGAAGCTCGACGCGACGAGTCATAGCCCTACCCGGGGCGGTCATCGCCATCGGGATCATCATGATGTTCTCAGCGGTGAACGGGGTCCTGGCGGCCGCGGCGACTGCGTCCACCGGGTCCTTCTCCGTCGTGCCGGTGGGGGCACCGGGAGGTCTCAGCTACTTTCAGTTCCACGTGGCCCCCGGGGGGAACGCGCAGGGTGTCGTCACCATCGTCGGTGAGGGCTCCGGTGTCGTCAACGTGAACGTCTTCGCCGCGCAGGGTGTCACCGCCAACGGGTCGGGGGATGCCTACCTCGCCCCCTCGGACGGTCGATGCAGCGGCGCGAGCTGCTGGCTCACCGGCCTGCCCGGCCCACTCGCTGTCACAGGCGGCCAACGTCGCAACGTGAGCTTCACGGTGAACGTGCCGGCGGGGACGCCCCCCGGCCAGTACCTGACGGGGGTGGGTGTCGCCGAGATCGCCCCTCCGACCACGACCACCACGAGGCCAACCAAGGGACGCTCAGCGGTCACGACCATCGAGCGGCAGGTGGTCGTCGGCGTCGAGGTGATCGTCGGCACGGTGTACCCCGACGTGCTGCGGATCGACAAGGTGCAGGGCA
>JBKQNY010000154.1:0-3800 GCA_052145775.1 Acidimicrobiales bacterium
AGCTGAACGTCTTCCGCATGGAGCTGCTGGGGGCCGAGGTCCGCCCCGTCGCCTCGGGCAGCGCCACCTTGAAGGACGCCGTGACCGAGGCCCTGCGCGAGTGGGTGGCCTCGGTGGCCACCACCCACTACTGCATCGGCTCGGTGATGGGGCCCCACCCCTTCCCCTACATGGTGCGCGAGTTCCAGCGGGTGGTGGGGGAGGAGGCCCGGTCCCAGTGCCGCCAGCTGCTCGGCGGGGCCGACCCCGACCTGGTGGTGGCCTGCGTGGGCGGGGGGTCCAACGCGGCCGGGACCTTCGCCGGGTTCGTCGACACGACCGCCCGGCTGGTCGGGGTGGAGGCGGCCGGCGGGGCGGCGGCGTCGGCGGGCATCCCCGGCGTCCTGCACGGGATGCGCTCCCAGCTCCTCCAGGACGAGAGCGGTCAGATCCTCGAGGCGCACTCCATCTCGGCCGGCCTCGACTACCCGGGCATCGGCCCCGAGCACGCCCACCTGGCGGCGATCGGCCGCGCCACCTACGAGCGGGCCGACGACGACGAGGTGGTGGCCGCCTTCCGTCTGCTGGCCGAGACCGAGGGGATCATCCCCGCCCTCGAGCCGGCCCACGCCCTCGCCTGGCTGGCCCGCGAGGCCGGCCGGTCGGTGCCCGAGGGGTCGACCGTGCTCGTGACCCTCTCGGGTCGGGGCGACAAGGACGTGGCCCAGGTCCGCGACCTGCTCTCGGGCGGGTCCCAGCCGTGAGCGGCGGCCTCCAGGCGGCGCTGCGCTCCCGGCGGGCCGAGGGCCGCAAGCTGCTCATCCCCTACGTCATGGGCGGGATGGCCGACGACTGGGTCGAGGTCCTCCAAGCCGTGGTGGCCGCCGGTGCCGACGCCGTCGAGGTCGGCATCCCCTTCTCGGACCCGATGATAGACGGCCCGGTGATCCAGGCGGCCTCGGTCCTCGCCCTGGGCCGCGGCACCACCCCCACGATGGTGATCGACGGGGTGGGAGCGGCGGGGATCGGGGTCCCGGTGGCCGTCATGACCTACTACAACCTCGTCTACCGCGCCGGCCACCGGCGGATGGCCCGCTCACTGGCCGCGGCCGGCATCTCGGGGGCCATCGTGCCCGACCTTCCCCTCGAGGAACTCGGCCCGTGGGCGGAGGAGGCCGACGGGGCCGGGATCGAGACGGTGCTGCTAGTCGCCCCCTCCACCCCCACCGAGCGCGTGGCCCGCATCTGCGACCGCTGCCGGGGCTTCGTCTACGCGGTGGCCCGGATGGGGGTCACCGGCGAGCGGGCGTCGGTGGGTGACGAGGCGGCCGCGGTGGTCGGGAAGATCAGAGACGCCACCGACCTGCCGGTCTGCGTGGGTGTGGGGGTCTCCACCCCCGAGCAGGCGGCGGAGGTCTGCGGCGTGGCCGACGGCGTGGTGGTGGGCTCGGCCCTGGTGCGCCGGTTGGTCGAGGGCGGTGGCGCCGAGGCGGCGGCCACCTTCGTGGGCGAGCTTCGGGCCGCGCTCGACCGCTGAGCCCCGGCGGTCAGGACGGGGGCAGGAAGATCAGGCTGCCGTTGTGGCCGCCGAACCCGAAGGAGTTGGAGAGGATCGGCCCGGGCTCCCATGGGCGGGCCTCGCCCCGCACGACGTCGATGCTGATCTCTGGGTCGAGCTCCTCGCAGCCGTAGGTGGGGGGGATGAGCCGGTGCTCGATGGACAGCACCGAGGCCACGGCCTCCATGGCCCCGGCGGCGGCGAGGCCGTGGCCGGTCACCCCCTTGTTGGAGGTGACGATCGGGCCCGGCTCGCCGAAGACCTTGTTGATGGCCCTTGACTCGGAGAGGTCGTTGAGGGGGGTGCCGGTCCCGTGGGCGTTGATGTGGCGGATGTCCGACGGCTCGAGCCCGGCGTCGAAGAGGGCCTGCTCCATGCAGGCCACCGCCCCGGCCCCGCCGGGGGCGGGGGCGGTGATGTGGTGGGCGTCGGCGGTGCTGCCCGACCCCGCCACCTCGGCGTAGATGTGTGCGCCGCGGGCCACGGCCCGGTCCCAGTCCTCCAGCACGAGCGCGGCCGAGCCCTCGGTCATGACGAAGCCGTCCCGGCGGGCGTCGAAGGGGCGGGAGACGCCGCTGGTCGACAGGGCCGTCATGTTGGTGAAGGCGGCCACGGCCGCGGGGTGGAACGAGGCCTCGGCGCCGCCCCCGATGGCCACGTCGCACCGTCCGGTGGTCACCAGCCGGGCCGCCGCGGCCAGGGCGTGGGTCCCCGCCGCGCAGGCGGTCACCACCGTCTCGGAGGGCCCGTGCCAGCCGGCCCGCATGGAGACGTTGGCCGCCCCGGCGTTGGCCATCATCATGGGCACCAGGAACGGTGAGACCTTGCGCGGGCCCCGCTCGTGGCAGATGATCACCTGCTCGGCCAGGGTGTTGAACCCACCGACCCCGGTGGCGAAGATCACACCCGATCGGTCGGGGTCGGCGTCGAGTGTCCCGGCGTCGGCCAGGGCCATGTCGGCCGTGGCCACGGTGAACTGGGCGAAGCGGTCGACGCGCCGCGCCTCTTTGGGACCGAAGTAGTCGGCCGGGTCGAAGTCCGGCACCCGGCGCTCGCCCTCGATGCTCGGGTTGATCAGCCCCTCCCAGAGCGCCGCAGCGCCCTGGCCGCAGCAGGTCACCGCGCCCACGCCGGTGACGGCGACACGTCGGCCCTTGATGGGGCCGTCCGGCCCGACGCCCAGCAGCATCAGAGCTTGGCGGAGATCAGGTCGAAGGCCTGGCCGATGGTCTCGATGTCCTCGAGCTCGGTCTCCTCGACGGTGATGTCGAAGGACTCCTCGAGGGCCATCACCAGCTCGACCAGGTCGAGGCTGTCGGCGTCGAGATCGTCGGCGAACCGGGCTTCCCTGGTGACCTTGTCGGCGGGAACCTGGAGCACCTCCACTGCACACTCGCGGAACTTCTCGAACGCTGCTTCATCGTCCACTTGGGCTCTTCCCTTTCACTTGTGCGACTCACTGCTCTCGAACTTGCTTGTTGGCGTTCAGGCACCCGTCTCGACGAGCGGCCGTACGACCCGGGCCGTGCTCACCAGCCCATACCCAGTCCGCCGTCCACCGGCAGCACGGACCCGGTGATGTACCCGGCCCCGTCCGAGGCCAAGAAGCCGACCGCACCGGCCACTTCCTCCGGGGTGCCGGGGCGACCCAGGGGGACCATGGCCTGCATCTGTGAGATCCGATCCTCTCCGAGCGCCGCGATCATATCGGTCGACACCATCCCCGGCGCGACAACGTTGACGGTGATGGACCGGCTGGCCACCTCCCTGGCCAGGGCGCGGGCCATCCCCACCAGCCCCGCCTTGGACGCCGCGTAGTTGGCCTGTCCGGGGAGGCCGATGAACGCCCCCACCGAGGAGAGGAAGATGATGCGGCCGCGGTGCAGCCGGAGCATCTTGGCCACCGCCCGCTTGGCCACCCGGAAGGAGCCGGTCAAGTTGGTGTCGATCACGTCCTGCCAGGCCTGCTCGTCCATCCGCAGGAGCAGGGTGTCGCGGGTGATGCCGGCGTTGGCCACCAGTACCTCGACCGGCCCGTGACGCTTCTCGATCTCGGCGAAGGCCGCCTCGACGTCGTCGAGGTTGGTCACGTCGCAGCGCACGGGGCAAAAGCGGGCCGCCCCCGTCCCGGCGGCCCCCCGCGGCTCGGGCGCGGCGTCGCCGCGGTAGGTGGCGGCGACCGTGTCGCCGTTGGCCAGGAACCACTCGACGCAGGCGGCCCCGATGCCCCTGGCCCCGCCGGTCACCAGCACCACCCGGGATG
>JBKQNY010000155.1:0-5581 GCA_052145775.1 Acidimicrobiales bacterium
CGGCGGCGGAAAATGCTTCGAGGCTCGGCTCGAATATTCCGGTTTTGTATATAGCGGGCTCCGACGATCCTCTGACAATCGAATTGGGGAAGGGATTCATTTTCGATAAGCTTCCGAAGCAGCCGGAGAGCAAATATATGCTCGTGAACGCCGATCATTTAGGGACGCCGAAGGCCTCGGTGAAGGAAATGATCAACTGGCTCAGGACGGTATTCCCGCAATAGAGGCCAATGTTGGCTATTCGACAGCATACGCCTCAGTTGAACAAGAGAAACTTGAGGGTGAGTACTCCTCCGGCGATGAGGCAGTAGACCGCATATGGCCACGCCTTCCGATCCCTGAAGTATCGGTCGAGGAACCTTACAGAAAAGAAGGCCGCGATGCCTGCCACTATGCTCCCGACAAGGATCTGGGGCCGTACCCCGTTGCCGTTCGGACCGATAAGATCAGGGATCTTGTAGAGACCGGCGAGGAGGATGATCGGCGTGGCCATGAAGAAAGAGAAGCGGGCAGCTGTCCGGTGGCTGAGACCACGCACAAGGCCCCCGACCAGAGTGATACCAGAGCGGCTGATTCCTGCGAGCAGGGCGGACGTTTGGGTAATTCCGATTGCCGCGGCGTCAGTATAACGAACCTTGTTGAGAGAAACCTCAGTGCCCTTGAGGCCATCGTCCTCGACCGCTACCGGTCTCCTTCGAGAGAACAATTCGCCAGCGATAAGGATGAAGCCATTGATAAAGAGAAAAATGGCGGCAAAGAGGGGCTTTGCAAAGATCACTCTGATCTGGTGCTCGAAAATGAGAGCTGTGAGCCCGGTAGGTATCGTCGCGGTCACCAAAAGCCAGGCGAGGCGCTCATCAGGCGACTCGATCTTCAGACGGAAAAGCGAGCGGAAGAAACCCCGAGCGATGCGAAGCCACTCGTCCCGGTAGAAAATCACCAAAGCTATTGCCGTCGCAAGGTGGAGTCCGACGAGAAAAGCGAGGAAGAAGGACTCCGTATTCGACTGGGCCTGGACAAGGTTCGACCAGCCGAGGAGGCTCGGCAGCAAGACGGAGTGTCCGAGACTCGAAACCGGAAATAACTCGGTAACTCCCTGGAGGAGGCCCATTATTGCGGCCTGCATGTACGTCAGCATGAGCATTCCTTTCAGGATGGCTAGAGGGCCGGAAGACTTGCCAGTGCAAGGTGTTTCATGGACGCCTCATGTCCAGTACAATATAACCAAAATAACACATTCAGAGATTCCGGGTTACTCCGTATTCAGGTGACGAGTGCGCTCGAAAATATAGAAGGCTGCACGGAGGGAAACAAATCTACACCGAGATTCATCGCGGAAAACAGGCCAAAGACAACTACTGCAACGAAGAAACCGATGGCTAATACATAGCGGGAGACCGAGAATTGGACCCCGGGGTTATTTCCCGTATCCCACATATTGTCCCTTTTGTCATCCCTGCTACGACTACATGGTGAAATCATATGCGGCGAAGCGGTCTTCGTCGAAGGAGTACGGGTATGAAAGCTGTTCTTGCTCTTTCCCTGGCCTTGGTGGCAATACCGGTTGCACATTCCCAAGGAATGGCTGTCGACAAGTTCATGATGATCACCATGGCTGTCGGCAACATGGACAAGTCCAAAGAGTTCTATACCTTGCTGGGCCTGAAAGTCACGCAGGACTACAGCCAGACCGGCCGGCGATGGGTCGCCCTGGCGCTGCCAGAAGGCGGGGTCTCCATCAACCTCTCGACTGTGACTGCAAATGACACAAAGCCGGGGAAAAGCGAGCCTGGCACCATGGCGCTGTATTTTGCGAGCTCCGATGTGGCGGCGGCCCACAAGGCACTCGGCGAAAAAGGTGTGAAGGTTCATGAAGTCAAAGATGACTTGTATGGCCCGGGCTCTGGAGTTAAATGGTTTAGTCTTGAGGACCCGGACGGCAATCAGGTGCTTATCGTACAGTCACCAGGACAGTAGCAAAAAAATGCGTCTCGTCTCATGGAAAGCTAAATGTGGATAGCCCTCCCCAAACCCGCCCGTCCGAGCTCCATCAGGAGCTCGGAAAGCGTCGGATGGGCGTGAATCAAGCTGGTACGGGAAGAAGTGGTCGTCGGACACAGTCATTGCCGCCACGATGTATCCGACACTCAAGTCGGTGTCGTGCACGTCATCAACATTCTGCGCGGCGGTGAACACAACAGGAGAGACCCTCGAGTGGAACGGCGCGAAATGGTCAGCACCGACGCCTCTCATTCCGACAGTGATTCCCGGGACGATCAACACCTCCAGGGTGTCCTGCGCCAAGTCCACAAAGTGCGTCCTGATCGCGAGCTACTCAACACCAACACTTTCCGCGGCGAGCAAGACACCGAACGTTCAGTCGTACTGGGTGTGGGACGGGACATCGTGGGGATCCCGACAGACCATGATCAACAATGGGGTCAAGCTGCTGGGAGGCACCTACGCCCCGGACCTCTCGTGTCCGACCACGTCGTTTTGCCTGGCCGTCGCGTACAGTGATCAGGGCGCTTTCGTTTCAATGACCTGGAACGGCTCCAAGTGGAGTCCCGTGCTCGATGTCGGTGAGTTCTGTGGCCCGGATGGCTGCGGGGGAACCTTCGGCGGGGGGTTGTACATCTCTTGTCCCACCTCCGCCTTCTGCGCGTCGTCAGACGGCTACGTCGTCGTCTTCGAGCGCGATGGGGCGTGGTTGCCCGGCACCGTCCTTGACGGTGACGGAACGATCGACGGACTCAGCTGCCCGACGACATCGTTCTGCGTTGCCATCGACACACAGGGCGGAGCTTTCGTGTGGAAGACAGGTACCTGGAGCACACGCACCCAGGTCAGCGGCGTCGGCAACGGCGCACCCCTCGCCCCGTACCCGCTGACGACGGTTTCCTGTGCGTCGGCGACATTTTGCGCGGCGTTCGCCGGCAACGGAGCCGAGAGCACCTGGGACGGCACCTCGTGGTCGAGCTTGACTCAGGTGGACACATCTGGCGCCCCCAGACGAGCGTCGTGCCCGACCAAGAAGTTCTGCATGATGGTGGACAGCAATGGCTACGAGTCGACCTGGAACGGCACGACATGGTCGAGCCCGAGCCACTTCGTGACCGGCACGAGGGCCACAGTCGCCTCGGTCTCGTGCGCAACTGCCACATACTGCATGGCCGTCACCCACAACGCGGGGTACATGTTCACCTGGACCCAGTCGAAAGGCTGGTCAGGGCTGATCACAGGCCCCGGTAACTCCACAGCAGGGGGGACATCCGGCGTCGACGCCGGCGGGGTCACCTGCGTCACCTCGACCTTCTGCTACATCTACGAGGAGAGCTACGCCGTCGGCGATGTCTCGGCAGTGTGGAACGGTTCCAAGTACACCGATGTCACACCGACAACACCCACAAGGGTGATCAGCAAAACAAGCGCATTCACAACACACGTGAGTCATGGGTTCTGGAACGTGTCCTGCTACTCCGTGGACAAGTGCGTCGGTGGCTACGGCCTCGACGGCTACTACGGGATCGCTCGTTCCTCCACCACAGCGCCCGCCAAGATCTCGATCAAGACCACGTCACCGCTCCCCAGTACCGCAGTGGGTGATCACTACAGCACGACGCTGGTGGCCACAGGAGGAACAGGCTCCAACACCTGGACAGCAACAGGCCTTCCGCCGGGGCTCACCCTCGACACAGCCACCGGAGCCATCACTGGATCGCCGACCAAGGCGGGAACATTCACGGTGACAGTGATCGTTACGGACGGGCAGTCGAAGAGCGCGACGGCGACCTTGGCGCTCAAAGTCGGGAAGGGAACGGTCACGGTGGGCGCCTCGGTCACACCGTCATTGACGACGGCGGGCGGGACAGTCACCTATTCGGCCACGGTCACAGCCACGGCCGGGACACCATCGGGAACGGTGAGCTTCGCGGCCGGTACAACCCATCTCTGCACGGCGACACTTGCCGCCGCCAAGGCGAGCTGCAAGTCCACCGGTGCCCCGACCGGCAAGGACACCATCACGGCGACGTACTCCGGGGACCTGAATTTCCTGGGCAACTCCGGGACTACCACGCTCACGGTCGACGGTTCCCCGCACTTCACTGTGGACACCCCGCCCACCAAGGCCGCGGTCGGCAAGTCTTACTCCTACACCTTCTCGACCTCAGGCTACCCAACCCCCATCTACTCACTCAGCGGGCAGCCGACATGGCTCTCGATCAATGCCACCACGGGGGCGGTGTCAGGGACCCCACCGGTGCTGACCACTACGTTCAGCTACTCGGTCAAGGCCATAAACGGGATCACACCACCAGCCACGGCAGGACCGTTCACGGTCACCGTGTACACCCTCCCGGCCACCCCGACTGGGGTCACGGCGACGGCCGGGGTGACCTCGGCCACCGTCCACTGGACCGAGCCGACCACGGGCGGGCCAACGACATCGTTCACCGTCCACTCGACGCCCTCAGTGACTGCCGTCACCGCGCTGGGCACAGCTACCTCGGCCAAGGTGTCGGGCCTGAGCGCGGGGACCTCCTACACCTTCACCGTGACCGCCACCAACAAGGGTGGGACATCAACAGCGTCGGCACCGTCCAACGCCGTGGTACCGACGTCCGTGGCGCCCGAAGGGACAAAGAGCTCCTCGGGGCCGAACCCCTCGGTCACAACCGAGAAATCCCCGGTCACCGTCAAGGCCACCTCGACCGGAACAGGCACCCTGACCGTGGCGACCTACCCCTCTGACCCGGTCGCCGCCTTCTCGGCGGGGACAACCTACTTCGACGTCCACACTGCCCTCGGTGGCTCCTTCAGTGCGGTCACTGTGACCGTATGTGGCCTCGCGACGGGCCAGACCCTCTCGTGGTGGAACGCCACGGCCCACGCCTGGCAGAAGGTGTCGCCCCAGAGCGCCGTCGACTCGACAGGGTGCATCATCGCCACCCTCTCGGGGACTTCGAACCCGACCGTCGACCAGCTGGTCGGCACGGTGTTCGCCACCACCAAGCTACCGGCACCGACAACCAAGACAACAACGCCCCCCCCGCCCCCGCCGCCGCCTGCGGCCAAGACCGCCGGCTACGACATGGTGGGACAAGACGGCGGGGTCTTCGTCTTCTCCCCGCCGGGGACCACCGGTGGTTTCTTCGGCTCGCTGCCGGGGCTCGGGGTGAGCGTCCACGACGTCGTCGGCATGGTGCCGACGGCCACCGACCAGGGCTACTTCCTGGTGGGATCGGACGGCGGGGTCTTCGCCTTCGGGAACGCCCCGTTCCTGGGCTCGCTGCCGGGCCTGGGCGTGAAACCCTCGCAGCCCATCACGGGGCTCGTGCCGACGGGCACAGACGGGGGCTACTTCCTGGTCGGCAAGGACGGCGGGGTCTTCGCCTTTGGCAACGCCACCTACCTGGGCTCGCTGCCGGGGATCGGGGTGCACCGCGACGACATCATCGGCATCGCGGCGACCCCCTCGGGTAACGGCTACTGGCTGGTGGCCGCCGACGGCACCGTCTACGGCTTCGGGGCCGCCCAGACCCTGGGCTCGGCCACGGGGACGTCCTCGCCGGTCACGGCG
>JBKQNY010000156.1:0-25309 GCA_052145775.1 Acidimicrobiales bacterium
GGGGGGGGGGGGGGGGGGGGGGGGGCCCCCCCCCGCCCCGCTGATGGCAACGACTCCGTCGGCCGACGGCGCCAGCAACAGTCCGTCTCCGACTGAGGGCGTCGGGAAGTGGTTGGCCTCCGCGCCCACTGTGACCCGCTCGGCTGTTGCTCCGGATGTCGGATCGATGCCGTGTAGGGCACCCCCGCCGATGGACCACACCAAGCCGCCGGCGACGATCGGCGGCCCGGGGGTGCCGGATTGCCATCGCTCGGCCAGGCCAGGGGGTGCAGATCCAGTCTGGATGGCCTCCACCCCATTCAGGCAGGGCACGTAGACCACTGTGCCGTCGACCGCGTCCCCGCCGTCGGCGTCGCTGCCGCAGGCCTTGGCCTGTAGCAGCTGGCCTCCGACGCCTCCCAGATTGGATCGGTTGAGCAGGTACGCGGTATCGGACTTGCCCACTTGGAGCACCGTGCCGTCGGCGAGCAGCGCCGGGGCCGACGATCCGAGGTCCAGGTCATTGTCATTGTCGTGGCTCCAGCTCGACGGCGCGAAGTACTGCTCCAACTGGAGCGCAGGCGAGAGCTCCAACACCGAGTCGCTCCCGTTGGGCGAGCTCGAAGGTCCCGATCCGTTGCCCGTTGCCACCCAAATGTTCCCCGAGCCGTCGACTTCGGGTGCCGCGCCGCCCATCCAGACGGCTCCCTGACTGCCACCCGGCTCGATCTGGTAGGCGCCGACGGCGCCCCCGCTCTCGGGCGCGGCCATCACCCATCCGTGGTATGTCGAGCAGTCACCGTCGTTCCCCCCAAAGCCGAACACGACGCTCCCGTCGTCCAGGGCCAGACCGGTCCGCTGCAGGATGGCGGAGGTGTCGGCACCTGGAGGATCGACCGGCCGGTCGACGAGCACCGCCCCGGTGTAGGTGTCCAGGCCGACCAGCAGGTGGGTGGGCGCACCGTCGAGGTGTTCGTCCGCCACGACGAAGATCTCGGCCCGCGCCGGGTCCACGACCGGCGTACCGGTGATCCCCACCGCCGGGCTGATGTCGCCACAGGGCAAGTCACCGGAGGGAACCGGCGGACCGAGATGAGTGGACCAGAGCACGGCTCCGCTGTCCGCTGCCAGCGAGTAGACCGTGTCGTTCTCCGTGGCGATAAAGACCCTGCCCGTCCACTCGAGCGGTTCGCCGTACACCTGGCCATCCAGCGTCGGCGATGACCACGCAGTTGCCGGAGGCGAGAACGTCACGCCCGAGGTGTCGACCCCGCTCCCGGAGGGATCGCCGTGGTACACCGTCCATGCGGGTAGGACAGCGGCGCCGGCTGGTGCGACGCCCGGTCCCGTCACAACGAGCGCCGCCACGGGGGCCGCCATCACAAAGACGTCTATGACGGCCGCGACGGCACGCCTCGCCAACACTCGAAGGGTGGCGCCACACGCGCCACGCCCGCACATCGCCGGGTGCACCGGGATCTGTCTACACCGCCGGGGTTTCTTCGTTGCGGATGGGCGGACCAGCCACAGTGGGTCCCTCGCTGCGCAGTGCCTCGTCCTCTATCCGACCAGGGACTAGCCGCATCACCCGTATCGAGAGCCATCGCCGCCCTCCGATGTATCACGACGTCACAACGAGAAAAAGTGGGTTCGCACCGCGCACCGCATCCTTCCGCCAAGCGGGTCACAGTTCCACACAGGTTCGAATCCTGCCGGGGCCGAGGTGTGATGTCGAGAGACAATCTGAGACACTTGTCCCGCGACGTCGTAGACACCCGGCGACCCTCAGAGAAATGGCCGGCAGCCGATCTTGGGGTCCAAGGTGAAGCGTCGAAGGGCCGAGAAGTCGATGCCGAGGACTTGAGCACATCGCGGTCCGAGATGAGCATGGGCATCCGCCATCCTGCATAGAGGCTTTCCAGGCCATGTGGTGGATCTTGGACTTGTGGAGCTGGGTGACCGTTTCGCTCTTGTTCGCATCTTCCCGGCACATCAGGTAGCCGGCGGTCTCGGCACGATGCAGTGGCTCTTATCATTGGAAGCAGATGACAGCCCGTTCGGGCCTCGATGGGACCATCGGCCCTTCTACTGCCTGGCGGCGGGTGCCACCATGAACGTGGAGCCCTGCGATGGAGGTGGAGCATGCGCATCGAAGGCGTGGCGTCGCGGACGCCCAGCCGAACGGACGCCGGTGACCGGGGTTGCCCGAGTCCGCTGTGGCAGATGACGCAGACCACGCCCACGTGCCTTTGGAACGATTCGGCCGCGCCCGACGAGCTGGCCTACGCGATCGAGCACGGCGCCGTCGGCGCCACCTGCAATCCCGTCATCGCCTTGTCGATCCTGAAAAAGGAAATGCCCACGTGGCGCGGTCGCATCGATACCTTGCTGCAGGAGCAGCCCGAGGCCACCGAAGACCAGATCGCATGGAAGCTCGTCGAGGAGCTGTCAGTCCGGGCCGCCAGGTTCCTCGAGCCCATCTTCGAGGCCCAGCGTGGACGCAACGGCCGGATATCGATCCAGACCGACCCGAGGCGCTTCCGCAGCACCAGTTCGATCGTCGACCAGGCGGTGGCTTTCAGCAAGCTGGCGCCGAACGTGATCGTCAAGATCCCCGTCACCCGCGCCGGCATCCCAGCCATCGAAGAAGCGACTTACCGAGGCGTCAGCATCAACGCCACGGTCTGCTTCACGCTCCCCCAATGCCTAGCTGTCGGAGAGGCCGTAGAGAGGGGATTGCAGCGTCGTGAGGCGGAGAACAAGGCCATTTCGGAAATGGGACCGGTATGCACGATCATGGTCGGCCGGCTCGATGACTGGTTGAAGGTTCTCCTCGAGAAGGAAGGAGCTGTCATCGATCCCGGATATCTCGAGTGGGCAGGTGTTGCCGTGTTCAAGAAGGCGTATCGAATCTTCAATGAGCGCAGGTACCGTCTCCGCCTGCTGTCTGCCGCATTCCGCAACCACATGCATTGGAGCGAATTCATCGGCGGGGATGTCGTCATATCACCTCCCTACGCATGGCAGCGAAGGTTCAATGAGAGCGACATTGAGATCGTGTCTCGGATCGACGACCCCGTGGACAAGCGGATTCTCGACCAGTTGCTCCTTCATTTTCCGGACTTTCGCCGTGCCTACTCAGAGGACGGCATCGCTGTCGAAGAGTTCGACTCGTTCGGAGCGACCCGCCGTACCCTGCGGCAGTTCATCGCCGCGGTCGCCGACCTGGACGCGTTGGTGCGCGACGTGATGCTTCCCGATCCCGGCTGAACCTTCGAGGCTCGGTAACCGCTGCATGCAGCCTCTGTGAGGACCGCCGTCGCCTTCTTCTGCTCACCACCTCGAAAAGACCATCTTCTGCACGATGCAGATGGCGATGCATCGCCGCCCCAGCTCTGCGACGCGCCCATGGTTCAGCGCTCGGCCTGGCCGATCTCCCTACCGAGCAGGCGTGCCACCAGCTTTCGGAACCGACCGTTCCGAGCATCGGCCGTGCCGACGACAGGACCAAGCCACCGATCGATCTCGTTCACGCCGAGACCGGGATTCGCCGTGAGTACTTGCTCGAGGTCGATCCAGTCCCTGGGGCGGTCACGGGTCATCTTCGCCACGATCAGATGTTCCGCCGCGAGGATGGGGATCGATCGATCGCCGAAGGGTACGTCTTTGGCGTCGCGGCGCATGGCCTCGTGGATCGGGTCGTAGGCGAAGAAGAGGTCCACCGGATTCGAACCCCAGAAGGCTCGGCCCTGCCCGTCTCGATGGATCGATGCCTCCTCGGGGAACCGGTCTACCCCGATCCGTGAGAGGCTCCGCTTGACCTCCTCGAAACGGTCTGCGTCCAGGAAGACGTTCACGTCGACGTCGATGGTGGTACGAGGCTCGCCGTAGTGGGCGAGGGCGATGGCGCCGCCGAATGCGTGGGGTATGCGAGCATCTGCAAAGGCTTCGTCGATCATCACCACCTTGTCGGCGTGCCCGGGTCCGCTCATGCCGCACGCACCCCTACGTGTGTGGCGGTGCCAGCCGGGGAGCGGTGAGCGGCCCCCGCCTTCGAGTCGGGATCCGGTCGCCCAGCTCGAGCAGCTCCACCAGCGCCCGGCCACGCTGCTTGTTGCCGGCGTCGACCCACAGCGACATATCGCTGAGGTCGTCGCCTGGCGACGCTCGGTCGGACCCATCCAGAGCCCGTCGCACCAGCGACGCCAGCGCGGGGGTCGGCCGGCGACCGGCGGCGGGCTCGCCGCCCAGGCGGCGAGCAGCTGCATCGGCTGGCATCGGCCACCGGTGCACCCAGGCGACGGGCGGCCCGTCGCAGGGCGAAGTCGTCGATGGAGCCGACGGCCCGGGAACGAGCCACCTCCAGAGTGGCCTCGTCGAGGACAACGAAGGTGGCGAGCGTCCGTGATCGGGGGCCGGCTGGGGTGACCTTCGACTCCCGGATCTCGTAGCGACGCCCTCGCGAACGCACCAAGTACGCCAAAGTGGGAGGTTTACCCACTATCGAGCGCCGCGTTGCCCGGCGCCCGCAGCTGACCACGATGAGGGGCCCGCCCAAAGATCCTGGTCACCCCGAGTCAGATGTCCGCGAAGGAGGGGACCTAGGGCCCTTCCGGGATCCGGGTTCCCTCCGTACGATCGAGGTGAGCGAACCATCGTGGTCCACCCGGGGAGACCGGGGGAGCGAGGGGAGGTGGCGATGAAAGACCTCCACGAGGACGTAGTCGAGGAGTCCATGAGACCCGAGTGGGTGGAGCGGGCCAAGTTGAGCTACCGCACGGTCGAGCTCCTCGGCACAACCGGCAACATCACCGAGGCCGACGTGGCCCCGATCATGACAGGCGCCATCGACATCCACTGTCACGGGTACCCCGAGGCGCTCGTGGACACTGGCTGGGACTTCGGGGAGATCTGCCGGGCCGACTACGACGCCGGCATGCGCGCCATCTGCTGCAAGAGCCACCGCATCGACACGGCGCCGATGGCCTACTTCCTCCAGCAGATGATGGACCAGTACGGCCGAGAGACCGGAAAGCGGAACCGGTTCCGGGTTTTCGGGGGAGTGGTCCTCAACTATTCGGTCGGGGGACTGAACCCGATTGCTGTGAAAACGTCGCTCAAGGTGGGCGGCCGATGCGTCTGGCTGCCGAGCCACGACGCCGCCCACCATCGTCAGGTCCTGGGGGAGGAGGGAGGCATCGAGATCCTCACGCCCGACGGCGGCCTCCGCCCCGAGCTGTTCGAGATCTTCGACCTGGTTGCCGAGTACGGCGCCATCCTCGACACCTGCCACCTGGGAACCAGGGAACGCCTGGTGGTCATCGAAGAAGCGCGGCGGGCCGGGGTGGAGCGGGTGCTCATCACGCACCCGCAATTCAGCGTGAACCGCGCATCCCCCGAGCAGCAGGCCGAGATGGGGGCGCTGGGCGCCTACGTGGGCCTCTACATGTACGGCACCGTGCCCCACTTCAACAATCCCGGTTGCGACCGGGAAGAGATGATCGAGATCATCCGCAAGGTCGGACCGGAGCGCCTGGTGCTCTCCACCGACCACGGGTCGATGCTGCTTCCTCCGCCGGTCGAAGGGATGAAGCTGTACATCCGCTTGCTCCTGGCCATGGGGGTCTCACGGGCGGACATCGAGACGATGGTGAAGGACAACCCGGCGTGGCTCCTCGGCCTCGACTCGGACGTCGAGGTGCTCGATGGAGGCGGAGAGTGAGGGCCCGGTGAAACTCGGCTGCAACACCGTGGGGTTCCGTCGCCTCGAGTTGGGAGACGCCCTCGAGCGGGTGGCCCGGGCCGGGTTCCCCTACGTGGAGGTCGAGAGCAACCTCTCATGGTGCCACCACGTCGACACCTGGAACGACGACCCGGACGCCTTCTGTTCCATGGTGGCCGCAGCCGGCTTCAGCGGCGTGTCCGCGCTCGGCAGCCACCGTGAGCTGATCTCCGACCCCCGGGCGGTGGCCGACCTCGAGCAGGCCATCCGGTGGGCTGCGGCGGCCTCGGTGCCGATCGTCATCACCGGGGAGGGCAGGTGCCCATACGGCATGCATGATGAGGATGCGCTTATCGTCATCGCCGACCGGCTGCAGGAGATCCTGCGGGTAGCCGAGGAGTACCGGGTGGTGCTGGCCATCGAGCCCCACGGCACGCTCTCGCTCTCGTCCAACGGCCTGGCCCGCATCATGGCGCTGGCACCATCGCCGTGGCTGGCGGTCAATTTCGACACCGCCAACCCGCACCGGGGTGACTACGTGGGGACCACGCGTGACGGGTATGAGTGGAAGCTCGACGAAAGCCGTCGTGGGAGCGAGGTCGAGCTGCTCGAGACGGTTGTCGCCCTGGTCCGCCATGTGCACGCCAAAGACGTGGTCGGGCGCCGCGCCGTCACTCTGGGCCGGGGGGAAGTCAACCTGCCGCAGTGCCTGAAGTTGCTGGCGACCCATGACTTTGACGGCGTCCTTTCCTACGAGACCGAGGGCGAGGACTCGCCGGAGGAGACCGAGCTGATGATGGCGGAGAGCCGACGCTATCTCGAACGCACCCTGGCGGAGATCGGCGCCGCCGGCACGGAGTTGACATGAAGGAGGCCACGATGGAATGGCAACTTCCCCCCGACGGGGGGCACATGGACCGGCCGACGGGCGTCTACCTCCAGAACATGACGGGAAGACAGGTGGCGGAGCGGCTGAAGGAGAACGACCTCATCATCCTGCCCATCGGTTCCACCGAGAACCATGGGCCGCACGCTCCCAGCGGTGAGGACACGTTCCTCGTCACCCGCATGGCCGAGCAGGTCGCCCAGGCCACGGGCTGCACGGTGGCCCAGCCCATCTGGTACGGGTCCCACCCCTACCACCACCTCGGCATGCCGGGGACGATCGTGGTCCCCGAGGAGACCTTTGTGGCCAACCTACGGGCCGTGATGGCGGGTTTGTGGAACACCGGCTTCCGCAAGCAGATCCTTCTCAACGGCCACGGCCAGGACTTCGTGATCCCGGTGGCCATGCACCAGTTCGGCAAGCAGTACCAGGTCCCGATGCTGCTCATCAACGTCAATTGGTGGTTCACCATCAAAGAGCACATCCGCGACAAGGCGCACGGCGGGCCCTTCGACACCCCGTTCGTCCACGGCGACGAGTGCGAGACGTCGTATTCGCTCGCCCTCTTCCCCGAGCTGGTGCACATGGAGGACGCCGTCGACACCAAGGGGGAGTCGCTGATGCCGCCGGGTCACATCGACAGCTCCGGCTCGGCCTACAACCTCCCCATCCCGTTCTGGCAGCACGTGGGGGGGTCGACGATCGAAGTGGTGGCGACGCCCGAGGGAGTGGTGGGCAGCGCCACCCTGGCGGTGGCCGAGAAGGCCAAGCCGGGCCTCACGGCAATCCTCGACTACCTGTCGCTCCTGGTCGAGGACATCATGACCAAGTACCCCGCGGGCACGCTGCCCCCGATCGATCGCCTGTCCCAACGCGCCGCCGAGGAGGTTGAGGCCGTCCTTCGCGGACCGCTGCAACCGGGCGGTAGGCACCTCTACACCCTGGGCTACCCGCCGTGAGCAGCGTCGGGCCCCGATGCAAGGGCACCCCGGACGAAGAAGAAAGGAAACCGTGATGACGAGCGTGACGGAAGCAACGAGAAAGCCGGTGACGGGAACCCGACCGGAGACGGTCAAGGCTGCGGTCATGGTGGCCCCCGGGCGAATGGAGGTCCAGGAGCTCCCTTACCCGGACCACCTCGAGCCCGGTGCGGTGATCGTGAAGATGGAGATGTCGGGGATCTGCGGGACCGACAAGCACGCCTTCAGAGGCGAGGTGACGCTCTACGGCGGCACCGAGTCCGAGCAGGAGATGGTGTTCCCTTGTGTCCACGGCCACGAGAACGCCGGCGTGGTGGTCGAGATGAACGGAGAGGGCCGCGACATCGAGTACAGCGGGCAGGACCTGCGGGTGGGCGACCGCGTGACCAACTGCCCCAACGTCATCTGCGGCCGCTGCTGGTACTGCCGCACCGTCCACGCCTACCCCTATTGCGCTAACCACGAGGGCATCGGCATGACGTACCCGGCCGATAGGTTCCCCTACATCGTGGGGGGCTGGGGGGAGTACATGTACCTGCCGCCCAAGGCCTGGGTCTACCGGGTCCCCGAGCACATCCCGGTGGAGTTCGCCTGCCTGGTCGAGCTGTTCGTGGTGGCCGCCCTGCTCGACCGGGGGAAGGAGCTCGCAGCCTGCGGCGGCAAGGGCTTCCACTTCGGCGACACGGTGGTCGTGCAGGGGGCCGGACCGGTGGGGATGATGATGCTGGCCAAGGCGCGGATCCTGGGCGCCGGCAAGATCATCATGCTCGACGCCAGCGGGACCAAGCTCGATCTGGCCAAGGAGTTCGGCGCCGATTTGGTCGTCGACGTGGCCGGGATGAGCGACGGGGAGCTGGTGGATGCCATCCGGGGCGAGACCGAGGGGCGCGGGGCCGACGTGGTGGTCGAGACGGTCGGCCGACCCGAGGTCGTCCGAGTCGGTCTCGAGATGCTCCGCCGGGGAGGCACCTACCTCGAGACCGGGAACTTCGCCGACACCGGTGAGGTGCCCATCAACATCCACCGGCACATCGCCGCCAAGAACGTCCTCCTCTACGGCAACACGAACCACCCGCACGACGCCTACTACCGGGCCCTCGAGATGATGTGGCGCCACCGTGACACCTTCCCTTGGGAGAAGTTGATCACCCACCGCTTCTCCCTCGACCAGGCCCAGGAGGCGGTCGAGCGGTCGCTCCAGCCCGACGCCCTGAAGGTCGTCTTCGTCCCGTAGTCGGGACGGACCCGTGATGGGGGTCGGGACATTGGCCGGCGGACGGCTCCTCGGGGTGGCTCTCTCCCCATTGCCGACGTCCTTCGGCCCGCTGCTCTTCGCCGGCCGCCTCGAAGAGGGCCTGGAGGCGGTGGCCGGGAACGGGTTCTCGGCCGTGGAGCTCAGCGTCCGCGACGCCGGCCATGTCGACGCCCAGAGGCTGTCCGCCCTGCTCGAGCAGCATGGGCTGGCGGTTTCGGCCATCGCCACCGGACAGGCCTGCGTGTGCGACGGGCTCTGCCTCGACGCCGCCGACCCCGCGGTGCGCCACGGTGCCGCGGCCCGGCTGGCGGGCGCGGTGGAGCTGGCCGCCGATCTCGGGGCGTCGGTGATCGTGGGCGGCATCCGGGGCCGCTTCGACGTCCCGCAGGCCGAACGGGCCGACCGCCGAAGGGACGTCCTCGAGGCCCTGGGCCAGAGCGCGCGACGAGCCACCCGACTGGGGGTGACGCAGGTGCTCGAGCCCATCAATCGGTACGAGACGGGGTTGGTGCACACCGCGGCGGAGGCCCTCGAGGTGCTGGAGGAGATTGACGAACCGTCCATGGGGGTGCTCCTGGACACCTTTCACATGAACATCGAGGAGGTTGGCCTGCCTGACGCCATCCGGGCCGTCGGCGACCGCCTCGCCTACGTGCACGTGGCCGACTCCAACCGCCAGGCGCCCGGACGCGGGCACATCGACTTTCTCGGCGTGGCGCGGGCCCTCGAGGAAATCGGCTACCAGGGGCCGGTCGTGGCGGAGATCCTTCCCCTACCCGACGATCGCACCGCGGCGGTTGACGCCTGGGCGTACCTATCCCCGCTCTTCGGCTCGCCTTCGACGAGCCAGGGCGCCGTTGACCGTCGGAGAGGAGGTTCCGGTGAGTGATGCGTACGAGGAGGTCGTCGAAGAGTCCCTCACGCCCGAGTGGACCGAGCGGGCTCGGCTGAGCTATCGGACGGTCGAGTTACTGGGGGACAAGGGCAACATCACCGAGTCGGACATCGCGCCGCTCATGGACGGCGCGGTGGACATCCACGTTCACGGCTATCCCGACGCCCTGGTCGACACCGGCTGGGACTTCGCCGAGATCGCCCGGGGTTGCTATGACGCCGGGATGCGGGCCATCTGCTGCAAGAGCATGTACTCCGACACCGCACCGATGGCCTACTTCGTCCAGCAGATGCTGGACGACTACGGCAGGGAGCGTGGCCACGCCGAGCGTTTCCGGGTCTGCGGCGGGGTCGTTCTCAACTACTCGGCCGGGGGTCTCAATCCCGTGGCCGTGCGGACCAGCCTTAAGCTGGGTGGGCGCTGCGTGTGGCTGCCCAGCCACGACGCCGCACACCACCGCCGGGTCCTCGGGGAGCCGGGTGGCATCGAGGTGCTGACTCCAGACGGTGGGCTGCGTCCAGAGCTCTACGACATTTTCGACCTGGTGGCCGAGCACCGCGCCCTCCTCGACACCTGCCACCTCGGAACCCGGGAGCGCTTCGTGGTGATCGAGGAGGCACGGCGAGCAGGCGTCGAGCGAATCCTCATCACCCACCCGCAGTACAGCGTGAACCGGGCGTCTCCGGAACAGCAGGCCCAGATGGCCCGCTTGGGCGCCTATCTCGGCCTGTTCATGTACGCGGCCGTCCCCCACTTCAACAACCCCCAGATCGACCGCGAGGAGGTCCTCGAGGTCGTGGGCACGGTGGGGGTCGAGCGGCTGGTGATGGCCACTGACTACGGGTCCATGCTCAATGTCCCGCCGGTTGAGGGCATGAAGCTCTTTGTCCGCATCCTCCTGGCCCTCGGGGTTGGAGCGGCCGACATCCAGACGATGGTTCGCGACAACCCGACCTGGCTCCTGGGCCTTGAAGCCGAGGGCGGCACACCCCACGCCTGAGCGTGGGTGGGCATCACCGCCTGCTCTCCCGGGCCCTGCTCCGACGTCAATGACCCGACCGAAGGACCTGGTCACGGCATTTCGGTGCGGCCGATCACCCTCCTCGGCCCGATGCTCGGCGAGCCGCTCGCGTCGCGGTTGGCGAGGTCGCGTCCAGTGAGCAACGGCGTCACCTGAGCGGGTCGAATGGGGATCCGGCCAATGGGGGAAGAGACGATGCGTCGGACACCCGTCCGTGACCCTCCCGTCACCGGCTGCGAGGACCGCGCGGCATGCCCCAGTGGCCCATCTGGAGATGGAGAATGCGTTCCAAGCCAAAGTCGGTTGCACGGTGTCCGAGTACGTCCTACGGTTCCGATTTGCGGGCAGCTTTGTTGACGACGCATTGCGTCTTATTCAGTGGGGTGAATGGCGTGGGCACTCTTTCGCTGAGGAACCTTGGGCGGGCAGTACTTGCCGGAGTGGCCGTGGTCGGCATCGCCGCCGGCTCGGTCGCCGTAGCGGTCGGCCAGGCCGCGGCGGCGACAACCGGGACGGTCTCAGGGACGGTCACCAACGCCACAACCGCCCACGGCATGGCGGCATGCGTCACGTTCACCAACCTGGCCACCGAGGCCAAGGTCACAGCGGCGGCGACAGCGGCCGGGAATTACAGCGACAGCAGCCTGCCCGCCGGCACCTACCTGGTTGAGTTCTGGACCGGGCCGACCTGCACGGCCAACACCTCCCCGTACTTCCAGGCCAGGTACTACAACGGCACGGCACAAGGGACCGGGGAGATCGGTCTGGCCAAGGACGTGACCGTGACGAGCGGCGGCCACACGACAGCCGTCGGTGCCGCCTTGCCCGCGGGCGGAGCCATCTCCGGGAAGGTCACCAATGCCTCCTCGGTCGGCCTGCAGAACGTGTGCGTGACCGCCTTCAGCGGCGAGACAGCCCAGCCGGCCGCCGTCACCCTGGCGACAGGGGACTACACCATCCCGGGACTCAACCCGAGCAACGCCTACGACCTGTACTTCTCGGCGGTCTCGTGCGAAGGGCACACCCAGAATTACCTCACCCAGTGGTACGACGGGAGCGCCACCCAGACAAGTGCGACCCCTGTCACAGTCAAGGTCGGGGTCACCTCCAGCGGCAAGAACGCCACCTTGGCGGCCGGGGGCGAGATCGAGGGCACCGTGAAGGCGGCATCGGGCGGGGCACTGCTGGGCACAATCTGCGTCACCGCCGTGCCCGGCTTCGGGGGCACCAACGCCGAGGCCACGACCGCCTCCAACGGGACCTACGCCCTGATGGGTCTGGCCACCGCCAAGTACCAGGTGAGGTTCTTCGCCACGGGCTGCAATGGGAAGACACAGAACTACCTGCCCCAGTACTACCCGGGCACGGCCACCTCCACAGGGGCGACGGCGCTGACAGTGGTTGCCGGCAACCCGCCCCTCACCACAAAGAACGCCTCCCTGCTCACCGGGGGCTCCTTCACCGGGACCGTGAAGGCGGCGACCGGCGGAGCGACCCTGGCCACAATCTGCGTCTACGCCTACACGTCGGGGACCGAGGAGGAAGTCGGCTCAGCCAAGACGTCGAGTGGCGGGACGTACACGGTGGTGGGCCTCAACTCGGGCAAGTACAGCGCTGAGTTCAGCCCGTGCGGCAACCCGGGGAATTACCTCTCCCAGTGGTTCAAGGACAAGTCCTCGGAGGTGACGGCAACACCGGTGACAGTGGTGGCGGGGGCCTCCGCCACGCCGTCGGTCAACGCCACACTGCAATCGGGCGGCTCTATCTCGGGCAAGGTCACGGCGGCGAGCGGAGGTGCCGCCCTGGGCACAGTCTGCGTCTACGCCGAGCCGACCACCGGCACAACCTATTCGGAGGCCACGACGGCGAGCACAGGTACCTACACCATCAGGGGTCTGGCCTCCGGTAAGTACGCGGTCGAGTTCTACCCCTGCAACCGCCCGCAGAACTACCTGAGCCAGTGGTTCCACAACAAGGCCACATCGGCGAACGCCACACCGGTCACAGTCGTGGCGGGAGGGTCGCCGGCCTCAGCCAGCGCCTCCTTGCTCACCGGCGGCGGGATCACCGGCAAGGTGACCGCTGCATCGGGCGGCGCGCCGCTGTCGACAATCTGCGTTGAGGCAAGCCCGCTGGACACGGAATCCTACGCCTACGCGACGACGGCCAGTGACGGGACATACGCGATCGTGGGACTGGCCACCGGCTCGTACCGCGTCGTGTTCTACCCGTGTGAGGGCAACGCCCAGAACTATCTGGACCAGTGGTACAAGGACGCGACATCGGAGACAAGTGCCACCGCGGTGAGCGTCACGGCGGGGACGACACCCACCCCGGGCATCAGCGCGTCCTTGTTGGCCGGTGGGGAGATCACCGGTTCGGTTCACGCCAAGACAGGCGGTTCTCCGCTGGCCACAATCTGCGTGGACGCTGACTCCTCCACATTCGATCATTACGGCTATGCGGCGACGAGCGCCGGCGGCACATACACGATCCGGGGATTGGCGACCGGTTCCTACGAGGTCGAGTTCTCGTCCTGCTCGGACACCAAGAACTTCGTCGCCCAGTGGTACAAGGACCAGACATCGCGCACAACGGCCACACTGGTGACAGTGACCGCCGGGGCGCCGCCGACGCCCAACATCGATGCGACACTGGTCGCCGGCGGCGAGATCAAGGGAACGGTCACCGCGGCCTCGGGCGGGGCCCCGCTCAGCACAGTCTGCGTGGAGGCGGTGTATCCGGGAACCGAAAGCGACGCCGCGAGCGCGACGACGGCAAGCACAGGCACCTACCTCCTGAAGGGGTTGGCCACCGGCAGCTACGCCGTGGAGTTCTCCGGCTGCTACTTCAGCGCCGAGAACTACGCGCCCCAGTGGTGGGACAACAAGACAACGTTGTCGGTTGCGACACTGGTGACAGTCACTGCCGGTGGGCCACCGACGCCCAATATCAACGCGTCCATGGTGGCCGGCGGCGAAATCAAGGGCACGGTGACCGCTGCGTCGGGCGGTGCACGGCTCGGGACAATCTGCGTCTCGGCTGTCTCCACCACGGCGGGCGAGTCCGCAGGCTTCGCCGTCACCCTGAGCACAGGTACCTACACGGTGCGGGGTCTGCAGACCGGCTCCTACAACGTCGAGTTCTCCTCCTGTGATGAGGAGGAGGCCACCTACGCCCCCCAGTGGTACAAGGGCCAGACATCCGAGTCGACAGCCACGGCGGTCTCGGTGACCGCCGGTGGCCCCCCGAAGACCACAGTCACAGCGGCACTGCTCACGGCCGGAGCCATCAGCGGGAAGGTGACCGCCGCCGCCGGGGGAGCCGGAATCGGCACAATCTGCGTCGAAGCGCTGCCCATCTCGTCGGGAGGCTACGGGTACACCCAGACCTTGAGCACAGGCAAGTACACGGTCAAGGGCCTCTCCACGGGTTCCTACCGAGTGGGGTTCTACTCCTGCCTGGAGTCGCAGAACTACCTCACCCAGTGGTACAACGGCCAGACAACGGAGTCAGACGCCACAGCGGTCACAGTGACCGCCGGGACCACACCGACGCCCAATATCGACGCGTCCCTCGTGGTCGGCGGGAAGATCACCGGGAAGGTGACCGCCGCCTCGGGTGGGGCGACGCTCGGAGGGATCTGTGTCGACGCCGTCTCCGGGTTCACCGGGACCGAGACCACGACCGCCGGGGACGGGACGTACACGCTCAAGGGCCTGGCAACCAATACATACAAGGTCGAGTTCGCGGCATGCGGCAACACTGAGAACTACGCGTCCCAGTGGTACAACGACTCGACATCGGAGACAAACGCCACGCCCGTGCCCGTGACCGCCGGGGCCACACCGACGCCCAACATCGACGCCGCCCTCGTCGTCGGGGGCGAGATCTCCGGGAAGGTGACCGCGGCCGTCGGTGGCGAGGGACTCTCGACAGTCTGCGTCACCGCGCTACCGGTGTCGGGAGGCACCGACGGCTTCGCCCAGACGAACGCCAGGGGCACATACGAAGTAAAGGGCTTGTCCACTGGCAGCTTCAACGTCGAGTTCGCGGACTGCAACTCGTCGCAGAACTACATCACGCAATGGTGGGAGAACGCGACATCCGAGGAAACCGCCACCTCCGTGGCGGTGACCGCGGGAAGTCCCCCCGTGCCCGGCATCGATGCCGCCCTCGTCGTCGGCGGACAGATCAGCGGGAAGGTGCGCGCCAAGGCCACCGGCTCCGCGCTGCGCACAGTGTGCGTCGACGCCTTCCCCGTGTCGTCAGGATCCTCCGGCTATGCGACGACGAACGCCAGCGGCACGTATGTGATCAAGGGCCTGGCGACGGGGTCGTACCGCGTCGAGTTCCTCCCCTGCGGTTCGAGCGCCAATTACGTCGGACAGTGGTTCAACGACAAGGCGACCGAGACAGCGGCCACAACGGTCGTGGCCACCGAGGGCGCGACACCCACGCCGAACATCAACGCCACACTCATCGTCGGCGGCGAAATCAAGGGGACGGTCACCGCCAAGACAGGGGGGGCCGGGCTCCGGACAATCTGCGTCGAAGCCGAACCCGTGTCGTCAGGTGGGTTCGGCTATGCGACCACCGCGGCCACTGGCACGTACACCATCAAGGGCCTGGCGACGGGCGCCTATCACGTCTCCTTCACGCTGTGCTATGGGAACCAGAGCAACTACCTCGCCCAGTGGTTCAACGACAAGGCGACCGAGACAGCGGCCACAGCGGTCACAGTCACCGCCGGCGCGACACCCACGAAGAACGTCAACGCAGCCCTGGCCAGCGGCGGGAAGATCACCGGGAAGGTGACCGCCAAGACAGGCGGCGCAGCCCTCGGCGGCATCTGCGTGACGGGCGTGCCGGTCTCGAGCGGAAACTATGCCAGCGCCACCACGGCGACCAACGGGACGTACACCCTGAAGGGGTTGGGCTCCGAGACATACAAGGTCGAATTCTCGAGCTGTGGGACAAGCGGTTCGTACGTGACCCAGTGGTACAAGGACGAGGCCAGCGAGACAACGGCCAACGTGGTAAAGGTGACGGCGGGCATGACCGTGCCGACAACAGTAGGCGCCGCCATGGTGGCCGGCGGCAGCTTCAGCGGGAAGGTGACAGCGGCGGCCAACGGCGACCTGCTTCACACAATCTGTGTCGAGGCCTATCCCAAGTCGTCTGGAGGAACCTACAGGACCGCGTCCACGGCAGCGAACGGCACCTACAAGGTCAAGGGGCTGACCACGGGGAGCTACGCGGTGCACTTCGCCCCCTGCAATTCAGGGCAGAACTACTTGCCGCAGTGGTACAGGGACAAGGCGTCCGAGACAACGGCCACAAGCGTCACAGTCACGGCAGGTGGCGCCACGACGCCCAACATCAACGCCAGCTTGGCGACGGGTGGGGAGATCACCGGGAAGGTGACCAACCGGGCCACCGGCAACCCGCTCGGCACAGTCTGCGTCGATGCCTATCCCGTCTCTTCGGGTACAAGCGGCTACACGACGACGGCCGGAAACGGCACGTACACCATCAAGGGCCTGGCCTCGGGCCAGTACAAGGTCGAGTTCTACGGCTGCGGTGCCACCTCCAAGTTCACCGCCCAGTGGTTCGACGGCAAGGCGACCGAGACAGCGGCCACAGCGGTGACAGTCGTGGCCGGCGGCCTGCCGAGGACAGCCGTCGACGCGTCCATGATCGCCGGGGGCGGGATCACCGGAACGGTGACCGCCAAGACAGGTGGTGCCCCGATCGGCACAATCTGCGTGGAGGCGATACCCACGACGACTGGCGCCGACGGCTTCGCCAGGACGGGCAGTGGCGGAACCTACCTCCTCGACGGGCTGGCCACCGGGACATACAAGGTGGAGTTCTCACCCTGCAACTCGTCGCAGAACTATCTCGACCAGTGGTTTAACGACAAGTCCTCGCAGGCCACAGCCACAGTGGTGGCGGTGACCGTCGGCACGACACCGACGCCCGGCATCAACGCCGTCATGGCCCCCGGCGGGGAGATCACCGGGAAGGTGACAAACGCCTCGAACGGCAACCCGGTCGCCACAGTGTGCGTCTCGGCCATCGGGAAGACAACCGGGACCTACTACTTCGCCACGACCGGGAGCAGCGGCACATACGAGGTGAAGGGGCTTCCCACCGGCAAGTACCACGTCGAGTTTAGTGGCTGCGGCTCATCGCAAGACTTCCTCACCCAGTGGTACACACACAAGTTGTCGGAGACAGCCGCCACGACAGTGACGGTGACGGCCGGTAGCCCCCCGACCAAGACAGTGGACGGCTCGCTCACCCAAGGCGGCCTGCTCTCGGGGAGCGTGTTCTCGAGCGGGACCCCACGAACAGGCGTGTGCGTGAATGTACTGAAGGGGACAACGACAGTCGCCGCGACGAGCTCGGCTCCCTACTACACAGGTAGCCTGACCTTCTACGGCAGGTGGAGGGTGACCCTCGCTCCGGGCACATACACGGTGAAGTACACCTCGGGTTGCGGGTCCTCCGAGCGCTTCGAGCCGGCCACCGGCGGACCGCTGAAGGTGTCGGCCGGCACCACCACCACGACGACAGTGACACTGGTCGAGGCGGCGACACGGGCCCCGTCGACCCCGGTGATCTCGGCGGGATCTCTGACGTTCATCGTGGGGAAGACAGGCTCGGTGACCTTCTCGTCGAGCGGCACACCCGCCCCGACACTGAAGGAGACGGGTGCACTGCCCTCGGGCCTGTCGTACGCGGCGGGCTTGGCAGGATCGGGACAGGGGGCCATCAAGGGTGACCCGGGTGCGACAACGCTCGGGACCCATCCGGTCAAGATCACGGCCACAAACGGCGTCGGGAGCGCGGCGACAGCCACCTTCACACTGCTCGTGGTGGCTCCCCCGACCATCATCTCGCTCACACCGGCCTCTGGGTCGACCACAGGCGGCACAACGGTGACCATCACCGGGACCCACCTGACACGGGCAACCATGGTCAAGTTCGGCACAACAACAGCGGCCAGCTTCACCGACACAAACGCCACCACCATCAAGGCCAAAACCAAGGCCCACGTGGCCGGCAAGGTGAGGGTCTTCGTGGCCACCGCCGGCGGGACGGCCACAAAGACAGGCTTCACCTTCGTCGCCCCCGTGCCGTCCATCTCGTCGCTGACACCCGCCTCGGGCTCGACCACAGGCGGGACCGCGGTGACCATCACCGGCATGCACCTCCTGGGGGCAACCCACGTCAAGTTCGGCACAACAACAGCGGCCAGCTTCACCGTGACAAACGCCACCACCATCAAGGCGGTGACCAAGGCCCACGCGGCCGGCAAGGTGAAGGTTTTCGTGACGGCGCCGGGCGGGACGGCGACAAGGACAGGCTTCACTTTCGTCACCCCGGCGCCCGCCATTACGAGCCTCACACCAACGTCGGGCTCGACCACAGGCGGGACCTCGGTGACCATCACCGGCACGCACCTGCTGGGCGCGTCCAAGGTCAAGTTCGGCACAACAACAGCGGCCAGCTTCACCGTGACAAACGCCACCACCATCAAGGCGGTGACCAAGGCCCACGCATCGGGCAAAGTGAAGGTCTTCGTGACGACGCCGGGCGGGACGGCGACAAGGACAGGCTTCACCTTCGTCGCCACAGCCCCGACCGTCACAAGTCTGACACCCTCCTCAGGGTCGACCACAGGCGGGACTTCGGTGACCGTGACCGGCACGCACCTGCTGGGGGCCACCCACGTTAAGTTCGGCACAACAACAGCGGCCAGCTTCACCGTGACAAACGCCACCACCATCAAGGCGGTGACCAAGGCCCACGCGGCCGGCAAGGTGAAGGTCTTCGTGACCACCTCGGGTGGGACCGCCAACAAGACAGGCTTCACCTTCATCACCCCCGCGCCCGCCATCACGAGCCTCACACCAACCTCGGGCTCGACCACAGGCGGCACAACGGTGACGATCAGCGGGACCCACCTCCTCGGCGCCTCCACGGTCAAGTTCGGCACAACAACGGCGGCCAGCTACACGGTGACAAACGCCACCACCATCAAGGCCAAGACCAAGGCGCACGCGGCCGGCAAGGTGAAGGTCTTCGTGACCACGCCCGGCGGGACGACGACAAGGACAGGGTTCACCTTCGTGGTGCCGCCGCCGACGCTCACGAAGCTGACGCCGGCCTCCGGTGCTGCGGCGGGTGGCACGGCGGTCACCATCACCGGTACGCACCTGCTCAGCGCGTCGAAGGTCACGTTCGGCACAACAACAGCAGCTAGCTACACGGTGACAAACGCCACCACCATCAAGGCGGTGACCAAGGCCCACGCGGCCGGCAAGGTGAAGGTCTTCGTGACGACGCCGGGCGGGACGGCGACAACGACAGGGTTCACCTTCGTCCCCGCGCCAACGATCTCCTCGCTCACACCGTCCAAGGGCCCGGCGTCGGGTGGCACCTCGGTCACGATCACCGGGACACACTTCACAGGGGCCTCCAAGGTCACGTTCGGCACAACAACAGCGGCCAGCTACACGGTGACAAGCGCCACCATGATCAAGGCCAAGACCAAGGCGCACGCCCCGGGGACAGTGCAGATCTCAGTGACCACGGTGGGGGGGACCGCCACTTCGGTGCCGAAGTTCACCTTCATCCCCGCCCCGACGATCGTCTCCTTCACACCGTCCAAGGGCCCGGCGTCGGGTGGTACCACGGTGACGATCACCGGGACGCACCTGACAGGTACGAGCTCCGTCAAGTTCGGGACCACAACAGCCGCCAGCTTCACCAACACAGGCACCTCCATGATCAAGGCCGTGACCAGGGCCCACTCGGCCACCACAGTGAAGATCACCCTGACCACGGTGGGCGGGACGACGACCTCGTCGACGACATTCACCTTCACGTCGCCACCGTCGTTCACGACCGACTCACCGCCCACCGTGGCCACGGTGGGGAAGGCCTACGGCTACACCTTCTCGGCCTCGGGGAACCCCAAGCCCCAGTACTCGCTGAGCGGGGAGCCAGGCTGGCTCACGATCACAGCTGGTTCCGGGGCGATCACCGGGACCCCGCCGTCGGGGACGACCTCGTTCAGCTACTCCGTGAAGGCCTCGAACGGCGTCACACCACCGGAGACGGTGGGTCCGTTCTCGGTGACCGTCTACACGATCCCGGCCGCGCCGGCCGGGGTCACGGCGACGGCCGGGGTCTCCTCTGCCGAGATCTCGTGGGTCGAGCCGACCACGGGTGGGAAGGCCACGGGATTCGTCGTCACCTCGAATCCCCCGACCACCCCGGTGGACACGTCCGGCTCGGCGACGTCGGTGACAGTGACCGGCCTCACCCCTGGAGTGCGCTACACCTTCACAGTGACGGCGACCAACGCCGGGGGGAGTTCGGCGCCCACGCAGTCCAACCCGGTGGTACCCACCGCCGTGGCGCCGCAGAACCCCATCAGCGGGTCGGGGACAAATCCGAAGGCATCGACGACGTCCCCCACCACACCGACGCTGAAGGTCACCGCCACAGCGTCGGGGAAGGGAACCCTGACCGTCGCCACCTACCCCTCGGATCCCGTCGCCGGCTTCTCGTCTGGGACGGCGTACTTCGACGTCGTGACCTCCCCCACGAGCTCGTTCAGCTCCATTTCCTTCACGGTCTGCGGCCTCACCACGGGTCAGGGCATCGCCTGGTGGAACCCGGCGACACAAGCGTGGCAACCGGTGTCGGACGCCACCGCGGTGAACGGGGCGGGTTGCTCCACGGTGACCGTCAACGCCGGGACCACGCCGAGCTCCGGCCAGCTCTACGGGACCATCTTCGCCGCCACCAAACCGGTCACCTCGGGCTATGACCTGGTGGGCCGGGACGGAGGGGTCTTCGTGTTCCCGACCGGCAGGTCGAGCGGCTTCTTTGGGTCACTTCCCGGCCTCGGCGTGAAGGTCAACAACATCGTCGGCATGGTGCCGACCTCAGACGACCAGGGCTACTTCCTGGTGGGCTCCGATGGTGGCGTCTTCGCCTTCGGGAACGCACCGTTCCTGGGGTCGCTGCCCGGACTCGGGGTGCATCCAACGCAGCCCATCACCGGCATCGTGGCTGCCGACACAGACAAGGGCTACTTCTTGGTGGGGAGGGACGGCGGCGTCTTTGCCTTCGGCACAGTCCCGTTCCTGGGTTCGCTGCCGGGCAGGGGGATCTCGGTCGACAACATCATCGGGATCGCCTCCACGCCGACGGGCAACGGCTACTGGCTCGTCTCCGCCACAGGCACCGTGTACGCCTTCGGGGCCGCCCATCAGCTCGGCACAGCCAAGGGGACGCCCTCCCCGGTGTCGGCGATCGCCGGGACGCCAACAGGCGACGGCTACTGGATCACTACCCAGAGCGGAGCCGTCTACGGCTTCGGCAACGCCACGTACCTGGGCTCCCTGCCCGGGCTCGGCATCTCCCCGGCGCTGCCCGTCATCGGGATCGTCCACACGGCCGACACAGCCGGCTACTGGCTCATCGGCTCTGATGGCGGCGTCTTCGCCTTCGGGGACGCCGGCTTCGTGGGATCGCTCCCCGGCCTCGGGGTGCACGTCAGCGACGTCGTCGGGGCGGTGCCGACGACGGGGTAGCGGCAGGCGTGACGACCACCGGCGCGGTAGTGGATGGAACCGCGCGCCTGCGCAGCTTCGAAGTGAGGTAACGGATCGGGGCGCCAAGTTCTCCGGGGTGTCGTGAACGCGGCTCATGGCCGGGCGCCCTCGCGTGCCGGGCCGCCGGCTGTCGACCGGTACCGTCCCCATGAAGGGTGCCGACCCCCCCCGATGCGGCGAAGCTGGGGCTCGTGGCCGGGCGCCCTCCGGACCGCCCGTGCCTCGTCGACCACACGAGGGTCGCGGGCAACCGGGCCCCCCGTCAGTCGTGGGGGAGGGGGTCCGCGATGGCTAACGTGGCGGGGGGAGGCGCGAGCGATGAGCGTCCAGTTGAACCACACCATCGTCGGCTGTCGGGACAAGGAGGTCTCGGCGGGGTTCCTGACCGAGATCCTGGGTCTTCCCCCGCCCCGAGCGTTCGGCCCGTTCCTCGTGGTCGAGGCGGACAATGGAGTCTCGCTCGACTACCGGGAAGCGACCGGCGAGATCGCCTCGCAGCACTACGCCTTCTTGGTCGGCGAGGAGGCGTTCGATCCCATCTTCGATCGGATCCGGGCACGGTGCAAGGAATTCTGGGCCGATCCGGGCCGGTCGCGGCCGGGTGTGATCAACCACCGCGACGGGGGGAGAGGGGTGTACTTCCCCGACCCCGACGGCCACATGCTTGAGATCCTCACCAGGCCCTACGGCGGCGGCTAGCCCCCGAGCCGGGCGGCCATCCCGCGCAGGTCGCCGTCGTCGTCGCGCCAGGTGACCCATCGGTCGAACCCGGCGCCCCCAAGCGATGGCGCCAGGGCCTGGTCCTGTTCCCCGCCCAGCTCGGTGAAGAGCCAGCCGCCCGGCCGTAGGAGCCAGCCCGCCGAGGTGACGACGTGGCGCACGAGGTCGAGGCCGTCCCCGCCGCCGTCGAGGGCGAACCGCGGCTCGTAGCGCTGGACGTCGGAGGGAAGGAAGGTCAGCTCGGCGGACGGGACGTAGGGGGCAACGGCGGTCACCACGTCGAAGACTCGGCGGCGAAAAGGCGGCCGGGTCACGTCTCCGCAGACGGCGCGAACCCCGTTGCCGCGGGCGCAGGCCACGGCGGCTGGGTGGAGATCCAGCCCCACCACGCCGGCGTCGGGGGACACGGCCGACAGGTGGACGGCGACCGCCCCGCTCCCGGTGCACAGGTCGGCCGCCCTCCCACCCGGCCCCCTGGCGGCCAGCACCTCCCCGGCGCGGCGAGCCAGCTCCGCGCTCTGGGGCCGCGGCACGAAGACGCCGCGGTTGACCCCCACGCGGTGCCCGCAGAAGCGCAGGCCCCCCGTGATCCACGCCAGCGGCTCACCCCGCTCCCGGCGCAGGACATACCGCTCCAGCCCTGCGGCGTCGGGTGCGGCGACCCAGAGCTCCTCTGCCTCCTCGTCGGCGGCCACGCAGCCTGCGGCACGAAGGCGTGCCGTGACGAGGTGCCTTGTCAGGTGGGGGGTTCTCCGCTGTCGAAGGCGCCGGCGGTCTGGCGCTCGATGCTGGAGATGTCGAAGTAGTCGCGCCACCGGACGACCTTGCCGTGCTCGTCCACCTCGATGAAGGCGCAGCCGGGCAGCTCGAAGGGGGCGACGCCGAAGAGGGTGGCCCGGCCGATCCACTCCATCGCCCCGAAGCGCTCCCCGCCGCAGACCGTCACGATCTCGCAGTGCCAGTCGGGGGTGGACGACTCGGTCTGCCGGTGGATCTCGTCGAACTGGCTCGCCGGGGGGTTGACCGGATCCTCGTACGTGCCACCCGGCGCGAAGATGTCTTCGAACCTCTCAGGGCCCGGTTCTCTGCGAGCGTCGGTCACCCGCTCGAAGGTCCGTGCCAAGTTCTCCCAATCCATCGGCGCCTCTCCTCCACGGTCATGGGCACGAGCCGCACCGGCACAAAGCGCAGGTGCGATGTGCGGCGGTGGTGAGAGACTAACCCCGCGTCTGCTGGAAGGGCCGGTCCCGATCAGTCAGTCCTGGCAACCTCCTCCGCCAGCGGCCCGTCCTCTATGTTGGGCTCCTCCAGCGCACCTCCGCGCTCCGTGCGGTCATGCGGGGAGGGAGGGTCTCCATGCAGGCTGCGCCACCGCCGAAGGAACCACGCGGCACGTCGACCTCTGGGTACCCTATGGGCACGACGACGGGTCATTCAGCACAGGTTGGCGGGGCAACCAAGCCCCAGCGGCCACGTTTCGGCACGCCCCACCGGGTTATCGCCGGGTTCATCATGGTTGTTGCTCTCGCACTGGTGCCCTGGATCGTGTTTCTGGGGTTCACTCTGCCCCCCCGCTACGACGCCGGGCACTGGCCGCTCCTGTGGATCGGCTACGACGTCGCCGAAATCGCCGTCCTTCTTTTCGCCGCTTGGGCAGCCTGGTTCCGCCGTCAGATACTGGCGGCCACGGCTTTGGTGGCCGCCACGCTCATGTTGTGCGACGCCTGGTTCGATGTCGTGTCCTCCTTCGGTCACCGCGACCAGTGGGTGACGCTCGCCACGGCAATCGGGGGAGAACTCCCGCTGGCCGTCTTCTTCCTTTGGCTCTACCACAGCATCGTGATGCGTTCTCTCACCACGTACCACGAAGCCCTCCACGACGGGGAAAAACCCAAGAGCATCATCGGTGCCAATCTGCTCTTTAATCTCGACGACCGTCCGATCGTGTCTATCCCACACCGCGAAGCGGACGAGGACGGTTGAGTCGCCGTCGCGGCACACTGGTTCCGGTGGCGAAACGGGGTCTCTGATATCGCTGGACAGGCAACGACCTGGGAAGCGGCGCCCGACGACCTGACCTGAGTGTCCTTACCTGCGGCGCAACAACGGACTTCGTTGGGCGCTCGCACTGCGGCGCAGCTACGCATCGGCGAACGAGCAACAGCCGGCTTCCGCCGGCATTGCCGGGGCAGCTCAAGGGAAAGGCGTTCCGCCCTTGCACCTTTTGCGGGGACGCGGGCTTCGCCGGGAAGGCCGGCTTCCCACTTCGAGTTGGAACACGACAATGATCCGGTGGATTCTCAATTCAATTTGAGAAAAGAGTTGGCTGCGCGAACCCTCGGTAAACACAGCGTTATTTCGTTTGACGAGGTACTGCCGCGATGATATGAATCCCGCAAGCACGGACTCGAGTGGGGAGAAATTCATGGTGGGCTACGTCGCGCGGGGTGGGTCTCGGAACTTGAGGCGTGGCCGGACCGGCACGACGGTGCTCTTCGCATTCCTTACCCTTGCGCTGGCGACGCAGACGGCGCTTGTCGCCTCGGCTACGGCAGGCGCCGCCGCACCTCGCACCGCGCCGGTCGCCTGGACGCCGACATCACCCTCGAGCTATCCGGACTCTCTGTCGTCAGTCCCGTTCGCCTCCGTGTCGTGCGTTTCGGCGACATTCTGCATGGCCGGACGGTACCTCCAAGCCACATTGCCGGAAACAGATCGGAATCAGGCCCAATCTTTCAATGGCACGAAGTGGTCCAAGCCGACAACACTCAACGGAGGCGGCTACACGTCGTGCCCGACCAAGACGTTCTGTGCCAGCGTGAGCGCGAATGGGGCGGCGACGACGTGGAACGGCACCAAGTGGACGACGGCGGTGACAATCGACACGCACACGCCGACGGCGATCTCCTGCGCCACGCCCACATTCTGTATGGCCGTCAACCGGGCCGGGAAGGCGGACGAGTGGAACGGCTCGACCTGGACCGCTCCGACCGTTCCGAACGCCAAAGCCATGTATTCGGTCTCTTGTCCCTCGAAGACATTCTGTGTGGCCGTAGGAACAGGTGGGTACGCCATCAGCTGGAACGGGAAGAAGTGGTCGTCGGACACAGTCATCGCCAAAACACCGAGTCGGACACTCACATCGGTGTCGTGCACGTCGGCGACATTCTGCGCGACGATGACCTCACAAGGCGACACTCTCGAGTGGGAT
>JBKQNY010000157.1:0-14804 GCA_052145775.1 Acidimicrobiales bacterium
AGAGGGGCGCCGTCGCGCTCGCAGTAGGTGGCGAAGAGGGCGAACTGCGCGCCGAGGTCGGGGACCGACGGTTCGTCTTCCACCGCCGAGCGGTCGTCCGGCCTAGGGGGCCGGGTTGCGCCGGGAGCCCGCCATCTGCGACGGGCTCGACCACGGGTCGCCGGTGATGGGCGGCGGCATGATCCCCGGCTGCGGCCCGGCGAAGGCCTGCTCGTGGCGGCCCGCGGCCACCGCCGGCTCGGGCTCGGGCGGTGGCGGGTAGGCGGCGGGCTCGGTGGACGGCTCGGCGACGGCGACCGGTTCCCACTGCGCATCGGGAGCCGCTCGAGGCGGAGGCTCGGAGGCGTGGTCGAGCGGCGGCTCAACCGAGAGCAGCTGGCCGTCGACCAGCTGGCCCAGCGTGCGCAGGGTGTCGATGGCCGGGAGGGACGAGGAGGAGAGGACTTCGTAGACGGTGCGGCCGGGGCCCACGAAGCTGAGGATCCGCCACTGCTCGGCCCGGATCTGGATCTCCTCGGTGGGGGTGGACTGGGACATGCGCACGATGGCCTCGAAGGGGAGGACCCGCACCAGCGCCCGCCACTCGGCCAGTTGCGCGGCGACGTCGACGATCAGCGGCGGCAGAGGGATGCGCACATGCTCCTCGGGTGCGCCGGCCGAGGGGGTGAAGGAGAACCACCCGGCCTCCGTGCAGGCCAGTTCGAAGAGCGTGCCGGTCGCTGTCGCCCCGGCGGCCTCGCACAGGTCTCCGCGGTCCACCCAGAGGTGCCGGTCGACGCCGCGGCCGATGATCTGCAGCTCGCCGGTCGAGCCCAGGCGCGAGAGCAGGTCCAGGACGTCGACCAGCGGGAAGGCGCCCATGGATCCGGCCAGGGCGGCCGGCGTCGTCTGCAGCGAAGCCTGGTCCTCGCCCATGCCGAACCCTCCCTCAGGCGGCACCGGTCGTGCCACCCCATCAGCGTAGCCTCCCACCAGGGGGTTCTCTAGGGGTGATTGTCCCCTCAGACGCTGGCCGGCAGCAGCGGGGTGAGCGCCGAGAAGAAGAAGAAGAGGACCACCAAGAAGGCCAGTCCGCCGACCAGGTAGACGGGCCAGCGGCGACCGGTCCGCCGCGACAACTCCCAGACCCCGGCGGCCACGACGGCGGCGGCCAGCCCCCACAGCACGGCGGGGAGCCACCCGCCCTCGCCGTCGCCGGCCAGGCTCGTCGCTTGCACGGTCTGGGTCGCCGACGGTGTGGTGGGCACCGTGATCGAGGGCACGGCCGGACGATGGGGCTGCTCGGAGAAGAGCGTCGAGCGCACCAGGGCGGCGTGGAGCACCAGGCGGGAGGAGGCGCTGTACCGGGGGTTGCAGGTGGTGAGGGTGAGGCGCGGGTCGGTGGTGTCGGCCAAGACCGTGGTGTCTGTGGGGGACACCACCGTCGTCGGTCCGGCGGCGTAGACGAAGATGCCCTGGAGGGTGGTGAGCACCACCCGGTCGCCGGGTGCCACCGCATTCAGGTCGTAGAAGGGGTGGCCGTAGGTGGTGCGGTGGCCGGCGATCGCCGCGTTGCCGGACTGGCCCGGGAGGGGGGTCCCCGGGTAGTGGCCCGGACCGTCGCGCAGCTGGGCGGTCCCGACGCCCTCCACCACGACCTGGTCGAGGCCGATGCTCGGGATGTCGATGATGCCCACGGGCGAACCTGTGGCCGGTGCCGAGGTCGTGGGGGCCACCTGGGGCGGACCAGCAACCACCTTCTGCGCGAAGCGCGGCCCCGCGGCGATGCGCTCGGCCTGGGCCAGCGCGCCGGGCGGGAGCTCGGTGGTGATCTCCTGGCGCAGGTGGGACTGGGTGTGCGCCTCGAGCAGCCAGGTCCCCCAGACCTGGTAGGCGGTGAAGAGCAGGATGAGCACGCCCGCCGCGAGGAGGATCCGGCCGGTGATGCCGGCGATCCGGCCGATCATCCACGCGAGCCTACAAGTGGACCCGCCGAAGTTCGGGCCAGGGGTACGGGGACACCGATAGTGTCGCCCACCATGGGCAGATCCCGGCTCGCTCCGGCCGCCGCCGCGGCACGCTCGGGGCTCAACAGGGCGGCCGCCTCCTCGGCGACGGCGCGCCGCGCCATGGCCCGCCTGGCCGCCGAGCTGTCGCGGGCGGCGCGGGTGGGCGAGGTGGTGAGCGAGGCCCGTGCGGCCGAGGCGACAGGCGCGACAGGAACCCTCTACGGCGACAACTACTTCGGAGTGGGGCGCGACCCGTCCGGCGACCGCCAGGGGCGCTCGGGCTACGCCACCTACGACCGCACCTCCTCCAACGCCGACATCGCTGCTTACCTGCTGTGGCGGAACTTCCGCGTGCAGCGGGCCCTCGACGTGGGCTGCGCCCGCGGCTACCTGGTCGAGGCGCTGCGCGAGCTCGGCGTCGACACCCACGGCTGCGACGTCAGCCGCTACGCGGTCGAGCACGCGGCCCCCGGGGCCCTGGGCTACGTGCGGATCGGCGACCTCTCGCGCGGCCTGCCCTACGCCGACGGCGAGTTCGAGCTCGTCTGCGCCCTGGAGATCCTCGAGCATCTCCCCCCTGACCGGGTGGCGGGCGCCCTGGCCGAGCTGCGACGGGTCAGCCGAGGCGTCGTCTACGCCACCATCCCCTCGTTCGGCCGCAACGCCTCGGGAGACGACGGCCACTTCGACGGCAAGGTGCGCCCCGAGCGGCTCGAGCACTACCGCGCCCTCGGCCCGGACTACACCGGGCCGGTCCCGCCCGAGGACCTGGCGGTCGACACCGACGGCCGGCCGGTGGAGGGTCACCTCACCATCGCCTCGTTCGACTGGTGGACCGCTCGATTCGCCGACGCGGGCTTCGACCGCTGGGCCGACGTGGAGCGGCGCCTCTACGCCGACATCGCGCCGGCCGGCCTCGGCGCGTTCTGGAACCTCTACGTCTTCGCCGTACCCGACGCGCCGGTCTCCCTGGCCGAGCCGCGCCGGCCGGAGCTGACCCTGCGCCAGCTGGGCCTCGTGCACCCCCTGATCGAGCACGCCCTCATGGAGGCGTCGGCGGCCGAGGAGGGATGACGCAGGGGTCCGGCCACCCGGGCCCCGCGCCGCGCGAACCGCGGCGCGGGGCCGTCGACCGCCCACCGAGCGGTGTGCCCGAAGCGGGGTCGGGCCCCGTGATCGCCCTCGGGGCTCTGGTCGTGCGGGTCCGGCGGGCGGGGGAGGGCGACGTGGACGAGGTCCTGTCCGTCCTGGACGAGGCGGCCGGCTGGCTGGCCGGCCGGGGGATCGAGCAGTGGCCGGCGCGCTTCGAGCGCGGCTGGCTGGAGGGGCCTGTGCGGCGGGGGGAGTCCTGGCTGGCCGAGTCCGGCGGCCGGGCCCTCGGCACGTTGCATCTCTCGTCGTCGGACCCGATCTGGGAGGACCGGCCCGGCGCCGCCCGCTATCTCCACCGCCTGGCCGTGCGGCGCCAGGCGGCCGGGCTCGGTCGGCTCCTCGTCGGGTGGGCGGCGGGGGAGTCGGCCCGGGCGGGGTGCGGCCTGCTGCGGCTCGACTGCGTGGCCCACAACGCCGCCGTCCGCCGCTACTACGAGGGGCTCGGCTTCGCGTACGCCGGCGACGCCGAGGTCAGCGGGCCTCCGGGGGACCGCTCGGCCGAGTGGCCGCCGGTCACGGTGAGTCGCTACGAGCGCGAGGTCACCGCACGCGGGCTCACTGCACCGTGACGAGGGTGCCGAGCGGGGTGAGGGGCCAGACCACGGCGGCGTTGGCCGGCGGCATCTCGACGCAGCCGTCGCTCTGGGGGAAGCCGTAGCTGGCGCGGACGTAGCCGTGGAGGGCGTCGCCGCCGTTGAAGTAGCTGACCCAGGGGATGCCCGGGTCCACGTAGTGCGACCCTGTCGGGTTTGTCCCGGTCATCGTGGCGCTCTGGACGTGCTCGAAGACGGTGAAGGTGCCTGTGGCGGTGGGTACGGCGGCCACACCGGTGTTGGCCAGGGTTGTGTAGACCATGGAGCCGTTCTCGTAGACGTGGACAGTCTCGGGCAGTGTCTTGGTCACGTCGACGTAGTCGTAGGGGTCGGGGTCGCCCGATCCCGAGATGGCCGCCGAGAGCAGCGCCGACCACACCGATGGACCGGCGAGCCCGTCGACGGACAGTGTGTGGGTTGTCTCGAACCGCATGACGGCTCCCTTGGTGATCACCCCGTATGTGCCGGGCACCCACTGCGAGGTGAGGGAGGCGGGCAGCAGGGCCCACCGCCACGTGAATGTCCCCGCCTGGACCTCGGCCTCCTGGGTGGGCGGCGTCGGGGTGGGCGGGGCGTAGGCGACCGGGAGGTAGCCGAGCTGGGCCAGCAGCTGCTGGAGCCGGAGGGTGGAGCCGGGGGCCACGGAGAAGGGGACGGTGACGGTCTGGGGCAGGCGCCGGCCGTCGGTGGCGAACATCCCGAGGCCCCCGCCGGGGATCACCAGGCTCTCGTTCGTCCCCGGCACGAAGGGTCCGGACGCCGAGAACTGCAGGACGTCGGGGGTGATCCGGTACCAGCTGCCGGCCACCGGCGGCGAGAAGGTGGGCAGCGGGCTGGCCGCGGCGAGCGCCGTCGACAGCTCGACGGTGACGGTGGCGCTCGAGGCCACTCCGCTCGCCCCGGCGGTGGGCGAGGTGCCCAGCACCGACAGCGGGTCCACGACCGGCTTGGGGCTGGCACCGGCGTCCGACGACGGACCGCCCACGTGCGAGTGGAGCGCGAGAAGCACGCCGCCCGAGGCCACGGCCACGAGGGCCACGCACAGCGCGGCCATCAGCCAGACCTCGGTGCCCCTCCAGGGGCGGGACTTCACGTGACTGCCCATCGACCCCTCCGATCCGGGGGCGCTGATTCTACCAGCGCAAACGGGCGGCGACGGTCAACCGACGGCGGCGCGCAGCGCCCGCTCGACGAGGTCGATGGCCGCGGGCTCGGTGAGCTTTGCGCCGGCGGCGTCGCGGACGTAGAAGGCGTCGACCGCGGCGGCGCCCAGGGTGGAGGCGCGGGCCGAGACCACGTCGAGCTTGCAGTCGAACAGCGCCTGGGTCACCCGGTGGAGCAGTCCGACCTCGTCGGGGGCCCGCACCTCGACCACGGTGGAGGTGGCCGAGGCCGAGTTGTCCACGATCACCTCGGGCACCACCGGGCGCGCCGCGGAAGGACGCTGCCGCCCGGCGTAGGCGCGGCCCCGCTCCGCCAGCCGTTCGGAGAGGGCCAAGCGGTCGGAGAGAACGGCTTCGAGGTCCTCGCGCAGGCGCGCCCCGTCCGGCCACGAGCTGCGCCCCGTCTCGACGGTGAAGACCTCGGTGGCCACGCCCGCCTCGGCCACCGCGTCGGCGCTGCGGACGTCCAGGCCATGCAGGGCGAGGGTGCCCGCCACCGAGGCCAGCAGTCCCGGGCGGTCCGGGGCGGCCACCACCACCCGGGGCGGCTCCAGCAGCACGGCTGGCCGGCCCCCCGACCGCACCTCGTCCATCAACCGCCGGTGGACGTCGGTCACCCAGGACGCCGCGGGCCGCGACGGCCGCTCGGCGAGATCGTCGCTCTCGAGGAACCGGCCGGTCCGCTGGACCAGCTCGACCACCAGCCCGGCCTTCCACGAGCCCCAGGCCGAGGGGCCGGTGGCCAGGCTGTCGGCCTCGGTGAGGGCGCCCAGGAGCCGCAGGGTCGACGGGTCGCCGACCGCATGGGCCACCGTCTCGATGGTGGTGGGGTCGTCGATGTCCCGTCGGGTGGCGGTGTCGGGCAGGAGGAGGTGGAGGCGACAGAGATCGACGAGGGTGGCGACGTCGGCCTCGGGGAACCCCATGCGGGCGGCGATGACGCCGATCAGCTCGACGCCGGCGTCGGTGTGGTCGCCGGGGTAGCCCTTGCCGATGTCGTGCAGGAGCGAGCCCACGAGCAGTAGGTCGGGGCGGTCGACCCGGTCGACGAGGTCGGCGGCGTTGGCCGCCGCCTCGAGGAGGTGGCGGTCGACGGTGAAGCGGTGGTAGGCGTTGCGCTGGGGCTTGTTCCGCACCGCCGCCCACTCGGGGAGGATCCTGACCAGCAGTCCCTGGTGGTCGAGTGTCTCGAGGGCGTCGACGGCCGGATGCCCGGCGGCCAGCACCCGCACCAGCGCCTCCCGCGTCTCGGTCGGCCACGGGTCGGGCGGCGGGGCCATCTTGTCGGCCAGCCGGTGCAGCGCGCCGCGCGAGATGGGCAGCTCACGCTCGGCGGCCACCGCGGCGAGCCGCAGCGGGAGGGACGAGTCGGTGAGGACGGCGGCGGAGGGGGTGAGGGCCACCTCGCCGCCGACGATGGCCACGCCCGGCTCCACCTCGGCGTCGAGCACGGCGCTCGGCCCGGCGGCGCCGTGGCCGCCGCCGCGCCGGGCGAAGAGACCCCGCGACCGGTGCGTCGGCTCGGGCTGCCAGAACCGTCGCCGGCGCCAGGCGTCCTCGCTGATCCAGGCGATGGCGCGCCCCGCAGCCGACACGTCGGCCATCAGCGCGTCGGCGTCGGTGTAGGAGAGGACGTCGGCGATGTGGTCCTGCTCCTGGAGGAGGAGGCGGTCGAGCTCCCGGCCGGCACTGCGGTGGAGCTCGACCCTGACCGCGGTGAGCAAGGCCGCCGCCGGATCGAGCGCGTCGAGGTCGACGTAGTCGGCCAAGAGCGGCGCGTAGACGGCCATGGCCCGCAGCACGTTCACGTCGCGCAGGCCGCCGTGACCCTCCTTCAGGTCGGGCTCGAGCAGGAAGGCCACGTCGCCCTGGACGCGGCGGCGCTCCTCCATCTGCTCGGCCAGGGCGGGCAGCCAGTGGGCCCCGAGGCGGGTGCGCCAGCGGTCGACAGCCTTGGCGACGAGGGGCTCGGCCACCTTCGGGTCCCCCCACACTTGGCGGGCGTCGAGCAGCCCGAGAGCCACACGCAGATCCTCGTCGGCGGCCGAAAGCACCTCGGCGGGGCGCCGGACGCTGTGGTCGAGGTGGACACCCTGGTCCCACACCGGGTACCAGATGGCGTCGGCCACCGCGGCCACGTTGCGGCGTCCGTCGTGCACCAGGACCACGTCGAGGTCGCTGAAGGGGCAGAGCTCGGACCGGCCGTAGCCGCCGACGGCCAGAAGGGCCAGGTGACGGGGGCTGCCGTCGGAGGCCCGGTCGGCCAGGAGCGACAGCCAGGCGTCGGCTTGGGCGGTGTAGGCCCGGCAGAATTCGGTGCCACCGAGGTCGGCGTCTTCGAGCAGCGCCCGCCGCCGGTCCCGGAGCGACACGTCACTCATCGCTCGGGAACGTAGCATTGGCTGGGCGCAGCCACGCGGTGGAGGCGCGACCACTGGAGGTCGACATGGGAAGCGACGTTGAGAAGGGCAAGGACGACGGTCTCCGGCTGGCGGACGGGGTGGTGCTGGTGGCGATCGGGGTGGTCGGCGTCCTCGTCGCCTTCTGGCTGCTCAGTGTGGTCGCCGGTTTCGTGTGGGGGCTGGTGAAGCTGGTGATCATCGTGGCCCTGGTGGCTGGCGTGCTCAGCCTGCTCCTGCGCCGCCGCCGCTCGTAGCACCGGCCACCCGGCTCAACCGGGCGCGGCCTCGGTGGGGACCTTCGCCACCAGGTGGTCGACGGTGACGGTAAAAGTGCCGTTCGACTTGCGGAAGAGCGGCGCCGTGCTCCCCACCAGCTCGAGCTCGACGGTGTCGCCCGGCGCGAAGGTGTAGTTGTTCGGGTCGAGGTCGAAGGTGAGGGTCTCGGCGGCCTTGGCCGTGGGCTTGGTGCCCGGCTTCTGGTTGACGAACGGCCGCACGACGCCGAGGGCGACGATCTGCCGGGTGCCCGACGGCGAGACGTCCCACAGGCGACCCACCAGTTCGGGGTAGTTGCCGGTCACCTTGATGGTGGCCGTGACCGAGACCGCCCCCATGAGGGTCGCCCCCGCCGGTCCGGCGGGGACCTTGTAGACGGCGGTGCCCGGCTCGGCTGTGGCCGGCAAGGGGTTGCAGAGCTTGCTGACGTAGGCGGCGTTGAGGCTGGCGGCCACGGTCGGGCTCCCCCCTGTCGAGGTGACCGTCTGGGGCGTGCTGCCCGAGAGCGAAAGGGGTGTCGACTGCAACACGGCCAGGGTCGCCCCGGTCCTCGGCGATCCCGACGGCGCCGAGGCCGGGCACGTCGTCGGGATGGCCACGACCCCGGTCGGCGGTTGCCGGTGGGTCAGCATGACCGAGTTCAAGAAGGCCAGCCCCCGGGCGGTGGTGGCGGACACGTCGGCCGGCTTGTCCTGGGCCCAGCCGTGGCCCACGTCGTCGAACATGAGGAGCATCGGGGTGCGGGCACCCGAGGCCCGGACCCGGTTGGCGTAGTGCAGCGCCTCGCTCGCCGGGAACAGGGTGTCGGTCCAGCCGCTCTGGATGGCGGTGGGGGCGGGCCCGCCGGCGGGCATGGGGACCCCGATGGCCGACTTGTAGGTCTGGAGGATCGACAGGGCCTTCGCCTCTGTGGACGAGTAGGGCTCGCCGGCCAGGATCTCCTGCTTCCAGGTGGTGAGGTCGGTCTGCGGGTCGGCCCCGGGCGGCGCGAGGTAGTTCTCCGCGGTCTCGAAGTAGAGGTCGTTGATCCAGCTCTCCTTGCCCACCCCCACCGGCACGATGTCTGTGGCCGGTGGCGTGTTGGCGGTGGACAGCAGCCGGCCGTTGGGGACGAGGGCGGTGGCCAGGTCGTCCCACGGCCACATGGCGTAGACGGCGGCCACCGACATGGGGACGTGTCGCTGCGGGCTGGTGAAGCGCACCAGCTTCCCGCTGGGCAGGCGCATGCGGTTCTTCAGCATGGCCAGCTCCAGTGCCTGGCCACCGCCGTAGGAGACGCCGGAGACGGCGATGTTCGGCCTCACCAGCCCTTCGTCGACGAGCATTCCAGCCAGGTACTGGGTGTCGCGGATCTCGTAACGCTGATCGGCCAGCTGGATCCAGCCTTTGGCGCAGTCCGGGGTGTTGGCCCGGCTCGCCGCCGTGCCGCAGGAGTCGCCGAACCCCCTGGCCGTGTACATGAGGACGGCGTAGCCCCGGTCGGCCAGGGAGACGTCGTTGACGCCGCCATTGTCCGACGTCACCTCCCAGTCGTGCTTGGACCCGCCGAGGCCGTGCAGCAGAACGATCAGGGGGAACGGCCCCTTGCCCGTGGCGGGGAGGGCGACGTCGGCGTCGAGGGGGACGCCGTCGAAGCTCGGGACCCGCAGGTCCTTCCCGCCGACTGTGCCACCCGGGCAGAAGCGGATGCCGTACTCGGGGGTGCACGTGAGCGTCCCAAAGGGCTCGGGCACGGCGGGCGGCGCCGGTTGGGAGGTTGTCGAGCTCGCTCCCGCCCCGACCGTGGGCAACAGGACGGACGCGGTGGTCGCCACCACCAATGCCAGCGCGGCACGCCACGAGCGGCGGCGGTCCATCAGCGCGCCTCCAGGAGCGATTCGAAGAGCGACAGGTGGTCGGCCACCATCCGCCTGGTGGAGAAGTAGCCCTCGACCGCCTCCCGGCATGCGGACCGGTCGATCTCGTCGATGCGGCCAATGGCCGCGGCCATGGCCGCCTCGTCCTCGCAGAGGAAGCCGGTCGTCCCGTCGACCACCACCTCGGGGGCGGCGCCCTCGGGGTAGGCCAGCACCGGGGTCCCGCAGGCCATCGCCTCGAGCATCACGAGGCCGAACGGCTCGTTCCAGCGGATAGGGAAGAGGAGGGCCGCCGCGCCGTCTAGGAGCTCCAGCTTCTGCTCGTGGGGCACCTCCCCGAGGTAGACGGCGTCGGGTCCGAGCAACGGCTCCACCTGCTCGGTGAAGTAGCGGACCTCCCACGGCTCGCGCATCTTGGCGGCCATCAGGATGCGCATGCCCGCGTCGCGGGCGGAGGCGATGGCCCGGTGGGCGCCCTTGTCCGGCGACATGCGACCCAGGAACAGGCAGTAGGGACCATCGGCGTCGCCCTTGCCCGACCCGACGGGGAAGAGGCTGGCGTCGATGCCGTGGTGGATGATCCTGGCCACGGGGATCTTGGGGGCCGGACGGTGCTGCGCCTCGGAGATGCAGATGATGGGCACCTGGTCGCCCAGGGCTTGGTAGATGTCGATCAGGTCCTCGTTGAGCGGCCCGTGCACCGTGGTCACCACCAGCGGGTGGTTGGTCCCGCGGGCCGCGGCGAACAGCGGGCCGGCCAGGGTGTGGTCGTGGACGACGTCGCAGTCGGAGAGGACGTCGTAGGCGCCGAGCACGTGGCGCAGCTCGGGAACGGCCATCCCGATCCGCTGCCCCTCGGCTTCGGGAAGGACCCAGCGCCGGGGGACCGGGCAGGTGGAGTCGCCCGTCGTGAACAGGGTGACCTCGTGCCCCTCGGCCAGGAACCCCCTGGCCAACTCGTCGACCACGAGCTCGATGCCGCCGTAGAGGGGGGGCGGCACGGGGGTCCACGGGGGTGCGACGAGGCCAATGTTCATTGCGTGCATTCAACCACCGCGTGCCCGGGTGGATGGACCACACCAGGTCGCGGGCCCCAGGGGACCGCCAGGCGGGCCGGCTTCGGATCGGGAGGCGTTCGGGCCAGCCGATAGGCTGCCGCCCACCGGCGGCGTGGCCGAGTGGTTTAGGCAGGGGCCTGCAAAGCCCCGTACCCGGGTTCGATTCCCGGCGCCGCCTCAAGGAAGTTCCCTGGTCAGGCCCCTAATCGGGGTTGACCGAAGTTGACCGAACGTGACGCGAGCGACCTGGACTTTCGCGTCATCGCCGTGTCACAACGCGTCATCAGCGCGTCACCCTCGCCCGCGGTTCTCGATGATCGCCGGCGTCGCTCGACCGCGCAGGCAGTAGGGGTTCACTACGACCTCGTTCTCATTGCGGCCCGCGATCGTCGCAAGAACTGCGTGGGGAGGAATCGTTGCCTCGAAGACGAAGGTCGCCGGTCGTACCTCATAGAATCGATCAGCGAACCAGCGAGCTTTCGCGCGGCTGGTCGTCCAGGCCATGCCCCGCATGTGGCCAACATCGTGGCCCCGGTAGAGCCGCCACGAGGTCGTCGGTGCCTCGGTCCAACAGACGTCGGTGACGAACCCGGCGATCTTGAACATTTCCAACCAGCTCCTAACCCCGATTCTGCTCGTCGGAAACTCAGCCATGGTCCACACAATCGGCAGCAGCTTCCGAAGCTCGTCCGCAGGAACTTCGCCACCTGACCATTCCAGCCACAACGCGAAGGGAGCGTCGTTGCGGTCCATACGCGTCAGCCGATCTTTGAGATCAGCCAACCCGAACGACCTTTGATTCCTCAGCCGCCGCCATCAGGGCCGCTTGGTAGGTCGCCTCGAGACCGTCGGCTACCTCTGCGCCGAGCGACGGGAAGAGGTGCCCGTACCGGTCGAGGGTCACGGTGATCGAGCTGTGGCCCATCCGCTCCTGAATGGCCTTCGGGTGCGCGCCGTTGGCGATCGCAAGAGCGACGGCCGTGTGCCGAAGGTCGTGCCAGCGGAGGTCGGACCGGTCGATCTTGGCCCGGGCCCGCTTCCACGCCTGGGAGGTGAAGCTCGAGAGGTGGGGTGGCTGCTTCCGGGTGTTGACGAACACCAGGCCGTCAGGCCCCGGCTGTGCGCGCACGAGCTGGTCCTCGATGATCTTGCAGAGGAACGGCGGCAGGTCGATCGACCGCTTGCCTGCTTCGGTCTTCGGCTCGTTGAAGCCCTCGAACCGTGACCCGACCTCGACGATCTGCCGACAGACGTTGATACGGCGGTGCAGGAGGTCGATGTCCCGCCGGCGCAGGCCGATCATCTCGGACCACCGGAGGCCGGTGTAGGCCGCGACCCACACAAAGCTGCGGCACCACTCGGGCATGGCCGCCGCCAGCTTGGCCACCTCCTCGGCCGTCAGCACCTCGATGTCGAGCAGCCGGTCCTGGGGGAGCGCAATGTCACGGCAGGGCGACTTGGCGATCCGCTCGTCGGTGACAGCGTCTCCCATCACCTTGCGGAACACCGAGAACCTGCGCCGGATGGCCGAGGCCGGCACCGAGGCCGCGCGCTGCTCGGCGATCCAGGCTTGCACGTCGGCGCGGCCGATCTTCGCCAGCTGTCGGTTCCCGAACCGTGGGCGGATGTGCAGCCGAAGATCCCGCTCGTACCGGGCGAGCGTGCGGGCCCGAAGGTCGACCTTCGTCCTCCACCAGGCGTCGGCCCACTGGTCGAAGGTGATGCGGCCATGCTCTGGGGCGATGTAGCTGCCCTCGTTGCCCTGGGTCCGCACCTTGGAGACGTGGTCGTCTGCCGCACCCTTCGTCTCGAACCGACGACGGCGGGCCCGGCCGTTGGGGTCGCGGTAGCGGACCTCCCAGCGGCCACTTGGCAGCTTCGTGATGGTGCTCATGGTTCCTCCTCGTTGGGGGTGACTCGTTCGGCGAGCAGTTGCAGCGCCTTCTCGGTCAGCTGCCCGCCCGCCTTGCCCTGCCCCGGCTTGGTCAGCAGGCCGTAGCGGATCTTGGCGTCCTGCACCGTGTCCCGGACATATCGGACGGTCACGCGATGCTGCTCAGATAGGTCGTGGTACGGCCGGCGCTTGCCGCCGGGCTCGGCGACTCTCTCTGCGTAACGCACGGCCCAAAGTAGATAGTGGTCGATGCCGAGCCCCCGTCGGCCGGTCTTGCGTCCCGCCAGCTTCTTGGCCGCCTTCAAGTCCGCCTTGGCGGCCTCGGCCAAGTAGGCAGCGAAGGATGGGTCGCTGGTGCGGAAGATGGCAGACTGTCCGGCCCCGTCGGTGCCGCGCCTCTTCGCTTCTGCCGTGGCCAGGTCGAGTAGCTCGCCCACGTTGATCGCTCGGACCAGCCGCGCTGGCATCCCACCCTTCGGTACGTCCGCCGGGTCGGTCGACCACCGCGTACGCCTTGCAAGAGCCTCCACGTCGGCGAGCGACGGATCATCCGGCAGCTCGGGCTTGAAGTCGCTCAAGAGGTACGAGTCGGCAGGCTTCGGGTGCACCGTCAGTTCCGACGCCACGACCCCCTCTCCGGTTGTCTGTAGTTCGACGCGCACGAGCCACAACGGATGGTGAACGACCGTCGCCCAAAGAACGTAGGAACCGTCGTCTCGCCGGTAGCTGAGATCGACGAGTTCATGGTTCGCCATCCGTCCAGCGTACCGGAACCGTACCGCTAAGGCAATAGCGCACACACTTCAGGTACTTATGTGCACGGCTACCCAGAAGTACCGGAAGCGTACACACTAGGACCATGACGAAGTTGGCTGACAAGGTGAGGGCGATTCGGGCCCTTCCCGCACCGCCTCTGCGCCGGGCGATCCGAATGGCAGCCGGCGTCTCACAGCGGGACATCGCTGCCGAGGTCGGGCGGTCTCGACCGACCGTCTCTAGGTGGGAGGCAGGAGAGCGGATGCCGCAGGGCGAAGATCTCGACCGCTACATCGCCATCCTCCGATCCCTACAGGACGGGATATGAGCCGCAAGCTCGTCGCTCTCCTCGAGGTGCCCGATCATCGTCCCTGGGCCACGAAGCGACTCCTGCGCCGACTCGTGTACGAGCGCCGCATCCCTTTCCACAAGCTCGGGGATGGTCGCTGCGCTCGCGTGCTGATCGATCTCGACGACCTCGACGCCTACGCCGAAGCGGGTCGGGTGGAGGCGGTGCGGTGAGCGTCGCCGTCATGTCGACCTGCTGGAGGTATTCGCGGGCCAAGGGAACCGACCTCCTGGTGCTCCTGGCCCTGGCTGACATCGCCGACGACAACGGAGAGTGCTGGCCGAGCATCCGCCACCTGGCGCGCAAGTGCCGACTCGACGAGCGCACCACTCAGCGGCGCATCCGCAGCCTCGAGGCGCTCGAGGAGGTGGTGGTCATCATCGGCGGCGGCAAGTCGAGCACGCGTGGTGGCGTTCGCTCGAACCGTTACCAGATCGTCGTCCACGTCCCCGATGAGATCGAAGAGGACGGTGGCGAATCGCCACCCCCGGCGAATCGCCATCCCGGCGCTAGTGCCACCCAGACCCCGGCACACATGCCACCCATGACCCCGGCACCGGTGCCACCAGAATCATCAATTGATCCACCAGTTGAACCATCAACTCTCTCTCGCCTGACGTCTCAGCAGGACGGGGCCTCCAGTGACCCGAGAGAGAAGGTTGTCCAAGACGCCCTCGCTCTCATTGCCAACCGTCGCCTCAAGAAGCGCCGGGCGACGGGAACGCCCATCGTCAACCAGCGGGCCTACCTGCGGACGGTCCTGGAGGACGCGACCGAAGAGCTGAGCGCCGAGTTGACCAAGCGGTGGACGAACCACCCGACATGGACGGCCGAGGAGTTGGCGTGCCAGTTCGAGGAGCCTTTCGATCCCTACACGCGGAAGATCGAGTACCTGTGACCGCCGACACGGACTCCGACGTCACCGTCAAGTGGCGGACTCCAACGGTCACCCTGGCCTCCGTGCGGACCGGCGACGGGATCTTCGACATCCACCACGGCCCGCTGACCGGCTGGACCTGCAGCTGCCTCGAGCTGGGCTGCACGCACCTAGTAGCAGTTCGCCAGATGGCTGGCGAAGCCATAGGCGGTGGTGACATTGCCGCGCCGTAGCCACCCCGAGCGCCGCCGGACCGAGCGGCAACGCCGGGGCAGCGGTGCGAAGGGATCTCAGCGCATCAAGGTCGAGGCACCGCTGCAGGGAAAGCGTGCCCGCAAGCGGGCGCCGGTCGAGCGGCAACGGACGGACTGGGTCGACTCGATCCTGCTCGACGAGCAGGCGGCGCGGACATGGCCCGATAGGGGTGGGGGGGTGCCGGG
>JBKQNY010000158.1:0-10101 GCA_052145775.1 Acidimicrobiales bacterium
GGGGCGGTCGACGAGACGCTGGTCGACGAGACGCTGGTCGACGAGACGCTGGTCGACGAGACGGCGGTCGACGCCCCGGTGGCCGACCTGATCGCCCAGCCGGAGGAGCCCGACGACCTCGAGAAGCGCCTCGCCGAGGACGAGGAGATCGAGCGCCGTAGCCGCCACGAGCACCACGAGACCCCCCACTTCCGCAGGGACGCCGACTGATGCTGATGCCCCGGAAGGTCAAGCACCGCAAGCAGCAGCGCGGCCGGCTGACCGGTGCCGCCAAGGGCGGCACCGCGGTCACCTTCGGCGACTTCGGCATCCAGGCGCTGGAGCCCGGGTGGCTCACGGCCCGGCAGATCGAGGCCGCCCGTATCGCCATGACCCGCCACGTGAAGCGTGGCGGCAAGGTGTGGATCCGCGTCTTCCCCGACCGGCCCGTCACCCAGAAGCCGGCCGAGACCCGCATGGGCTCGGGCAAGGGCAACCCCGAGCACTGGGTGGCCGTGGTGCGCCCGGGCCGGGTCCTCTTCGAGCTGGCCGGGGTCGAGACCGAGCTGGCCGAGGAGGCGATGGGCCGGGCCATCCAGAAGCTGCCGATGAAGGCCCGTTTCGTGGTGCGGCCGGGCACCCACGGCACCCCGGAGGTGCAGGTCTGATGGTCAGCGCCTCGGAGCTGGTGGTCATGGACGGCGAGGAGCTCGAGCTCAAGCTGGCCGAGAGCCGCCGGGAGCTGCTGAACCTCCGCTTCCAGCTGGCCACCGGCCAGCTGGACAACACCGCCCGCATGGGCCAGGTGAAGAAGGACGTGGCCCGGATCCTCACCGTCCTGCGCGACCGGGAGATCCAGGAGGCCGAGGGCACCTACGTGCCGCCGGCCGCCCCCCGCCTGCGCACCTCGCGCGCGGTGGCCGTCGAGGAGGACTCGGGGACCGTTGACGAAGACGTCGCCGACCAACCCGACGACGAGTTCGCAGAGGAGGAGGGCTGATGGCCGAGACCGAGGGGACCGAGGCCCGGCCCAACCGACGCAAGGTGCGCGAGGGGACCGTCGTCTCCGACGGCATGGACGCCACCGTGGTGGTGGCCGTGGTCGAGCGCGTCCGCCACCCCCGCTACGGCAAGACCGTCCAGCGCACCAAGCGGCTCTACGTCCATGACGCCGAGGGCTCGGCCAAGGTCGGGGACCGGGTCCGGGTGGTCGAGACCAGGCCGCTCTCCAAGCTGAAGCGCTGGCGCCTGACCGAGATCATGGAGCGTGCCCGATGATCCAGCAGGAGTCGCGCCTGCGGGTGGCGGACAACTCGGGGGCCAAGGAGGTCCTGTGCATCCGGGTCCTCGGCGGCTCGCGCCGGCGCTACGCCAGCATCGGCGACGTCTTCGTGGCCACCGTGAAGGACGCCATACCGGGGGCGGCCGTGAAGAAGGGCGACGTGGTGCGCTGTGTGGTGGTGCGGACCAAGAAGGAGAAGCGCCGCCCCGACGGCAGCTACATCCGCTTCGACGAGAACGCCGCCGTGCTGATCAACGAGCAGCAGCAGCCGAGGGGGACCCGCATCTTCGGCCCGGTCGGCCGCGAGCTGCGAGACAAGAAGTTCATGCGCATCGTCTCGCTCGCCCCGGAGGTGCTGTGATGCGGATCCACAAAGGCGACCGGGTGATTGTCCGGGCCGGCAAGTACAAGGGCCACAAGGCCGAGGTGGTGCGGGCCATGCCGGCCGAGGGCAAGGTGGTGATCGAGGGCGTGAACGTGGCCAAGCGCCACGCCAAGCCCACCCGCCACACCATGCAGGGCGGCATCATCGACAAGTTCATGCCCGTGCCGATCTCCTCGGTGTCCCTCCTGTGCAGCTCGTGCGGCGAGGCCACCCGGGTCGGCTTCACGGTCGACGAGCAGGGCCGCAAGCTGCGGGTCTGCCGCAAGTGCGGGAGCGAGCTGTGACCACCACCGAAGCCCGCCCGCTGCCGCGCCTGAAGGAGCGCTACCTCTCCGAGGTGCGGCCCCGCCTGGCCGAGGAGCTGGCCGTGGGCAACATCATGGAGGTGCCCCGCCTCACCAAGATCGTGGTCAATGTGGGGGTCGGCAAGGCCACCCAGCAGCAGTCCCTCATCGAGGGCGCCCAGCGCGACCTCGAGATCATCACCGGGCAGAAGCCGGTGGTCACCCGGGCTAAGAAGTCGATCGCCAGCTTCAAGCTGCGCGAGGGGATGCCCATCGGGGTGAAAGTCACCCTGCGTGGTGACCGCGCCTGGGAGTTCTTCGACCGGCTGGTGAGCCTGGCCATCCCGCGCATCCGCGACTTCCGGGGGCTCTCGCCCCGCTCGTTCGACGGCCACGGCAACTACACCTTCGGCGTGACCGAACAGCTCATCTTCCCCGAGATCGACTACGACAAGATCGACACGACCCGGGGCATGGACATCACCATTGTCACCACCGCCCGCACCGACGAGGAGGGCCGAGCGCTGCTAAGGGCGTTCGGCTTCCCGTTCCGACAGGAGACCCGATAGGCACCATGGCGAAGAAGGCACTCATCCAGAAGCAGCAGCGCACGCCCAAGTTCAAGGTCCGCGCCTACACCCGGTGCCGGCGGTGTGGACGGCCCAAGGCCGTCTACCGCAAGTTCGGGCTGTGCCGCATCTGTCTGCGGACGATGGTGCACGCCGGGGAGGTGCCCGGGGTGACCAAGGCGAGCTGGTAGGAGGACGGCCATGACCATGACCGACCCGATCGCGGACATGCTGACCCGCATCCGCAACGCCAACTCGGCGCAGTTCGAGACAGTGCGGATGCCGGGGTCCAAGCTCAAGGAGGCGCTGGCCGCCATCTTGGAGCGCGAGGGCTTCATCGCGAGCTACACGGTGGTGAAGGACCCAAAGAAGCCCGGCACCGAGCTGTCCATCACTCTCAAGTACGCCGCTGACCGCACGCGGACCATCGGCGGCATCAAGCGGGTCTCCAAGCCGGGGCTGCGCATCTACGCCCGGGCCGACAAGATGCCCCGCGTCCTCGGCGGCATCGGGGTGGCCGTGGTCTCCACCAGCCACGGCCTGATGACCGACAAGGAGGCGCGCCAGCGCCACCTGGGAGGCGAGGTGCTCTGCCATGTGTGGTAGCGAGGAAACGGGAGCCGCCTGATGTCGCGCATCGGACGTTCCCCCATCCCCGTGCCCTCGGGGGTCACCGTCGCCGTGGCCGGCGACTCGGTCACGGTCACCGGCCCCCAGGGCTCGCTGGCCCGCCGGCTCCCGCCGGGGATCACCGTCTCCCAGGAGGGCGAGGAGCTGGTCGTGGCGCGCCCCGACGACGAGCGGCGCCACCGTGCCCTGCACGGCCTCACCCGCTCGCTGGTGGCCAACATGGTGGCCGGGGTCACCCAGGGCTTCACCAAGGAGCTCGAGATCGTCGGCGTCGGTTACCGGGCCAACGCCAAGGGTCCCGCCGCCCTGGAGCTGGCCCTGGGCTTCTCCCACCCCGTGCTGTTCGACGCGCCCGACGGCATCACCTTCGAGGTGCCCACGCCCACCCGCATCGTGGTCAAGGGCATCGACAAGGAGAAGGTTGGCCAGGTGGCCGCCGACATCCGCAAGATCCGCAAGCCCGAGCCCTACAAGGGCAAGGGGGTCCGGTACGCCGGAGAGCGGGTCCTGCGCAAGGCCGGAAAGGCGGCGAAGTGATGGCCGGGACCTCCAACCTCCAGCGCGCCCTGCGCATCCGGCGGCACTCGCGGGTCCGAGCCAAGGTCTCGGGGACCGCCGAGCGCCCGCGCCTGGCCGTGAGCCGGTCCCACCGCCACATCTCGGCCCAGGTCATCGACGACCAGGCCGGCCGCACCCTGGTCGCCGCCTCGTCGGTCGAGCCCGGGCTGCGGGAGACCCTGGGCGGCGCCGGCGGGGGTAACGTGACCGGAGCCGAGGCCGTGGGACGGCTGGTGGCCTCCCGGGCCAAGACCGCCGGGATCACCCGGGTGGTGTTCGACCGGGGCGGCTTCGCCTACCACGGCCGGGTGGCCGCGCTGGCCGATGCAGCTCGAGACGAGGGACTGGAGTTCTGAGGGCCATGACCGACGTGCAGTACGAGGAGCGGACCATCCGGGTCAACCGGGTGGCCAAGGTCGTCAAGGGCGGTCGGCGGTTCTCCTTCGCCGCCCTCATGGTGGTCGGCGACGGCAACGGCCGCGTCGGCCTCGGCTACGGCAAGGCCAAGGAGGCCGGGCTGGCCGTCCAGAAGGGGATCGAAGAGGCCCGCAAGAACGTCTTCGAGGTGGCCCTGGCCGGTTCCACCATCACCCACCCCATCGTGGGGGAGAGCGGCGCCGGCCGGGTGCTGCTCAAGCCCGCCGCCCCGGGCACCGGGGTGATCGCCGGGGGCGCGGCCCGCCACATCCTCGAGATGGCCGGCATCCGCGACATCCTGGCCAAGTCTCTCGGGTCCTCCAACGGGATCAACGTCGCCCACGCCACCATCGCCGGGCTGAAGGCGCTCCGGTGCCCCGACGAGGTGGCGGCGCTGCGCGGCAAGCAGCCCGACGAGGTGACCCCGGCCGGGGTGCTGCGCGCCTACCGCGAGCGCCGGCGGGAGACCGAGCTCTACTCGGAGATCCGGTGAGCACGCTCCGGGTCACCCAGGTCCGCTCGGCCATCGGGTCCAAGCCCAAGCACCGCGGGACGCTGCGCGCCCTCGGGCTGCGGGGCATCGGCCAGCACAACGAACTGCCCGACCGTCCCGAGATCCGGGGCATGCTGGCCCGCGTCCCCCACCTGGTGGAGGTGACGGCGCTCGACGAGGCGACCGCGGAGGAGTCCACGTGAAGCTGCACGACCTCACCCCGCCCAAGGGGTCGACCCGGCCCAAGCGCCGGGTCGGCCGGGGCATCGGCGGCAAGGGCGGCAAGACCGCCGGCCGCGGCACCAAGGGCCAGGGCGCCCGCGACACCATCCCGGCCGGCTTCGAGGGCGGCCAGCTGCCCCTCATGCAGCGGATCCCCAAGCTGCGGGGGTTCAAGAACCCCTTCCGGATCGAGTACACCCCGGTCAACCTGGACGCCATCTGCGCGCTGGAGGCCGACGAGATCACGCCGGCCACCCTGTCCGACGCCGGCCTGCTCCGCCGCGGGGACCTGGTCAAGGTCCTCGGCCGCGGTGAGGTGACCCGGCCCCTTCGAGTGTCCGCCCACGCCTTCTCGGCCTCGGCCGAGGCGGCCATCACCGGCGCCGGCGGCAGCGTCGAGCGAGTGCCCCTGCCCTTCGGCCACGGTCGGCCACCGGCCAGCGGCAACGCGCTCATGAACCGGTAGCTCGCCATGCTGTCACGGCTGGGCAACATCTTCCGGGTCCCGGACCTGCGCAACAAGGTCCTGTTCACCCTGTCCGTCATCGCCCTGTACCAGTTGGGGGCGAACGTGCCGGTGCCCGGGGTGAGCTGGGCCAAGATCGAGACCCTCCAGCACCAGGCCGGGTCCTCGGGCGTCCTGGGCTTCTTGAACCTGTTCTCGGGCGGGGCCCTGCTCCGACTGGCCGTCTTCGGCCTCGGGGTGATGCCCTACATCACCAGCTCGATCATCATCCAGCTGCTGGGGACGGTCATCCCCAAACTGGAGGAGTGGCGGGACCAGGGGGCGGTCGGGCAGAAGAAGATCACCCAGACCACCCGCTACCTGACCGTGGCCCTGGCCCTCATGCAGTCGACCGGTCTCATCTACGCCTTCCACGGCCACGACTCGGCGCTGCTGGGCACGACCATCACACTCATCCCCAAGTTCAACGTGGCCCTGGGCGCCTTCATGGTGCTCATCCTCACCGCCGGGACCGCCTTCGTGATGTGGCTGGCCGAGCTGATCACCCAGCGGGGCATCGGCCAGGGGATGTCGATCCTGATCTTCGCCAACGTGGTGGCCTCCATCCCCTCGGGCGGTAAGGCCATCTACGAGGAGGGCGGCTCCCTCAAGTTCACGATCATGCTGATCGTGTCGCTGCTCCTCCTGGTCTTCATCGTCTTCATGGACCAGGGCCAGCGGCGCATCCCGGTGACCTTCGCCAAACGGGTGGTGGGCCGCCGAATGTACGGCGGCCAGAGCACCTACATCCCGCTCAAGGTCAACCAGTCCGGCGTCATCCCGATCATCTTCGCCAGCTCGGTGCTGTACATCCCGGTGCTGCTCTCCAACGTCATCCCCTGGCACAGCTTCCAAGCCTTCGTGAAGAACAACATCCAGCCGACCAGCCTGATCTACATCTCTATGTACTTCCTGCTGATCGTGGCCTTCACCTTCTTCTACGTCTACGTGGCCTTCGACCCACACCAGCAGGCCGACATCATCCGCAAGCAGGGTGGGTTCATCCCCGGCATCCGGCCCGGGCCGCCGACCGAGCGGTACTTCGCCCACATCCTCAACCGCATCACCGTGCCCGGGGCGCTCTTCCTGGCCTCGGTGGCCGTGGTGCCGTCCATCCTCATGGCCCTGTGGAGCCTGAACAGGTTCCCCTTCTACGGAACGACCCTTCTGATCTCGGTCGGGGTTGCCCTCACAACGATGCGCCAGATCGACAGCCAGTTGATGATGCGCAACTACGAGGGCTTCCTCAAGTAGGGGCGGGTGGTACCCGGGGTCAGACTCGTGGTCCTCGGCAAGCAGGGGGCCGGCAAGGGGACGCAGTGTGTGCGCCTGTCGCACCACTACGTCGTCCCCCATGTCTCGACGGGCGACATGCTGCGGGCCGAGGTGAAGTCCCGCACGCCCCTCGGGGAGCGGGCCCGCGAGCTGATGGACGACGGCGAGCTCCTCCCCGACGACCTGATCATGGAGATGGTCGGCCGCCGCATCACCGAGGCCGACACCCGGGCCAGGGGGTTCGTGCTCGACGGCTGTCCGAGGACGATCTCCCAGGCCGAGAGCCTGGCCGAGATCCTCAAGCCCGACCGGCTCGACCTAGTGATCGACCTCGAGGTCCCCACCGACCTCGTCCTGGAGCGGCTGGCCTCGCGGCGGGTCTGCGTGGACTGCGGGGCCAACTACTCGACGTCGACGCCGCCCATGGTCGCCTGGACCTGCGACGTCTGCGGTGGCGAGGTGGTCCAGCGCGAGGACGACACCGCCGAGGCCATCGGGCGCCGGCTCGAGCTCTACGAGCGCCAGACGGCGCCGCTGATCGAGTGGTACGAGCGCCGGGGTCAGCTGACCGAGGTCGACGGCACCGGCGCCCCCGACGAGGTGACCCGCCACTGCGTCTCCGCCGTCGAGGAGCGGCGCCGGGGATCGGCGGACGGCATCGCCGGGGGCCCCTGGTGAGGCGCAACGCCGACGAGCTGGCCCGGATGCGCCGTGCCGGGCGGGTGGTGGCCGAGATGCACGAGGCCACCCGGGTGGCGCTGCGGCCCGGGGTGACGACCAGGGAGCTCGACGACGTGGCCCGAGGGGTGCTCGAGTCCCGGGGGGCCACGTCGAACTTCCTCGGCTACCACGGCTTCCCGGCCGTCATCTGTACCTCGCCCAACGACATGATCGTCCACGGCATCCCCGGCGACTACCGGCTGGAGGAGGGCGACATCCTGTCGGTCGACTGCGGGGCCATCGTCGAGGGCTACCACGGCGACGCCGCCTACACGGCCGCCGTGGGGCGGGTCTCGGCCGAGGCCGAGCGGCTCTTGGAGGTCACCGAGCGCAGCCTCTGGGCCGGGATTGACCAGCTCACGGCGGGGAACCGGCTCCACGAGGTCGGCCGGGCCGTCCAGGAGGTGGCCGAGGCGGCCGGCTACACCGTGGTCCGCGAGTACGTCGGCCACGCCATCGGGACGGCCATGCACGAGCAGCCCCAGGTGCCCAACTACTGGCCGGGCAGCCCGGGCCCGACCCTCAAGACCGGCATGGTCTTCGCCGTCGAGCCCATGGTGAACGCCGGGGGGCCCGAGACCAGGCTCCTCGACGACGGGTGGAGCGTGGTCACGGCCGACGGCTCCCTGTCGGCCCACTTCGAGCACACCATCGCCGTCACCGAGGACGGCCCGGAGGTCTTCACGCTGCCCTGAGGGCCGCCCGGGGGCCCGATGGCGGCCAGGGGCGCGACCAGGTAGACTATTCGTTCGGCCAGCCGCCCGGCCCCCTGGGCCCCGCGGGAACCGGCCCCAGCCGCAGTGTATTGGCCACAAATTTCGCACCGCCCCGGCGCCGCGCCGCCGAGCGGTCAGAGGAAGAGTCGAGGAGAGTCACCTGCCCAAGCCCAAGGAGGACGCCATCGTGCTGGAGGGCACGGTGGTAGAGCCGCTGCCAAACGCCATGTTCCGGGTGGAGCTCGAGAACGGGCACAAGGTGCTGGCCCACAGTTCGGGGAAGATGCGGATGCACCGGATCCGGATCCTGCCCGGCGACAAGGTCCAGGTGGAGATCACCCCCTACGACCTGAGTCGGGGGCGCATCACCTACCGGTACAAGTAGAGCGATCAGACGAGGACACGACGATGAAGGTACGACCGAGCGTCAAGCCGATCTGCGAGAAGTGCAAGGTGATCCGCCGGCACGGCCGTGTCGTCGTGATCTGCGACAACCCGCGCCACAAGCAGCGGCAGGGGTAGGAGGAGCCATGGCCCGCATCGCCGGAGTGGACATACCACGGGAGAAGCGCCTCGAGGTGTCCCTCACCTACATCTACGGCATCGGCAGCACCCAGGCCCGGCAGATCTGCTCGAGGACCGACGTCGACCCGGGCACCCGGGTGCGAGACCTCACCGACGAGGAGGTCGTGCGCCTGCGCAACGACATCGACGCCAACCTGCGGGTGGAGGGGGACCTGCGCCGGGACGTCTCCCAGGACATCAAGCGCAAGATGGAGATCAACTGCTACCAGGGCGTCCGCCACCGCAAGGGGCTGCCCGTCCACGGCCAGCGCACCCACACCAACGCCCGCACCCGAAAGGGACCGAAGAAGACGGTCGCCGGAAAGAAGAAGGTCCGCAAGTAGATGGCGAAGACCACCAAGCAGCAGGGAGCCCGGCGGCCGAGACGCCGCGAGCGCAAGAACGTCAACTACGGCGTCGCCCACATCAAGAGCTCGTTCAACAACACCATCGTCTCCATCGCCGACCCCCAGGGCAACGTGCTGGCCTGGGCGTCGGCCGGCAACGTGGGCTTCAAGGGCTCGCGCAAATCCACCCCCTTCGCCGCCCAGCTGGCCGCCGAGGCCTGCGCCCGCCGGGCCATGGAGCACGGCGTCCGCAAGGTCGACGTGCTGGTCCGGGGCCCGGGATCGGGCCGGGAGACGGCCATCCGCTCCCTGGCCGCCGCCGGCATCGAGGTGGTCGGCATCAAGGACGTCACCCCCATCCCCCACAACGGTTGCCGCCCCAAGAAGCGGCGCCGGGTCTAGGGGCGAACCGATGGCCCGTTACACCGGACCCGTCTGCCGGCTCTGCCGGCGGGAGCGGACGAAGCTCTTCTTGAAGGGGGAGCGCTGCTACTCCCTCAAGTGCCCGGTCTCCGAGGCGGTCACCGACCGCCACAGCCGGGCCTACCCGCCCGGCGAGCACGGCCGCGACCGCATGCGCCAGGGCTCGGAGTACCTGACCCAGCTGCGCGAGAAGCAGAAGGCCCGCCGCATCTACGGCATCTTGGAGCGCCAGTTCCGCAACCTCTACGAGGAGGCCAACCGGGCCCCGGGCATCACCGGCGAGAACCTGCTGCGCATGCTCGAGCTGCGCCTCGACAACGTGGTCTTCCGGGCCGGCTGGGGCGCCAGCCGGGCCCAGTCCCGCCAGTTCGTCCGCCACGGGCACGTGCTGGTGAACGGCAAGCGGGTGACGATCCCGAGCTATCGGGTCCGCAAGGGCGACACGGTGACGCTCAAGACCTCCTCGCGCGAGATGTTCTACGTCCGGCGCAACATGGACACCCTCGACCGCCAGACCCCCCCCTGGCTCGAGACCGGCGACGCCGGGTTCGCCGTCCAGGTCCTCAACCCGCCGCTGCGCGAGCACATCGACGAGCCGGTGCAAGAGCAGCTCATCGTCGAGCTCTACTCCAAGTAAGCGCCCGGCGGCCCACCCCGGGCCGCGCCCATCACGTCAGATCACCGAACAAGTACATCGAGGAGCCAGGACATGCTCATCATCCAACGCCCCAC
>JBKQNY010000159.1:0-25452 GCA_052145775.1 Acidimicrobiales bacterium
GGCGAGCACAAAATGAAGCGTGGGCGGCGGCCCACGCTTCATCGGGTACAACACTCAGACCGGACAGCGGGGGAATTATAGCAACCGCGTCGCGGCGAGGGGACGCCGAGGGCCCTCCGGGCGCGCCCGACGCGGGCCGGCGGGGCTGCTCAGTAGGCGCGTCCGACCACCGCCACCAGCGACCCCTCGTCGGCGGTGTCGGCGGCCAGGCCCCCGTCGGGCCCCTGGAGGCAGCGCACCGAGATCCCCTCGGCGGCGAGGTGGGCCTCGCCGTCGGGTCCCAGCGCCGACCAGGGCACCCGGGCGAACCCGGTGGCCCCGGCCTCGGCCGCCTCACCGGCGTCGGACACGACCGCCGTGCGGGCCTGGCGGGCCGCCAGGGCCTCGGCGAACAGGTCCGGGCCGACCGAGGCCAGCACGCCGGCCACCGCCCCGGCCAGGCCGGCCAGGGGGACCACCTCCTTGGTGCGATGGTGGCGGGTGACCACGGTCACATCGCCCTCGGCCAGCTCGCGCGGGCCGACCTCGACCCGGACCGGCACCCCCTTCAGCTCCCAGTCGACCGAGCGGCGGCCGAACCCGGTCTCGGTCCGGTCGTCCAGCTTCGCCCGAAAGCCGGCCGCGGCCAGCTCGGCCGTGATGGCCTCGGCCGCCCGCTGGACCCCCTCGCCCTGGCGAGCCACGATGACCACCACCTGGCAGGGGGCGAGGGCGGGGGGCAGGCGCAGGCCGTAGTCGTCGCCGTGGGCCATCACGAGCGCCCCGACGAGCCGGGTCGAGACGCCCCAGGAGGTCTGCCAGCCGAACTGCTGGACCCCCTCGGCGTCGGAGAACTGGATGCCGAAGACCCGTGAGAAGTTCTGGCCCAGCTCGTGGCTGGTGCCCATCTGCAGCGCCTTGCCGTCGCCCATCATCCCCTCGCACGTCCACGTGCGCTCCGCCCCGGCGAACCGCTCGCGGTCGGTCTTGTGGCCGGTGAGGATCGGCACCGACACGATCTCCTCCATCGTCGTGCGGTAGACGTCGGTGAGGATCCGCAGCGCGTAGAGGCGGGCCTCCTCGGCGGTGGCGTGGACGGTGTGGCCCTCCTGCCAGAGGAATTCGCTGGTGCGCAGGAACAGGCGCGGCCGGAGCTCCCAGCGCACCACGTTGGCCCACTGGTTGATCAGCAGCGGCAGGTCGCGGTGGCTCTGGACCCATTTGGCGAAGAAGTGGTTGATCACGGTCTCGCTGGTGGGGCGGACCACCACCGGCTCCTCCAGCTGCTTGCCCCCGCCGTGGGTGACCACGGCCAGCTCGGGGCTGAACCCCTCGACGTGCTTTGCCTCGAGGGTGAGGAACGATTCGGGGATGAACAGCGGGAAGTAGGCGTTCTCCGCGCCTGCCTCCTTGATGCGCCGGTCGAGCTCGGCTTGGAGCCGCTCCCAGATGGCGTAGCCCCAGGGACGGATGACCATGGTGCCGCGCACCGGCCCGTTGTCGGCCAGCTCGGCCCGGGCCACCACCTCCTGGTACCACCGCGGGAAGTCGGCCGACCTCGGGGTGAGCCCGCCCTTGGCGGCGCCGGTCGGCGTGGCCTTCCCCTCTCCCCCGCCGGCGGTCACAGCAGCGCAGGTTACCGGGTGCCGCGTGCGACGCTTGACCCTGCACGGGCCGACGCCCGGGGTGGACGGCGGCCGCGCCGTGTGGTCAGTCGCCGGGGGGACGGTCGCGGCCGAGCTCGCGGATCTTCTCGATCCGCACGGCGGTGGCGTTGGGGTCGTCACCCTTCTCGGTGAGTAGCTCGGCGCGGTCGGCCTCGGCTTCGGCCGCGGCCGTGGCGTCGGCCGCGGCCAGCCGGGCCTCGACCCCCTCGGCCACCAGCTTCTCGGCCTCGGCCACCAGGGCCTCGACCATCTCGTCCTCGGGCACCACCCGCACGATCTGGCCCTTGATGAACAGGTGGCCCTTCTGCTTGCCGGCGGCGATCCCCAGATCCGCCCCGCGCGCCTCCCCCGGGCCGTTCACCACGCAGCCCATCACCGCCACCTGGATGGGCAGGTTCTTCTCCTCGAGCGCCTCCTGGGCGGCCTTGGCCACGGCGATCACGTCGACCTGGGCCCGGCCGCACGACGGGCAGGCGATGAGGTCGAGCCCCCGGCGCTCGCGCAGCCCCAGGGCCTCGAGCAGCTGGCGGCCGGCCCGGGCCTCCTCCACCGGGTCGGCGGTGAGCGAGTAGCGGATGGTGTCGCCGATCCCCTCGGCCAGGAGGGTGCCGATGCCGGCCGTGCCCTTCAAGAGGCCGGCCGGGGGCGGGCCGGCCTCGGTCACCCCGAGGTGCAGCGGGTGGTCGAAGCTCTCGGCGGCCAGGCGGTAGGCGGCGACCATGAGGGCCACCGACGAGGCCTTGACCGAGATCTTCACGTCGGAGAAGCCGACCTCCTCGAAGTAGGCCAGTTCCATCCGGGCCGACTCGACCAGGGCCTCGGGGGTGGCCCCGCCGTGGCGGCGGTAGAGGTCGGGGTGCAGGGACCCGGCGTTCACCCCGATGCGGATGGGCACCCCGCGGTCCTTGGCCTCGGCGGCGATCGCCTTGATCTCGGTCTCCTTGCGCAGGTTGCCGGGGTTGAGGCGCAGACCCTGGACACCGGCCTCGAGGGCGGCGAGGGCCATCTCGTGGTGGAAGTGGATGTCGGCCACGATCGGCACCGGCGAGCGGGGCACGATCTGGGCCAGCCCCTCGGCCGCCGCCTCCTCGTTGCAGGTGCAGCGGACGATGTCGGCCCCGGCCGCCGCCAGCTCGTAGACCTGGGCCAGGGTGCCCTCCACGTCGGCCGTCTTGGTGGTGGTCATCGACTGGACCGACACCGGCGCCCCGCCGCCGACGGCCACTGACCCGACGTGGATCCGGCGGGTCGCCCGGCGCGGCCAGAGCAGGTCGGCGGAGGGCTCCATCTCGACCATTCTGCCGTGCCGGGCCCTGCTCGGTGCGCCGGACGGCGCGGCAGGTCAGGGGAAGGGGTTGGCGACCGGGTGGACGATGTCGAGGTAGAGGGCCGCCACCACCACCACCACGAGCGCGGCGGAGAAGGCGTAGACGACCGGGAGGAGCTTCTTCACGTCGGCCTGGTAGTAGGGGCGGCCGCGCCGGGTGCGGACCCGCTCGTAGACGGCGATGGCCACGTGGCCCCCGTCGAGGGGGAGCATGGGCAGCATGTTGAGCAGTCCGAGGGCGATGTTGAGGGCGATGAGGATGTCGATCAGGTAGAGGATCCCGCTCTGCTCTGCTTGGGTGGCCGTGCGCACCGCGCCGACGATCGACTCGGCCCTGGTGCCGTTCTGGGCGCTCTGCTGGGCCTCCTTGGGGTTGGCGATGCTGGAGAAGAGGCTGCCGACTCCCTTGGGCACGGCGCGCACGGTGGCCGACGTGTACTGGCCGATGTTGACGGCGGCGGTCCCGAGCGCCCCGAACGCACCCTCGGAGACGAAGATCGGCTGGGGGTCGGGGTGCACCCCGATGAGCCCGATCGCCCCGTGCTTGCCCGCCCCGAGTGCCTCGCCGGTTGTGCCGACCCGGTGGCCGGCCTGCGGCGTCACCGTGAGGTGCACCACCCGACCGTCGCGCTCGACCGTGAGGTGGAGGGGCCGGCCGATCGACCGGTTGATGGCCCGGTCGAACTGTGTGGTCTTGGCTGTCTCCTTGATGGCGTGACCGTTGATCGCCGTCACCCGGTCCCCCACCCGCAGCCCCGCCTCTTGGGCCGCGGTCTGGGCGTGGCCGGGCCAATGGGCGAAGCCGGTCACCTCGACCCCGAGGGCGGTGGTCGGCGTGCCGAAGTAGAGGATGGCGCTGTAGGCGAGAAGGAAGGCCATGAGGAAGTGCATGAACGACCCGGCACAGGCCACGATGATCCGGTTGTGGAACGGCGCCTGGCGGTAGGTGCGGTCCTCTTCGGCCGGGTCTATCTCCTCCATGTTGCTCATGCCGGGGATCTTCACGTAGCCGCCGGCCGGAATGGCCTTGATGCCGTAGTCGGTCTCGCCCCGCCGGACCGACCACAGCCTGGGGCCGAAGCCGACGAAGTACTCGGTGACCTTCATCCGGCTCCACTTCGCCGTGGCGAAGTGGCCCAGCTCGTGGACCATCACCATCACCAGCACGGCGGTGATGACGATGAGGAGCGGTCCCAGCCCGGCCAGCAGGAACAGGGCCACGACCGTCACCACCCCGATGGCCAGCCGGGCGAGCGCCCACGCGCTGGAAGGCGTCGGGGTGGGCGCCGCGCCGGTTTCGTCGGGTCCCGACGGGCCCTCGGGCGCCGGCGGCACCGGGGTCATGGTCGACGAGGGCCCGGTCACGCCGCCTCCCTCCGGTGGGCCACCGCACCCTCGGCCCAACGGCGGGCCCGACGGTCGGTCTCGAGCACGTGCTCCACCGAGTCGACCGGGCCGTCGTCGCAGGCGTCCAGGGCGTCGGCCACCACCTCGGCGATCCCGGTCCAGGGGAGCTGACCGGCCAGGAAGGCGGCGACCGCGATCTCGTTGGCCGCGTTCAGCCACGCCGGGGCGGCGCCGCCCCGCCGCCCGGCCCGGTAGGCGAGGTCGAGGCAGGCGAAGACCTTGCGGTCGGGCGGCTCGAAGGTGAGCTCGAGCGGGGCCGACCAGTCGAGGGCGCCGAAGGGGGTGTCGATCCGCTCGGGCCAGCCCATGGCGTAGCCGATGGCCAGGCGCATGTCGGGCTTCGACAGCTGGGCGATGGTGGCCCCGTCGACGGCCTCGACCATCGAGTGGACGATCGACTGGGGATGGACGACCACCTCGATGCGGTCGTAGTCGATCCCGAAGAGCTCGTGGGCCTCGATCACCTCGAGGCCCTTGTTCATGAGGGTGGAGGAGTCGACGGTGATCTTGGGACCCATCGTCCAGGTGGGGTGGCTGAGGGCGTCGTGCACGGTCACCGCGGCCAGCTCGTCGGCGCTCCGACCGCGGAACGGGCCGCCCGAGGCGGTCACCAGCAGCCGGGCCACCGCGGCGTTGTCCCCGCCGGCGGCACCGACGGCCGCCAGGCATTGGTGGATGGCGCAGTGCTCGGAGTCGACCGGGACGATCTCGGCCCCCGCCGTCCGCCGGGCCTGCTGGACGACCGGGGCCGCGGCGATGAGCGACTCCTTGTTGGCCAGGGCCAGCCGCCGGCCCGCCTCGAGGGCGGCCAGGGTCACCGGCAGGCCGGCGAAGCCCACCACGCCGTTGACCACCACCTCGCCCGCCGCCGCCGCCGCGGCCAGGCCCTCGGGGCCGGCCATCACCTCGGTGCCGGACGGGACCCCGGCGGCCACCTCGGCGGCCAGCGAGGGGTCGCCGATCACGACCAGCTCGGGCCGAAGCCTGCGGGCCTGGGCGAGCAGGGCATCGGTCGAGCGCTGGGCGGCCAGGGCCACGACCCGGAACCGCTCGGGTTCTGCGGCCACCACCTCGGCTGCCTGGGTCCCGATCGAGCCCGTGGACCCGACCAGGCTCACCGTCCGTGCGCCCATCGTTTTCGACCGTCTCCTGCCTAGGACCCCCAGGTCAGCATGCCACCTGGCGCCGGCTCGCGGGCCGCGGGTGGGGGCCCGACGGCGACCGGCACCCGTCGGGCTCACCCCAGATGGAACGCCTTCACCAGGTAGAACGTGGCCGGGATCACGAACAAGAGCCCGTCGATCCGGTCCACCAGGCCGCCGTGGCCCGGCAGGATCCGGCCCATGTCCTTCAGTCCGAGGCCCCGCTTGACCAGGGACTCGGAGAGGTCGCCGATCGGGCTCACCACGGCCACCACCACGCCGAGCACGAACGCCGCCCCCAAGGTCCAGGGGGAGATGAGGTGGACCACGATCACCGAGGCCGCCACGGAGGCCACGGCGCCGCCCACCAACCCCTCCCAGGTCTTGTTGGGGCTGATCGCCGTCAGGGGGCGGCGGCCGAACATCCGGCCGGCGACCAGGGCCCCGATGTCGTAGGCGACGGCGGCGATCACCGCGCCGAGCAGGAAGGCGATGCCGTGGCGGTTGGGGAAGAGGGTCGGGTCGAGGAGAAGGGCGGCGTAGGACCCGAAGACGCCGATCCAGCAGAAGACGAAGAGGGTCGAGGTCACCGAGCGGACCGGCTCGGCGACGCGCTCGACCCCGACCAGGTGCCAGAGCATGGTGAAGACGAAGAGCACCACGAGAACCAGGGGCAGCGCCTCCTGTCCCTTCTGGTAGGTGGCGATCAGGACCGAGAGGGTGGCGGCCAGCCCGAGCAGGGTGGCCGGGTGGTAGCCGGCCCGGCGGAACCCGGCGTAGACCTCCATGGCCGCCAGCACGCCCACCACGCACACGGCGATCATCGAGGTGACGGTGCCCAGCTTGAAACAGAGCAGGGCGAGCGCCCCGATGACGACCGCGCTGGCCACCGCCACCGGCAGGTTGCGGTCGGAACGGGTCGGGCGCGGCGGAGGGGGCTGGCGGGGCGCGCTCGCCGGCTCGACACCTTCGACCACCGGCACTGGCCGCTCCCCGGGCGGCGTATGCCGGCCCCTCTTGGTGCTTGGCGCACGCGGCGGCCTGGCCGCGGCAGCCCCGGCCACGGCGGCTCCGGCGGCAGTGTCCTCGGCGCTCTTGGTGGTCTCGGCGGCCAGTTCGGTCCCGTTGGCCTCGGCGGCCTCCTCCTCGTCGTCGCTCCCGTTCCCCGTCGCCGCGTGGTGCAGGACCCCCAAGCGCAGGCCGTGGCGGCCCAGTCCCCGTCGTGGAGCCGGACGCTCCGCCACCTCGGCCGCCGCGGCAGCCGCCGCGACCTCCTCGGCCGGCACGTCGGGTTCGGCGGCCGCCCGGTCCCCCTCGACCTCTTCGGGCGCGGCCACCTCGTCGAAGTGGTAGGCCACGTCCTCGGTCGGCTGCGGGCGCCGCACCGCGGGGATGACCATCGTGTCGTCGTCGGTCAGCGAGATCTCTTCGGGCGCGACCGGCGGTGCGGACTCGCCGGCGGTCGGCAGGTCGAAGGTCCAGGGTTGACGCTCACCGGGCTCCACCGACTCGTCCAACGAGCCGTGGCGCTCCTCGTCGTGGGCCAACATCGAGTGCTCGAACGTCTCCTCGTGCGCCTCCCAGTCGGTGTTCTCCTCCCGCCAGGTGGGTCCGGGCACCGATGCCCACGGGCTGGCGTCCTCACCCTCGTCGGCCCCTCCCCGGGAGAGCACCGCGGGCACCTCGCCGGTCGGGGCCTCGGTCCAGTGGGGCAGCTCGGTCCCGCCGGCCTCGACGGGGGCGGCGTCCTCGGACGTGCCGCCGTCGGCCGTCCCGGGGGCTTCCGCCTCCTCGTCGCCCGATCCGAGCAGGGTCCCGGCGGGCTCCGCGCCGACGATCCTCACCCGCCCGGGGACCGGTGGCGTCGACTCCTCTTCTGCGTCGTGCTCGTCGTCCATCTGACTCCGCTCAGACCTCGAGCAGCTCCTTCTCCTTGTGGGACAGGAGCTGCTCGACCGCAGCCACCTGCTGGTGGGTGATCTTCTCGATGTCCTTCTCAACCCGCTCGAGCTCGTCCGAGGAGATCGAACCGTCCTTCTCGAGGGCCTCGAGCTCGTGGCGGCTGGCCCGTCGCAGGTTGCGGATGGCCACCCTGCCCTCTTCGGCCTTGTGCCGCACCACCTTCACCAGCTCCTTGCGCCGCTCCTCGGTCAGCGGTGGGAAGGACAGCCGCACGACCGTACCGTCGTTGGAGGGGTTGATGCCGAGGTCCGAGCTCTGGATGGCCTTCTCGATCGCCCCGAGCGAGCCCTTGTCGTAGGGGGAGATGACCAAGAGCATGGCATCGGGGACGCTGAAGCCGGCCAGCTGGCGCAGGGGCGTCTGGGTGCCGTAGTAGTCGACCACGATGTGCTCCACGAGGGCCGGCGTCGCCCGGCCGGTCCGGACGTTGGCGAACTCGAGCCGCACGTGCTCGACGGCCTTGGCCATCTTGTCCCGGGTGTCCTCGACCACCATGGCCGTGAGCTCGTCGTCGGTCACCTGACCAGCGTACCGATCTGCTCGCCCCCGAGCGCCCGACGGAGATTTCCCGGCGCCATCAGGTCGAACACCAAGATGGGCAGGCCGTTGTCCTTGCAGAAGGTGATGGCCGTCAGATCCATCACCCGCAGGTCCTTGGAGACCACCTCCATGAAGGTGATCTCCTCGTAGCGGGTGGCCGAGGGGTCGAGCTTGGGGTCGGCGGTGTAGACCCCGTCGACGCCCCCGTGGGTGCCCTTCAGCAGGACGTGGGCCTCGATCTCGGCGGCCCGCAGGGCGGCCGAGGTGTCGGTGGTGAAGTACGGGTTGCCCATGCCGGCGGCGAAGACGACCACCCGGCCCTTCTCCAGGTGGCGGATGGCCCGGCGACGGATGTACGGCTCTGCCACCTCGGCCATCTGCACCGCGGTGAGCACGCGGGTCGGCTGCCCGTGGTGCTCGAGCGCGTCCTGCAGGGCCAGTGCGTTGATGACCGTGCCCAGCATGCCCATCGTGTCGGAGGTGGCGCGGTCCATGCCGGCCCCGGCACCGGTGGTGCCACGCCAGATGTTGCCGCCGCCCACCATCACCGCCAGCTCGAGGTCGAGCGCTTCGCGTGCCTCGGCCACCTCTCCGGCCAGCCGCTCGACCACGCCGGCGTCGATGGTCTCGTCGGAGGCCGAGGACGCCAAAGCCTCCCCCGACATCTTGAGGACCACCCGCCGGCTCTCACCCACGTGCCGGCGCCCCCCACCTGGACCGCGGTCGCGGGGTCAGGATCCGAACACCACCTGCGCGAACCGGACGATCTCGGCGGAGCCGAGCAGCCCAGCCACCGTCTGCTTCTCGTCGCGCACGTAGGCCTGCTCGAGCAGGCACCGCTCCTTGAACCAGCCGTTCATGCGACCCTCGACGATCTTGGGCAGGGCCGCCTCGGGCTTGCCCTCGTTGCGGCTGATCTCCTCGACCGTGGCCCGCTCCGCGGCGACCTCGGCCTCGGGGACGTCCTCCCGGCGCAGGTAGGTGGGCTTGGCGAAGGCGATGTGGACGGCCAGGTCGTGGGCGAGCTCCTGGGAGCCGCCCCGCACGACGATGACCACCCCGTTCACCCCGCGGCCCGCCTGGACGTGCAGGTAGGTGTCGAGGACCTCGTCGGGCTGGGTCTCGACGCGGGTCACCCGGCCGATCGAGATGTTCTCCTTGAGGGTGGTGCGCAGCCGGTCCACCTCGTCGGTGCGCTCGGCCGCCGCGCCCTCGCCCTTGGCCACCACCAGGGCGGCCAGCTCGTCGGCCAGCGACACGAACTCGGGCGACTTGGCCACGAAGTCGGTCTCGCACCGCAGCTCCACGATGGCGGCCACCCCGTCCTGGCGGACGACGGCCACCGCGCCCTGCGACGCCTGGCGATCGTCGCGCTTGGCCGCCCCGGCGAGACCCTGGACGCGCAGCCACTGGGTGGCCGCCTCCCGGTCACCGCCGTTCTCCTCGAGGGCTCGCTTGGCGTCGAGCATGCCCACGCCGGTCGACTGGCGCAGGGCCTGGATGTCCTTGGCGGTGAATTCGGCCATGGTCACACCTCCACCGGTGACTCGGGAGCGGCCTCGGCCGGCGCGGGCTCGGCCGCGGGGGCGGGGGTCGTGGGGGCCGCCGCCTCAGCGACGGGCGCCTCGGGGGCGGCGTCGGCAGGCGTGGCCGGCTCCGCCGGGATGGTCGGCTCGACCGAGGGCCGCGCCGGCGGGCGGGGCGGGGCGCTCGGGGGAGACCCGCTGGCCGCCGCCTTTGGCGCCGGCCGGTGGGCGGCGATCCAGCGGCCCTCGGTGACGGCGTCGGCGATGACCCGGCACATGAGGGCCCCCGAGCGGATGGCGTCGTCGTTCCCCGGGATGACGTAGTCGATGACGTCGGGGTCGCAGTTGGTGTCGACCACGGCCACCACCGGGAGCTTGAGCTTGTTGGCCTCGGTGACCGCGATGTGCTCCTTCTTCGTGTCGATCACGAAGATGGCGTCGGGCAGCCGGTCGAGCGTGCTGATGCCGCCCAGGTTGCGGCTGAGCTTGTCGAGCTCGCGGACGTGCCGGAGGGCCTCCTTCTTGGGCATGGCGTCGAAGTCGCCGGCCGACTGCATGGTTCGGAGCTCCTGCATGCGCTTCACCCGACCCGAGACGGTGGTGAAGTTGGTGAGCATCCCGCCCAGCCACCGCTGGTTCACGTACGGCATCCCGCAGGCCGTGGCGTACTCGGCCACCGGTCCCTGGGTCTGCTTCTTGGTCCCGACGAACAAGATGTTGCCCCCGTCGGCCACCATGTCGCGCACGTGGGCGTAGGCCTGGTCGATCCCGTCCAGGGTCTTGCGCAGGTCGATCAGGTAGATCCCGTTGCGCTCGCCCAAGATGTAGCGGCGCATCTTGGGGTTCCAGCGGCGGGTCTGGTGGCCGAAGTGCACCCCGGCTCCCAGCAGCTGCCGCATCGTGACAACGGCCATCGACATGTCCTCCAGTCGGTTGTCCTTCCCCGGCGCAGCACCCCAGGAGGGGCGACCGTGGAACGCGCTCGGGTGCGAGATAGTTCTGCGTGGACCCTGCCGGCTGGCGGGGCACAGAGAGGATACCCGCTCACCGCCCCCCCTGCGACCGGGGTCCGTCAGGCCCTGGGGTGGGTCCGGCCGTAGACCTGACGGAGCCGGTCCTTGCTCACGTGGGTGTACACCTGGGTCGTCTGGAGGCTGGAGTGGCCGAGGAGCTCCTGGACCACCCGCAGGTCGGCCCCGCCGTCGAGCAGGTGGGTGGCGAAGCTGTGGCGCAGGGCGTGGGGGTGGGTGGGCACGGGCGAGCGCCGGTCGAGGATGCGCCGGACGTCGCGCGGCCCGAGGCGACGGCCCCGCCGGTTCACGAACACCGCCTCGGGGGGGCTCTCTGGCCCGGCGAGCACCGGGCGTCCGTCCGCCAGCCAGGCCCGCAGGGCCTCCACGGCGCGATCGTGCACCGGGAGGCGGCGCTCCTTGTCCCCCTTGCCCACCACGGTGACCGTGCGGCCGGGGAGGTCGACCCCGTCCCGGTCCAGGCCGCAGAGCTCGGAGACCCGGAGCCCGGCCGCGTAGAGGAGTTCGAGGACGGCGTCGTCGCGCAAGCCCAGGGCGGCGTCCGCGGCGCCCGTCGGGGCGGACCCTGCAGACGTGGAGTCGCCGTCGAGGAGGAGGCCGAGGTCGCGGGCCGAGAGGACCTTGGGGAGCCGCCCCTCGGCCGACGGCGCTGACAGGCGCCGCGCCGGGTCGGTCGGGACGTGCCCCTCCTTGGCACACCACGCGAAGTAGGCGCGCAGCGCGGCCGCCTTGCGGGCCACGGTGGCCCGGGCGTAGCGGCGGGTGGCCAGGTTGGCCAGGTACCGCCGGAGCACCATGCGGTCGGCGTCGGCCGGGCCCCGCGCCCCGCCCCGCTCGGCCCAGCGGGCGAAGGCGGCCACGTCGGACCGGTAGGCCCGGGTGGTCTCGGGTGACTTCCCGGCGAGCGAGGCAATGAACGGCTCCAGGCGCCAGGCGCCCTCGGCCGGCGCACCGGACGGCGGCGATCCCGGACCCTCGTGCACGCCCCACGGTACCGCCGGCCGGGGCCCGCCGACGGCCATGGGTGCCCGTTGGTCCGCGGCTTGGTTCGCGGCTTGGTGTGCGGCCGTCGGCGGGCGCCAGGGCGCGGCGCCCCCAGTCGGTGACCTGCGGGTAACGTGCGGGCGATTCCACCGCACCGGCACGGTTCGCGGTCCGGCCGGGGCGGCAGGGAGGAACGGGTATGGCACGGTCGATGGATCGCAGGGCGTTTCTGGGCCGCACGGCCGCCGCCGCGGCCGGCGTGGCCGTGGCCGAGGCCGGGGAAGACCTGTTGTGGACCCCGGGGACGGCGGGCGCGGCGCGCACCAACGGGCCCGGGCGCAACGGGGTGTCGACCGCCAAGCCCAAGAAGGGCGGCTCCGTGGTCATCGGGACCACAACCGAGGAGCAGGGGTTCAACACCACCACCGCACGCTTCGACAACGTGGGCGACATGTACGCCCGGACGGTCTTCGACCCCCTGGCCGTCGTCACCGCCGACGGGGGCTGGGCGCCGTACCTGGCCGAGTCGATCACCCCCAATGCCAGCTACAGCTCGTGGACGATCACCCTGCGACCGACAGTGTTCTTCCACAACGGGACGCCGTGCAACGCCAACGCCCTGTTGGCCAACTTCGAGGCGCAGTACAACTCGACCCTGCTCGGCCTGGTCATCAAGCCCATTGTCTCGACATACAAGGTGACCGGCACCTTGTCGGTGCAGGTCAACTTGAAGCAGCCGTGGATCCCCTACCCCTACTACCTCTGCGGGGGGACCGGCGGGCAGGCTGCCTACATCATGGCCCCGGCCATGATCTCGGCCCCGACAGGCGGGACCGACAAGCCGATCGGCACGGGGCCCTTCAAGTTCACAGCGTGGGTCCCCAACACACACTTCACCGCCGTGCGCAACGCCAGCTACTGGCGCAAGGGCTACCCCTACCTCGACAGCATCACCTTCAAGCCGATCGTCGACTACACCTCGCGGGCCGACGCGCTCTCCACCGGGGCCATCGACATGATGTGCACCGACGTCCCGCAGAACATCGTCGCCTACCGCGGCAACCGCCAGTACGCCTACGTCGATGACAGCGGCCCGGTGCCCGGGGAGCCGACAATGGACCTGTACCTCCTCAATACGGCCAAGCCGCCCTTCACAACAGCGACAGTGCGGCTCGCCGCGGCCAAGGCCATCACACGCAAGGCGTACACCAACATCCTCAACCTGGGCGTCAACCCCGCCTCCAGCGGGCTCTTCGTCCCCGGGACGCCGTACTACTCGAAGACCTCCTACCCCTCCTACGACCCGCCCGGCGCCAAGAAGCTGCTCGGGCGGGTCCAGGCCCGCACGGGCAAGCCGGTCTCCTTCCAGTTGGGCTCGATCAACGCCAACTCGTCCGAGCGGGCGGCCACATACGCCGCCGCCAAGTGGACCTCGGTGGGCTTCAAGGTGTCACGGGTGACCATCGAGCAGAGCGAGCTCATCGACAACGCCCTGTCGGGCACGTTCCAGTGCTACGAGTGGCGGCAGTTCGGGGCGGTCGACCCGGACCTCAACTACGTCTTCTGGAGCACGACCACCGTCAACCCGTCCCTGTCGATCAACATGACCCGCAACCACGACCCGCGGATCCAGGCGGCCCTGGAGGTGGGGCGGACCAACGCCAATGCCCGCACACGGGCCAAGGCCTACCAGAAGCTCAACGAGTACTTCGCCCAGGATCTCTGCTACCTGTTCATGGACCGGGCCACGTGGGCCATCGTGGCCCAGCCCACAGTCCAGAACTTCAACAACCCGACGACCCCTGAGGGCGGCAAGGCCTATGGCATGATCGGCGGGTCGGTCTGGCCGACGCAGATCTGGCGAAGCTGAGCCGGTCCGACCGGCGGTAGAGGTGGACGGAGCACGATGAGCAGTCGCATCCTGGTGGTCGAGGACGACGAGCGGATCCGCTCGTCCATGCGGCTGGCCCTCGAGAACGAGGGGTACGAGATCGACGAGGCGGCCAGCGGCGAGGAGGCCCTCGACCGATTCGCCGCGCAGACGCCCGACGTGGTCCTGATCGACCTGATGCTCCCGGGCATGGACGGCTTCGAGTGCTGCCGAGCCATCCGGCGCCAGAGCGCGGTGCCCATCATCATCGTCACCGCCCGCACCGACACCCACGATGTCGTGGCCGGCCTGGAGGCCGGGGCCGACGACTACGTCACCAAGCCCTTCGTCTCCAAGGAGTTGGGGGCGCGGATCCGAGCCCTCTTGCGCCGGGCCCGGCCCATGGAGGACGAGCGGGCCGGCACCTTCGCGTTCGGCGACTTCGAGCTCCTTCCCGACGAGGGGCTGCTGCGCCGAAAGGACGGGACCGAGGTGCACTGCACCCGGACCGAGTTCCGGCTCCTCTGCGAGCTGGCGGCCAACCCCAACAAGGTGCTCAGCCGCGAGCAGCTCCTCGACCGGGTGTGGGGCTACGACTACTTCGGCGACGGCCGCCTCGTCGACGTGCACATCCGCCGGCTGCGCACCAAGGTCGAGCCCGACCCGGCGCTCCCCAGGCACATCCTCACGGTCCGCGGGATGGGCTACAAGCTGGTCCCCTGACATGTTCGCGGTGCCCGGTCGAGCCGGGGAGGCCCCCGGCCCGGCGGGGGCCGGTGAGGACGGGACCGGAGACGACGGGGCCGCCTCCCCCGGCCGGCACCGGCTGTGGGCCCGCCTCGGGCTGCGCTCCCGGGTGACCCTCCTGTTCGGCTTGGGGGCGCTGGTCCTGTCGGTCTCGATGGGCTGCCTCTCGTACTTCACCGTCCGGCACTTCCTGGTCAACGAGCGCCAGAACGCCTCGATCCACCAGGCGTACCTCAACGCCAAACTGATCCGGGCCACACTGCACGGCACCAGCGGCGTCGTGCCCCTCCTGGCCGCGGCCGACTCGGGCACGGCCGGCTCCAACTCCCTCCTCTACCTGGGCACCGACAACGAGTGGTACGTGCGGTCGATCTCGGTCGGCCAAGGGGCCCTCCCCTACCCCTTGCGCCACCTGGTGCTCTCGGGATCGGCGGCCACCGAGTCCTTCCAGCTGGACGGCGACCCGCAGTTCGTCGTCGGCGTCCCGGTCCCGTCGATCAACGTCGCCTACTTCGAGGTGTTCGACCTGAACGACCTGAGCAACACCCTGCGAGTCCTCGCCCTGGCCCTCTTCGCCGCCGGGCTCATCACGACCGTGCTCGGCGCGGCGGTCGGGCGCTCGGCCGCCGGACGTGCCCTGCGCCCCCTGACCGGTGTGTCGGCGGCGGCCATGGCCATCGCCAGCGGCCAGCTCGACACCCGGCTGCCGGGAGCCATCGACGACCCCGACCTGGTCGGTCTCACCGGCTCCTTCAACGCCATGGTCGACCAGCTCCAGGAGCGCATCGAGCGAGAGGAGCGGTTCACCTCCGACGTCAGCCACGAGCTGCGCTCCCCGCTCACCACCCTCTCCAACACCCTGGCCGTGCTTGAGGCCCACCGCGAGGAGCTCGACGAGCCGGCCCAGCGGGCACTGGTGCTCCTCGGGGCCGATCTCCGCCGGTTCCAGCGCATGGTCGACGAGCTCCTCGAGATCTCGCGCACCGACACCGGGGCGGTCGACGTCTCCTTGGAGGAGGTGGTCCTGGGCGAGCTGGTAAGCCGCGCCGTGACCACCAGCTCGCGCACACTGCCCGGGGACTGCCCGCCCCCCGAGCTCGAGGTCGACCCCTCGGTGGCCGAGGCCTGGGTCACCGTGGACAAGCGGCGGTTCGAGCGGATCATGGCCAACCTGCTTGAGAACGCCGCCCTCTACGGCGGCGGGGCCACCGACGTACGGGTGCGACGCGGCCCCCCCGACCCCTCGGGCCGGCGCACGGTGCGGATCTCGGTGGAGGACCACGGACCGGGGGTGCCGGCCGCCGAGCGGGCCCGGGTGTTCGAGCGCTTCTACCGGGGCCAGACCTCCGGCCAGCGCGGCGCGGGCAACGGGACCGGGCTGGGGCTGTCCCTGGTCGCCGAGCACGTCCGGCTGCAGGGGGGACGGGTCTGGGCCGAGGAGGCCACAGGGGGCGGGGCCCGCTTCACCATCGAGCTGCCTGCCGCCGACGAGGCCACCTGGTGAGACGCCGACCCTGGTTCCCCACCCTCCCGGGCGCGCTCGTCGCCCCCGGGGTGCTGGCGGCCCTCGTCGTCGCGTCGGGCTGCGGCGTGGTGTCGGCCGGGGCGCCCAACGCCATCCCCAAGGGTCAGGTCCCCTTCCACCTCCTGACAAAGGAGGTGCCCACCACCACCAGCACCACGGCACCGGTGGCCACCGCGGCCGTCACCGTCTACTTCGTCGGCCAGACACACCATTACCTGGTACCGGCCACGCGGGCCGTCCCCGCCCCGCCGACCCTGCACACAGTCCTCGAGGAGCTCCTGGCCGGCCCCACAACCCACGAGCACACAGCCGGCGTGCGCTCGGCCATCAGCGACGCCGTGCACCTGCAGTCGGTGAGGCCGGCCGTGGTGAAGCCGTCGGCCGACGTGGTCACCGTCGACTTCAACACAGCCTTCGCCCTCATCTCGGGCACACAGGAGGTGCAGGCCGTGGCCCAGGTCGTCTTCACGATCACCAAGCAGGTGGGTCGCCAGATCGGCGTCCAGTTCCAGATCGAGGGCGTGACAACCGACGTCCCCACCGCCACAGGGGCCGAGGTGGCCGGACCCGTCTCCTACGTCAAGTACGCGTCGCTGACGACATCGGCCACAACCACCACGACGACGACCGCGCCGGGCGCGCCGCCCGGCCTCTAACCGGTGGCCGCCTCCTGCCACGCCACGCGCGGGGCGGCCGACCAGAGATGCTCGAGGTCGTAGAAGTCGCGGGTCTCCTCCAAGAAGACATGGACGACGAAGTCCCCGTAGTCCATGAGGACCCACGTTCCGTCACGCAGCCCCTCGACGCTGGTGGGCGACCGGCCCCCGCCTTCTTTCACACGCCGTTCGATCTCGTCGACCAGGGTGCGCACCTGGCGGGCGTTGCGCCCGCTGGTGATGACGAAGGCGTCTACCACACCGAGCAGGTCGCACATGGCCAGCACCACCGTGTCGCGCCCGAGCTTCTCGTCCGCCGCCGCTGCGGCCAGGTGGGCCGCCCTCGGCACCGACATGCCGCCCACGGCGTCGGTCCCGCCGGACCCCGGCCGCACGACACCGGCCGGTCCGCTCACCGGCGGCTCAACGGATCACGTCCAGCACCGCGACGGTGACCGCCAGGGACGCTGCCAGCACGCCGATGCCGAGCGCCGCATAGCGGCGGCGCAGTCGCCGGGCGGCCCGACGCTCGGCCCGCAGCTCGGAGCGCCCCATCACCACCTCGGGCTTGACGGAGTCGACGGCGGCGGCGGGAGGGGCGGGAGCGACCGGACGCAGTGGGGTGGTGGCCGGGGCGGGGAGCGGACCGACGGCGACCGGGCGGACCCGGGGAAGCTCGGCGGTGTCGACGCTCGACGTCATCTGCCCACAGCGTACAGATTCCTGCGCTCGATGCAACGGATGACCGCCTCGGGGACGAGACCTTCGACCGGGCGGCCGCTGGCCAGGAGCTCTCTGACCTGCGAGCTCGACACGTCGACCCCGCCGCCCTCGACGCGACGCACCCTCCACCCGGCCGGGTCCCCGACCACGGGGCTGCGCGGCCGGGACACCACGGCCAGCGTGACCAGCCGACGAAGGTCGTCCACCCGCTCCCAGCTCGGAAGGGTGGCCACCAGGTCCGCGCCCACGATCAAGCAGAGCTCGGGGGCGGTGCGGCCGGCGGCGCGGGCCCTCTCCACGAGCGCCTCGGCCGTCTCGACGGTGTAGCTCGGACCCCCCCGGTCGATCTCGAGCCGACATGGCTCGACCCCCGCCAGGCCGTCGGCGGCCGCCACGACCATGGCCCAGCGGTCCTCGGCCGGGGTGATCACCCGCTGCGGCACCTTCTGCCACGGGTGGTTGGCCACCACCAGCAGGAGGCGGTCGAGCCCGAGCGCATCGCGGCAGCGCAGGGCGGCGTCGAGATGGCCGTTGTGGGGCGGGTCGAAGGTCCCCCCGAGCAGGCCCACCCGTTCGGCGCGCCCTGCCGTGTCGGGCTCAGTTCGAGGCAACCGGCACCTGGTTGCTGCGCGACGGACGACCCATGGGGCGAGCCTAGGGCCGGCCGTCGCGCCGACACCGCTTGTCACGCCGTACGCTTGTGGGATGCCGAGGGGCACCGAGACCGAGGGGACCAAGGGGGACGGCGCGCCGCCGGCCACCGGCGACGCGGGGTGGCACACCGGCTCGTGGCGCGGCCGTCCGGCCGGCCAACAGCCCGGCTGGCCCGATGCCGAGGCGCTGAAGCATGTCGAGGCCCGGCTGGCCACCCTGCCCCCCCTGGTGGTGGCCGGCGAGGCCCGCCGGCTCACGGCGTCACTGGGCGAGGTGGCCCAGGGCCGCGCCTTCCTGCTCCAGGCCGGTGACTGCGCCGAGTCGTTCGGGGACTTCGCCGCCGACAGCATCCGGGACAAGCTGAAGGTCATCCTGCAGATGGCGGTGGCCCTCACCTACGCCGCCGGCGTCCCGGTGGTCAAGGTGGGGAGGATCGCCGGCCAGTTCGCCAAGCCCCGCTCCTCCCCCACTGAGCGGGTCGGCGACCTCGAGCTCGAGGCCTTCCGGGGCCACATGGTCAATGACGAGCCGTTCGACGCCGACGCCCGCCGGCCCGACCCGGCGCGGCTGCTCTCCGCCTACCACCAGTCGGCGGCCACCTTGAACCTCCTGCGGGCGTTCACCAAGGGCGGGTTCGCCGACCTCTCGCTGGTGCACGCGTGGAACCAGCAGTTCGTGGCCTCCTCGTCCCAGGGCCGTCGCTACGAGCGGATCGCCAGCGAGATCGATCGGGCGCTGCGCTTCATGACGGCCTGCGGCATCGACCTGTCGGCCGAGGTCGGCCTGCACCAGGTCGACTTCTGGACGAGCCACGAGGCGCTCATCCTCAACTACGAAGAGGCCCTCACCCGCCAGGACTCGCTCACCGGCGACTGGGTCGACTGCTCGGCGCACCTGGTGTGGGTGGGCGAGCGGACCCGCCAGGTCGACGGGGCTCACGTGGAGTTCCTCTCGGGGGTGATCAACCCGGTGGGCGCCAAGATCGGTCCGAGCGCCACCGCCGCCGAGGTGGTGGCCCTCTGCGATCGCCTGGACCCCGGGCGGACCCCGGGCCGGCTGACCCTCATCACCCGTTTCGGCGCCGGCCGGGTGGGCGAGCTGCTGCCGCCGCTGATCGAGGCGGTCGGCGCCTCGGGCCATCCGGTGGTCTGGGCCTGCGACCCCATGCACGCCAACACCTTCGTGAGCGACGGCGGCCGCAAGACCCGGCGCTTCGACGACATCATGGCCGAGCTGCACGAGTTCTTCGCCGTCCACCGCCGGCTCGGCACCTGGCCCGGCGGCGTCCACGTGGAGCTGACCGGCGACGACGTCACCGAGTGCCTCGGGGGGGCCGAGGAGATCGTCGAGGGCGACCTTCACCAGCGGTACCTGACGGCCTGCGACCCGCGGCTCAACGCGCGCCAGTCCCTTGACCTGGCCTTCGGGGTGGCCGAGCTCCTGCGCACCTGACGCCCGCGGCTGCATGTCACCCACCGAGAATTCGCGTGACATTCGCGAATTCCCTCGGGTTTCCCCCTTTCGGGCGCGAACCCCCATGTATATTTGGCCGGTCGTGGCAGGGCTCCGTAGTCGCAATGAGCGCCGCGGCGCGTGTCGGTCGGGAAATCGACGGTGCGTCGTCGTTGCGCTGGTGGCGGTGATCGTCACCTGCTCTGCCCTCGTCGCCCTCGCCTTCGACGGCGCCACCCCAACGTCGGCCGCCACACTCAAGCAGCCCACGCAGGGGCCGCCGGCCGCCCCACCCGTGTTGTCGGCCTACTGGCTGGTGGCCTCCGACGGCGGGATCTTCTCGTTCGGCGGCGCCCCCTTCTACGGCTCGACCGGCACAATGACCCTCAACGAGCCGGTGGTGGCCATGGCCGGGACCCCGGGCAGCAAGGGGTACTGGCTCGTCGCTTCCGACGGCGGCGTCTTCTCCTTCGGCGACGCCCAGTTCCACGGTTCCATGGGCGCCGTGCACCTCAACCGCCCGATCGTGGACATGGCCGCCGCGCCCACAGGCGGCGGGTACTGGCTGGTCGCCTCCGACGGCGGGATCTTCGCCTTCGGCTCGGCCCGGTTCCACGGGTCGACCGGCAACGAGACCCTGAACCAGCCGATCGTGAGCATGACGCCCACCGCCGACGGCCAGGGCTACTGGTTCACCGCGGCCGACGGCGGGGTCTTCGCCTTCGGCGACGCCACCTACGACGGCTCGCTGGGCGGCGTGCCCCAGAGCCGTCCCATCGTGGCCATGGCCTCGGACTCCCGGGGGAACGGGTACTGGTTCACCAACTCCAACGGCGCCGTGAGCGCCTTCGGGAAGGCCACATACTGGGGCTCGGCCCCCCAGGTGCTGAACCAGCCGGTGGTCGGCATGGCCGAGGCCGATGCGACCGGCCACTTCAGCGTGTCGACATACCCGAGCGGCGCCTCGGGCTACGACGTCTCGAAGTACCAGTGCGGCAACCTCCCGCCTTCCCCCCACACCATCGGGGTGGTGCAGGTGAACGGCTACCCCTTCGAGGCGGTCAACCCCTGCCTGGCGACAGAGGCCTCGTGGGCGGCGGGCGGCCTCAACCTCTACACCTACCTCGCCTACGGCAGCACAACATCGTCGTCCGACGCCGCCTGCTCGCTGCAGGCCAGCCCGGACGCCTGCAACTTCGGGTTCAACGCCGCCATCTACTCCTTCGACACCGCCCAGACAGCGGGCGTCGACACCTCGGTGGCGTGGTGGCTGGACGTCGAGACACCGACCGGGAGCTGGTCGCCGACACTGACCGCCAACGCCTCGCTCATCCAGGGCGCCATCGAGGGGCTGCACTACGCCGGCATCAACAACGTCGGCATCTACGCCTCACCGGCGAAGTGGAACACAATCGTGGGCGACTACCAGCCCGCCGTCCCCTACTGGATGGCCTACTGGACGACAACAGGCCCGGCCAGCTGTGCCGCCTACACAAATTGGGCGAGCAGCGAGCTGCTCCCGACCGGCCCGCTCGTCCTCACCCAGTTCAGCGACCACTCCAACGGGACATACGACGGCGACTACGCCTGCTAGGCAGGCCGCGGGTCGCGACCCGCGGCCGGTGGCGCCGGCCACGCCACGGACCACCGGGCCCGATGTCGGACGGGCAGGCGCGTCGGCGAGCCGCCACGTGGCGGGCACGGCAGCCGCCTGAACCCAGAGCGACCGTCGATCACCGGCCGCTCGACCCAGCACCTGCGGGACGTGAAGACTGACGGCGTGCCACGCATGCACGCAGACGAGGTCGACGTGGACGGCTCGTTGGTCCGCCGCCTCCTGGCCGCCCAGATGCCCGACCTCGCCGACCGCCGGCTCACGGTGGTGGAGCCCTGGGGCACCGACAACGCCATCTGGCGGCTCGGCCATGACCTGGTGCTGCGACTCCCCCGCATCCACTGGGCGGCGACACAACCCGACCTCGAGGCACGGGTGCTGCCGCGCCTGTCTCCCCACCTCCCCGTCGCCCTGCCCGAACCGGTCGCCGTGGGCGAGCCCGGGGAGGGCTACCCCTACCGCTGGGCCGTCCACCGATGGCTCCCCGGCGAGGCCGCCACCGTCGCTTCGATGGGCGATCCGCTCGTCTTCGCCCGGGACCTCGCCCGGGTGGTGCAGGCCCTCCACGCCGTGCCGCCCGACGACGCCCCGCCGGCCACGAACCGGGCCCGGGACCTGCGCTCCTACGACACCGAGACCCTGGCCGCCATCGAGTACGCAGGCGAGTTGCTCGACGCGGCGTCGGCGCGGGCGGTGTGGGAGCGGGCGCTGGCCGCGCCCGCCCACCGGGGACCCCCGGTGTGGGTGCACGGCGACCTCGAGGGGAACTGCCTCGTGCGCAGCGGGCAGCTCTCGGGCATCGTCGACTGGGGCTCGGCCTGCGCCGGTGACCCGGCCGTCGATCTACAGGTCGTGTGGTCGCCGCTGTTCACCGATGCGTCCCGGGACGCGTTCCTGGGCACCCTCGGGGTCGACGAGGCGATGGTCGAGAGGAGCAAGGGCGCGGCGATCCACCAGGCGTGTGCCGCCCTCGGGTACTACTGGGACTCCTATCCCGCGATGGTGGAGCGCTCAGCGCACAAGCTGGCGGTGCTCGGCGTTCGTTCGCACGAGCACCCCGCAACCGCCTGAGCGGCCCGCGCCGGGGGCGGCAGGGGTGCCTCCGCACCCGACCGCCCCGTCAACGCATCGTCGGGTGGGCGGCCGCCCGCCTCACCGGGGTGAAGCCACGTCGTTGTAACGCCGCAGCAGCCACGCCCCCTCGGTGCGCTCCCAGACGGTGAGCGACGCGTGCTCGGTGCGCAGCCCCAGGCGCTCGCACGAGGGCGAGATCGGCAGGAACCGCAGCAGCGTCGACTCGATCACCCCGGCGTGGCAGGCCACCACCACCGTCTCTCCCCGATGGCGGTCGGCCACGCGGGCCACCGCTGCCGAGGCCCGCTCGACGAACGAGCGCCAGCTCTCCCCTCCCGGGGCGAGCGGCCGGGAGGGGTCGGCGTCCCAGTCCGGCTCCTCGTAGCGGGCGACGAACTCGGGCCACGTGAGGCCGTCGGCCTCCCCGGGGTGCAGCTCGCAGAGGTCGCAGTCGGTCGTCACCCCCAGCGGCGGGCCCTCCCGCCAGCGGTCGAGGGCGGGGGCCAGGAGCTCGGCCGTGGCCACCGCCCGAGGCAGCACCGACGCGTAGAGGGCGGCCACCCCCGACAGCTCCCCCGTGCGGGCCAGCCGGTCGGCCAGCGCCCCCACCTGCGCCAACCCTGCGTCGGTCAGCCCCGTGCAGCCGGTCGCCCCACCCACCACCCCGTCCACGTTGCAGACCGCCTCACCGTGGCGGACCAGCACCACGGTGGTGGCCCCGGGCAACCGGGCGGGCACCGTGCGCACCCCGGGCGGGGGGCCGGGGACGGCGGGGCCCTCGGGCGGCGGGGCCCCGCTCACGCCAGGTCGCCCACGAACCGCTCGAGCTGGCGCAGCGTCCGGCACTCCACCACGGCGTCGCAGTGCGCCGCGTACTCGTCCACGATGGAGTCCCCCGAGCCCCAGTAGTCGCGCGGCTCGGGGTTGAGCCAGTAGACGTGGCGGGCCTGGCGCTGCAGCTGTTCGAGGACCCAGGCCTCCGAGGCGTGGTAGTTGTTCCGACCGTCGCCGAGCACGAGGAGGCTCGTGCGCGACGACACCTCGTCCCCCCACCGCTGGTTGAACACCGACAGGGCGTGGCCGTAGTCGGAGTGGCCGTCGACCCAGATCACGTCGGCCTCGGTGTTGATCCGGTGTACCGCCCGGCTCGGGTCGTCGGTCTCCTCGAACAAGCGCGTCACCTCGTCGATGCCGTCGACGAAGACGAAGCTGCGCACCTTGGAGAACTGCGAGCTGATGGCGTGCACCAGCAGCAGGGTGAAGCGGGCGAAGGAGGCGACCGACCCCGAGATGTCGGCCACCACGAAGATCTCGGGCTTGGCCGGCCGGGGGTGGCGGAAACGGGGCTCGACCGGCACCCCGCCGGTCGACAGCGAGCGCCGCACGGTGGCCCGGAAGTCGAGCGGGCCCCGGCGCCCGTGGCGGCGCTTCCTGGCCAGTCGGACGGCCAGCTTGCGCGAGAGGGGGTGCAATGCCAGGCGCAAGGCGGTCAGCTCCTCGCGCGAGGCGTGCATCACGTCGACGTCCTCGGGGAGGGGCTTTCGGACCGAGCGGGCCAACGCCTCGGACCCGCGGTCCATGACCAGGCGCCGCCGGATCTCGGTCTCGATGGCGCGGCGCAGCTTCTCGATGCGGGCGCGGTACTCGTCGGCCACCAGCCGTTCCTCGAGCGGCGTCGGGCCGCCGCCGGCCGCGCTCTGGCGGGCCTCGGCCACGAGGCGCTCGAGCACGCGGTCGAGGTCGAGGTTCCGAAGGGTGCGGTAGAGGTAGTAGGTGCCGCCCACCGGGCGGCCCGGCTCCATGCCGGCGTAGCGGTCGACGGCGTAGCGGGCCACCACCGCGGCCAGCCCGGCGTCGCCCGAGAGCAGCGCCCGGTAGAGGAGCTCGGCCAGCTCCTCGGCGCTCACCCGCTCGCCCCCTCCCCCGCCGCGGCCCCGCCCCTCGCCGCCGGTCCCCCGCCGGCCGGTGCCGGCCGCATCGTCGTCGGTGGGCTCCCCGTCCAAGAGGCCGGCCTCCCCCTCGTTGGCCTCGGCGGGCAGGCGCGGGGCGAAGTAGATCTCGAAGGCGGTCTCGAAGACCCGCCAGTGCGAGCTGTTCTTGACCAGGGTGGCCGCCAGCGCGTACTTGAGCGTCTCGCGGTCCTCGAGCGGGACGTGGTGGAGGGCCTCGGCCGCGTCGAGGTGCTCGGTCAAAGAGACCGGCAGGCCGGCCTCACGCAGCTCGGTGACGAACCCCGACAGGACCTCGAGCACGGGCCCGCTCGGGGCTCAGACCTCGGCGGACAGCAGTTCCTTGGCCGCCCGCTCGATGTCGCTCTGGTACTTGAGCAGGATGTGCAGGGTGTCGCGGGCCCCGGCGGCGTCGATCGACTCGAGCCCCAGGACGACGAGGGTCCGGGCCCAGTCGAGGGTCTCGGAGACCGAGGGGGCCTTGCGCAGCTCGAGGGTGCGCAGGGAGCGGACGATCCGGGCCACCTGGTCGGCCAGCTCCTCGGTGATCCCCGGGACCCGGGTCCGCACGATGGCCCGCTCGCGGTCGAGGTCGGGGTAGTCGACGTGCAGGTAGAGGCAGCGCCTCTTGAGGGCCTCGGAGAGCTCGCGGGTGTTGTTGGAGGTGAGGAAGACCATCGGCAGGCGGGTGGCCCGCACCGTGCCCAGCTCGGGAATGGAGACCTGGTACTCCGAGAGCACCTCGAGCAGCAGGGCCTCGGTCTCGAGCTCGACCCGGTCCACCTCGTCGACGAGCAGGACCACCGGCTCGTCGGCCGAGATGGCCTCGAGCAGGGGGCGGGTGAGCAGGAAGTCCGCCGAGAAGATGTCCTCCTCCAGCTCGCTCCAGGTGGGCCCGCCCGCGTCGGCACCGGGGGCGTCGCCGACCACCTGGCCGGCCTGGATGCGCAGGAGCTGCTTGCGGTAGTTCCACTCGTAGAGGGCCTTGGACTCGTCGAGGCCCTCGTAGCACTGGAGCCGGATCAGCCGGCTGCCGGTCAGGTCGGCCACCGACTTGGCCAGCTGGGTCTTGCCGGTCCCGGCCGGCCCCTCGACCAGCACCGGCTTGGCGAGGCGGTCGGCCAGGTAGACGACGCCGGCGATCCCCTCGTCGGCCAGGTAGCCGACCGAGGCGAGCCCCTCGCGCACCTCGGGCACCGAGTCGAAGCGGGCCGGCCCGGCGTCGGGGATGCCGAGCGCGGCGGGCCCGGGCGTTGCGGTCACCGGCGGACCTGCCCCTCGCCGCGGACCACCCACTTGACGCAGGTCAGCTCGCGCAGCCCCATCGGGCCGCGGGCGTGGAGCTTCTGGGTGGAGATGCCCACCTCGGCCCCGAGCCCCAGCTCACCGCCGTCGACGAACCGGGTGGAGGCGTTGACCACCACCGCCGCCGCGTCGACCTGGCGGACGAAGCGCTCGGCGGCGGCGAGGTCGGCGGTCACGTTGGCCTCGGAGTGGCCCGAGCCGAAGCGGGCGATGTGCTCGACGGCGTCGTCGAGGTCGTCGACCACGGCCACGCTGAGCTTCAAGCTCAGGAACTCGCGGGCGAAGTCCTCCTCGGTGGCCGGCGCCACCTCGGGCAG
>JBKQNY010000160.1:0-13358 GCA_052145775.1 Acidimicrobiales bacterium
CGTCCTCCTTCGCCAGCGGGACCACGCTCGCAAGAGCGGACAGGCGGAACGGGCAAGCCTCTTCGAAACCCTCGTCACCCGAGCGAGTCAGGCGTCGACTTGACACGGATTACACGTATAACGCCGGGACCGTGTTGCCGCCAGACTCGCCCCTACCGCCGGCAGCGGGTCAGATCCGCACACTTCCGATCGCCGGTGGGGAGATCAGGCTCCGAGCGCGGGGCGTCGTATCGAGGTAGCGTCCAAGCCGTGGCTGTGAGCGGTGACGCGCAGCGGACCTCGATCGAGAAGGTCGAGCGTCGGGCGGCACGGGAGCTGATCGGCGCCTATCACCAGGAGCAGTTACGGGCTCTGTTGGAGCAGGTGCGTGCCGGTTTCGTCCGACTCGACGCAGGCGAAATCGACGAATGTGAACTCGACAATTTGATTCATCATTACAAGCGATCCGCGGCCAAATTGTGGACGTTCTGCGGGTCGAGCGGGGGCCAGTGGCTACAAGCGGCGCGGATGCTTGCGTACTTGCGCGAGCGTGGTGAGGAACCCGACTGGTGGGAGGTGGGTGCTCCTCGGCGAAGTGGATGAGTTTCTTCACTCAATGACACGCCTCCATCGCCCAGAACCTGTTGCAAGACGTCAAAGGACAACAAGCTTCCTCGGCGATGGCTAGCCACACCGCCGAGCGTGGTCACGTTGCTCGGGACGTTTGGCCGATTCAGCTGGCATGCCGAGCGATGTACTCGTCAAGAGCCTCCCGGATGACATCTGCCAGTCGCTTTCCCTGAGCCCTGGCCAACCGTTCCAAAGCGTCACGAGTCGGCTTTGGGACTCGGACGGTGAGGCTGGGCGTACGCCTCCCGGTACCACTGATCGACGGGCGCCCGCGTCGACGGGCCAACGCCCGCTCAGCGATCTCGTCGGCGACCTGCTCGGTGAGCCGACGCCCCTCCTTCAAGCGGACGTCCTCCTTGGAAAGATCGACGTCAGCTCCGACCGGTCCCGGCTTTATGCGTCGAGTGCTCACCGGCTCCTCCTTCGATAATGCGTTGGCATGACGTGAATCACCAGGTAGCAGTCGGACCTTTCGATCGCGACCACCTCAAATTCTCGCCCCGCTCGTCCGCTCCGACCCAGGTCAGCACCGTGGCTCCAGTCTCGGGGTCGATGGTGACATCGGCAGGGACCATCGCGATGACGTGGTAGCCAGATTTCCGACCGACCCGGTGCTTGCGGGACCCACGAGTGAACCGCAGTGGCCTCACCTCGTTATTTTGTCTTACACAATATGTTACTGCAAGGCACAACTCCCGCGTTCGCAATCTGGTGCTCGGACTCGCGCCAAGCGGGACACAGGGCACTTGAGGGGACGTGTTCGGCCGCCTGGGTCGAACAGCTCTTGTCGAGACGTGCCCCATAATCGCAGCGAGTCTGCGCGCCACGCACTCGCCCCAACCGCCGGGACTGCGCGCCCGATCATGAGTGTGGACGATGTGGCCAGCCCTCATCCAACACTCCGCCGGCGATTCTGGGCAAGGGGACCAGCACTCGTGGTGGATCCGTCAGGAGGGGTCAGGCCATGTCGGCCATACCTAACTGGAGGCAGCTGCCCTAGGATTGGCAGCAGCGCAGCGGATCGCATGACCAATGGGGGATTCCAATGACGACGCTGTCTAATCGGCCGAATACCGCGCTGGTTGTCATCGACATGCAGAACGCGGTGGTGGCCAGCGCCCACAACCGCGACGACGTGATCGCGAACATCAACACTCTGGTGGACAAGGCTCGAACTGCGGACGTGGCGGTGATTTGGGTGCAGCACTCCGACGACCACCTCCAGCGGGAGTCCGAGGATTGGCAGTACGTGGCGGAGTTGGTCCGCCTCGAATCGGAGCCGCTCGTGCACAAGAGATACGGCGACTCGTTCGAGGACACCGATCTCGAGACACGGCTCGCCGAGAGAGGAGTGGGTCGGCTGGTCGTCACCGGCGCACAGACCGACGCGTGTATCCGGTCGACCATCCACGGAGGCTTTGTTCGCGGTTATGACGTGACGCTGGTCGGTGACGCACATACGACGGAAGACCTGAGCGAATATGGCGCGCCGCCCCCAAGCAAGGTGATCGCCCACACCAACCTGTACTGGGACGAACAGCGAGCGCCGGGACGGAGCGGCAGAACCGTCGGCACTGCGGAAGTGAGCTTCACAACCACGATGTAAGCGGTGGGCCGGGGCCCGCCCGGCGCCGCCTGATTGGCAGGGTGCCCCATATCGCTCAGCGCCCGCCCACGGCCAACACGCCCCCGCTTCCGGGTGGTGGGCACTGCCCCCCGGTGGCCTCCCCGGCCAGTGTTACCGCTCACGCGCTCTGGGCAGCTCCAGGTGGAAGTCAATCCCGTGTCCTTGATCACGCATTGTCGTCAGGTGTATTGCCGGGCGCGAGACTGGCGCCGGCCTACGGCGCTGGAATTGCCTGCGCTACATTCACGATGTGAACCAAAGTCATGTTGAGCTCTGTTCAAGCGCCGAATGGGCCGAGGCGATTGAACGATGGATCATTCCGTGGGTTCTGGATGGCGTGAACCTAGGGGACGACGTACTCGAAGTCGGACCGGGACCCGGACTCACGACGGACATTCTCAGGCAGACGACCACTCGGCTCACGGCGGTCGAGATCCATCCAGAACTCGCCGCCTCCCTTGGTGAGCGCCTCGGTGGCACCAATGTTGACGTGATATGCGCTGATGCTACGGCGACGGACCTGTCCAGCGATCGATTCAGCGGAGCGGTGTGCCTGACGATGCTTCATCACGTCCCTAGGACCGATCTCCAAGACGCACTGTTTTCGGAACTCCACAGATTGCTTCGCCCTGGTGGAATCCTGGCTGGACAGGACAGCCTCGCCTCTGACGAACTTCGGGAACTTCACGTTGGCGACATTTACGTACCCGTTGGCCCCGATGGTCTGGCGAGACGACTCGAGAATGCCGGATTCATCGAAGTTGACGTTGCGACCAACGAATACGCAGTTCGGTTTCGCGCGCGCAAGGGTGGAGATGAAAGGACTTGAGCCTGAGGGCGGGCCGACCGACCTCGAGCGACGGCCCACTCTGCAGCTGGACGGGTGACATGCCGTCAAACATGGAGCGCCTGGAGCGGATCGTCAGCCGCCTGCCCGAGACCACTCGGATTGATATCGAGGCGTGGGGCGGGGAGCCGACCTTTCGAGTCGCCGGCAAGAACTTCGTCTTTGCCAGTCCTGAGGGCACCGCCATCAGCGTAAAACTTCCCAAGGACGAGGCCGCTGCCGTTGTCGCAACGGACCCGCTTGCTTCACCCACCGGGTATGGCTTGGGCCGCCACGGTTGGGTCTCGATCACGCTCGAGAAGCGACCCAGCAAGGAGCGCTGGCGAGAGGTCGAAGAGTGGATCCGGACGTCGTACTCCTTGATCGCTCCCAGAAGACTGGCCAGGCAGGTCGTCGATCACGACACCCCGCCCTCGTCCTCGCCACCGGACTAGCGAGCGCCCCTCGGACGGCCCGCCCCCGTGGACGGGTAGCCACGTGACAACCGGGGACGGAGGTCGCCAAGGGCGTCTCCGACCGGGTCACGTTCGCCCCCTGGCGGCGGCACCCCTACCTTCGGCACTGGGCGTGAAATCTGACCACGCAGCCGAGCAATCTGGGACACTTCGAACCTCGCGCTTTGTGAACCGGTCTGACCTCAACAGGGCGCGCGCTACCCGAGTTGCAAGAGGTGGAAGCGCACCCCTTGGTCGTCAGCGCAATTGTCTGCGGCGAGGCCATAGGGGCGCCGCTCGACCGCCCCCGCCTCGCCCCCGAGCGCTCGGACCGCTTCGACCGCCGCGGCGAGCTCGTCGACCCGGAAGGCGAGCACGGCCCCGTGGTGCCCGCCCGCCCAGAGGCCCGCCATCGGCGTCACCCCGGCGATCTGGCGGCCAGCATTGCTTGAGCCGGGCGAGAACGTCCAGCCGAGTAGGCCGCCGTAGAAGGTCTCAGCCTCGGCGAGCCGCGGCACGCCCAGGGTGATGTAGGCGACGTCACCGTGCCGGCGACCGTTGGTGAGGTCGATGCCGTGGTCGACCGGGTTGTCGTCGAGCTGGTGGAGGAAGAAGACGAGGCCCTGGTTGTCCGTGCAGGCGGCCTCGAGTCCGTAGGGGCGCGCCACCGGGTCGTCTGCCTCTCCGCCGAGAGCCCGCACACGCTCCACCGACTCGGCGATTTCCGCTACGCGGTAGCCCAGCACCGGACCGCGCTCGGTCGCCCGCCCCGGCCGGACGCCGTCCCACAGGCCGACCTGCGGCGTGACCTGGTCACCCTGCTCCCGGCCGAGGCGCCCGGGGGAGAACGACCACCCGAGGAGGCGGGCGTAGAAGCGCTCTGCCCGCCCCACGTCGGGGACGGCGAGGCTGATGTAAGAGACGTCTCCCGGCCGGAGGCCGTTGCGGGAGATCGTGCTGGTGTCCATGTCGGTTCCTTTCTCGGGTGGAAGGGCGGAGAGTGATCGGACCACGCGATCGCGTAGCGACGCCGCGAAGCCGGGGCTTGGGGGGATGGGCAGGTCAGGGCCCCGAAGGATGTCGAGCGGGTCAGCCATCACCGTCGGTCCTTTCGTAGGCGGCGCGGAAGGCCCGGCGCGCCCGGACCAGCAGCGCCTCGGTCGCGTCGAGGCTCCGCCCAAGGGCCGTCGCCGTCTCGGGGACTGAGAGGCCGTCGAGGTAGCGAAGGCTGAGGGCCGCACGGTGCTGAGGGGCGAGCTCCTCCAACACCGCGGTGGCGCGGAGCATCTCAAGCTCGCGGTCCCACGGGTCGTCGACCAGGGTGCTCTCCGCCGAGATCGCGCGCAGGCGGCGCTGCTCCCTTTCGGCGCGCCGCCAGTGGTCCACGAGCTTGTGGCGGGCGACGCCGATCAGCCAGGGCGTTGAGACCTCCACGGCCGAGGGTCGGCGAACCGCGGCGGCGGCGGCGAGGAAGGTGTCCGCCGTAAGGTCCTCCGCCGTCGCGGCGTCCCCGCAGCGGCGGACGAAGTAGCCGTAGACGTGGGGGAGGGCCTCGGCGTAGAGGGAGAGCAGAGCGGCACCTCGGTCCGGCAGGGCCACAGGCGCGTCACTCACACCCGTATTATCGACGGGACTCACTATTTTCCGACGGACCGATCCGGGGGATCGGTCCTCTGTCCTCTCGCCGGCGGTGGTGGTGCCTTGGATTCCTCAGTCCCAGCCCGGCTGAAGTGTCACCTACCACCGAGCGCGAGTCGGGGCGGGACTGCCTCGCAACGCCGGCTCAGCGACACGTACTCGTCAAGGACTCGGACAGGTGCTTGCAATCTCGCGCTCCCTTGGATCGTCACTTGACGGTCCATAATGATCGGATGAAGCTGCGTCACAGTTGCGCTCGTATCAGCATTGTGGTCGCAATGGTCTGGGCGATCGTTCTGATCCCCGGCGCGATCATCGATCGGCATGTCACGTTCTCGGGGACGACTCTAGAAGTGCTCCTGATGGTGTTTGCTGGATCCGCAATCGGCTGGGTGGGCGGCACGATCGCCCGTGCCCGCGGGGGCTCAACGACTTCAAGCTGTTCGACACCCTTGGCGCCGTTCGTTGTCCCATGGTATCTGGCACCGATCGACGAACGCGGGCTCATTGCCACCTCATAGTGCTACGCATTCATCCAATTGATCAGTGATCCGGCACCGAAGTGCCAACGCCTGCGCACTCTTGGGACGCCCCGCCCAACGCTCGAGCGTCTCGCGCTCTTCGTCGGTGAGTACGACCTCCACCGTCGGCCTGCCCCGTTTCGCCATGACTGCCTCCCATCGTCGCTGATGGAAGGGACAACGCGCGCCAGGGAACCGAAATCCCTATTTGTAGGAGAAACGTCGACTCAGGACACCAGGTCAACACCCGAGTCCGCAGAGATCGCCACCCGCGGCGTGACGCCCACCAGTCGCTCGGGGAGGGGCAACGCCGTGCGCTCGGCCCACTCGACGTCGCGCAGCCGCTCGAGGCGCGGCTCGGCCCAGCCGGCCGACGCGGCCAGCTCGCAGAGGCGGGAGGGCGGGGTGCCCGTGCCGAGCGGGAGCGCGTCCCGCAGCGCCGACGGGTAGTCGGCGTGGTGGTGGGGCGGCTCGCGGCGCAGCCGGGCCAGCGTTTTGCGGGCTGACCCCCGCACCCGCTCGAAGGGGTCCACGTCGCCCCACAGGCTCTCGAAGAGGACGAGCCGGCCGAGCGGGGCGGCGGCCCGCCAGGCCCCGAGCGCGCCGGCGGGGTCGGGGAGCGTCCAGAGCAGGTGCCGCTCGATGACCGCGTCGAAGCCGTGGGGCGGCGACCCGGCCGGACCCACCACGACCCGCACCTCGAGGTTCTCGGACCGGGCGGCCCGGCGCAGGCGCTCGAGCATCTGCTCGGAGAGGTCGAGGGCCGTGACCCGGTGGCCGAGGCGGGCCGCCATGAGGGAGAGGAAGCCAGTGCCGGCCCCGCAGTCGAGCACCTTGGCGGGGGCGGGCGGAAGGAGCCTGGCCAGGGCGGACGTCCATGCCGCCCGGACGAGCGGACTCGTGGGGTGGTGCTGGTACGAGTCGTCGTAGGTGGCGGCGTCGTCGTCCCAGTACCGGCGGATCTCCTCCTCGGCCCCCACGCCTAGCCGCTGTCCTCCCCGGCGGTGACCCGCTGGTCGTCGGCCCAGCGCAGGAGGACGGCCACGTCGGCCAGGCTGCGCAGCAGGTCGTTCAGGTGCGTGCAGGTGCCGGTGCCGCGCAGGTCTCGGCGGACGAGTGCCCGCAGGTCGGCCAGGGGTGCCCCGACCATCGAGGTGGCCGAGGCCGCGGCCGAGGGGCACTCGGTGGCCGGCAGGACCCGGGGGTCGGCCGCCACCGACGTGAGGCGCCCGTCCCGCCGGTCCACCGTGGCGGCCACCGCGTACTCGTGGAGGACCGAGAGGGATGCGTCGGGCTCGACGTAGGTGTCACGGAACATGGCGTCGACGGCGGCCAGATCCCCGCCGGCCGACGGGGTCACGTCGGTGCGGCGACGGCGCCGCACCGTCCCGATGACGGGAGCGGGGAGGTCGTGCCAGGCGAGGAGGTCCCGCGGGTCGGCGAGGGGCAGGGAGGGAGGGCCGATGACGAGCGGCACTCGGCCCGTCGTGCGCGAGATCCGGACCATCTGGCCCTGGTTCGCCCAGCCGGCGCAGATGTCGGACATGTGGTCGACATAGGCGGCGCTCTGGCCCTCGGGGGCGATGGCCCGCTGGCGGGCGTAGCCCGAGATGAGCGAGGTGGCCACGATGTCGTCGAGGAGCATGAAGAGCAGGTTGGCCGGATCCTCGTCCAGGCCGGGCAGCGTCGAGAGCGCCTTGCGCAAGCTCCCCCGCAAGGCGAGGCCCTCCAGCGGGGCGAGGTCGGCCAGGGGGGGCGCGGCCTCCACCGTGCGCACGACCATGTCCGGGCCGGTCTCCAGCCGCACCTCCTGCAGGCGGACGGCCACCGTGGAGCCTTCGGCTCCGGAGAGCAGGTCCCGGCCGCTCGCCTCGAGGACCAGGGCGCCCTCATCGGTCCAGGTCCCGTCGACCGAGGTGGTCCGGCGCACGCCCGGCCGGCGCGGCCGGGTTCCCGAGACCGGCCAGCGGGGTCCGGGCACGACGGTGAGCGGCCGGGCACCGCCGCTGGTCTCGTCTGCTCTGGTCGTGCGTTCGTCCATCTCGATCGACGAGATCATAAGCACCCCGGCGGGCTCCACCGGCCGGCCGGTGCGCCAACGGCCCTCCCGGAGCGTGGCACGATCAAGGTATGCGAGTCCACCGGAACTTCGGCTTCGTGGACCTCTCCGGGTTCACGGCGCTCACCGAGAGCCAGGGTGACGAGCGCGCCGTCAGCGTGCTCTCCTCGTTCCGCGCCCTCGTGCGGGACATCTGCTCGCGCCGCGGGGTCCGGGTGGCCAAGTGGCTGGGCGACGGGGCCATGCTGGTGAGCGTCGAGGGGAGGCCGCTGCTGGCGGCGACGCTTGAGATGCAGCGGGCCACCTCCGAGGCGCTCCGGGCCGCCCCGCTGCGCTGCGGGGTCTCGGCCGGGCAGGTCATCTTGCACGAGGGGGACGACTACATCGGCCACGCCGTCAATCTGGCGGCCCGGTTGTGCGAGCTGGCTCCGGGGAAGGTGGTGTTCGCCACCGAGTCGATCCTGGGGGACCTGCCCAAGTGGGGCACCGTGCTCAGCACCGAGGAGAGCGCGGTCCGTGGCCTCGAGCACCCGCTCCTGGTGTCGCGGATCGGGCTGCGCCCCCTGGCGGGCGACGTCGCCCCCGACCCGATCTGCGGCATCCCCCTCACGGCGGCGGTGGCCGAGGAGGCGGCCCTCGACGGGCTGGGGCGCGAACTCTGGTTCTGCTCAGACAGCTGCCGGGACACCTGGGAGCGCCGCCCCCGGCCGAAGCTCGACACGGGGGGCAGCCCCCGCATCCCGCTCATCGGCAGCTGAGCCGCACCCGATCCGCCGCGCCCGGCGCGGGCATCAGGTCAGTAGGGGATCGGGCGGACGACGCCGGCCGTGGGTGTCTCGGGACCGGCGCTTCTGACCACAGCCGCGCCCGTCGGTTCGCCGGCGGCCTCCGACCGCCACTCCTGGTGCGCTAGGCGGGAGGTCGCCGCAGGTTGAACCGCGCCCCGGCCGGGTCGGTCATGCAGGCCAGGACGCCGTAGGGGGTGTCGTTCGGCCCCATCTGCAACGAGCCGCCCAGTTTCTCGACCTTGGCGACCGAGGCTGCCACGTCGTCCACCGCCCAGTAGATGGACCAGTAGGAGGTGGCCCCCTGCAGCATGGACCGGCCGTCGGCCAGCCCGGCCAGCTCCCCCTCGCCCTCGGGGTTGCGCATCGTCGAATACCGGAACTCGTCGGTATCGCTCACCACGTCCGTCTCCCAGCCGAAGACCGAGCGGTAGAAGGCGACGGCGGCGGCGTGGTCGGTGGCGTACAGCTCGAACCAGCTCGGTGACCCCGGCTCCTCGATCACGGCGAACCCCGGGAAGGTCCCGGGCTGCCAGGCACCGATCTGGGCCCCTGTGCGGTCGAGCATGACGGCCTGCATGCCCAGGTCGGCCACCGGTGCGGCCGGGGCCACCACCTGGCCGCCACCGGCCGCCACCTTCTTCAGGGTGGCCTCGATGTCGGGGGTCTCGAAGTAGACCTTCCAGGTGTCGGTGGCCTTCATGTCGCCCATGTCGCCCATGCCCCCGGCCACCGGGACGCCGTCGCGGGTGAACATGAAGTAGCCGCCGAATTCGGGGTTCGGCTCTTGGGCCTCCCATCCGAACACCTCGGCGTAGAACCGCCGGCTGCCCTCGACGTCCGAGGTCCACAGGTCGGCCCAGCAAGGGGCTCCGGAGGGGGCGTGGTCACGGGTGGGCATGGTGGTTCCTCTCGTCCGAGTCGACCTCCCCACGGTATCGGACCCCTGCACACGATGGTCCGGCCGCCACGGCCACCTCTGACGGCTTGAGGGGCTCCGGGTAGTGTTCGGGCATGGCCACCCTCGCCGACGTGGCTCGGGTGGCGCTGGCCCTTCCCGAGGTCACCGAGGAGGATCGGCGCGGGAGCCGCACCTGGTTCGTGGCCGGCAAGGCGTTCGCCTGGGAGCGCCCCTTCACCAAGGCCGACCTGCGCCGGTTCGGCGACGAGTCGCCGCCGGACGGTGACATCGTGGCGGTGCGCGTCGCCGATCTGGAGGAGAAGGAGGCGGTGTTGGCCTCCGAGCCGCGCGGCTTCTTCACGATTCCACACTTCGACGGCTTCTCGGCCGTCCTCCTGCACCTTCGCACCATTCCGGCCCGCGCCCTTCGCGAGGCGGTCACCGATGCCTGGTCGGCCTGTGCCCCGCCCCGCCTCACCGACCCCGGACCGGCGTCGGCACGCCCGGGCGCAGCATCGGATCGTCCGAGCCGACCCCGCAAACCATCGAGCAACCGGCGTCCCCGAGGGGCCGGCCGTGCTTGAGATGAAGCCGGACTGTGAGAGGTGCGGGCGGGAGCTCCCGAACGGCTCCCCGGCCGCCCGCATCTGCAGCTACGAGTGCACCTTCTGCGCCGACTGCGTCGAGCAGCTCGGCGGTCGATGCCCCAACTGCGGCGGCGACGTCGTGCTCCGTCCGACCCGACCTTCGTGACCCATGCTCGAGAGAGCGGTCCGCCGGCGGGGGAGTGGCGCATCGGAACCGGCGCCCCCCATCGCACTGCGTGCTGGGGCGCCCGGCGGGCTCGGGACCGTCTGGCGCAACGACCCGGGCCAGGGCCGGGTGGCCGTCCACCCCGCCAACGCCGACTTCACCTCGGCCCGGCTCCCGCCGATCGGCCAGGACTTCCTCACGGCCGTCCACCCCGCCAACGCCGACTTCACCTCGGCCCGGCTCCCGCCGATCGGCCAGGACCTCCTCACGGCCACCTACGCCGCCCTGGCCGACTGAGCCGTCGCCCGCCTACCAGCCCCCGAAGGAGGGCGGCCGCCGTTCGACGAAGCTGGCGAGCCCCTCCTGGGAGTCCTCGGACCGGTTGACCAGCTCCTGTGCCAGCGCCTCGTCGGAGAAGGAGGTGGCGCGGTCGACGTCGAGGGCCCGGTTGGTCAGCCACTTAGCCACGCCGATGGCCTTGGTGGGGCCGGCGGCCAGGCGGTCGGCCAGCCGGCGCGCCGTCTCTTCGATCTCACCCTGGGGCACCACCTGGTTGACCAGCCCCAGGCGCAGCGCCTCGGCGGCCGGCAGGTCGTCACCGAAGAAGAACAGCTCCTTGGCCCGCTGGATCCCCACCAGCCGGGTGAGCAGCCAGGCCCCGCCGGCGTCAGGGGCGATCCCGCGGCGTACGAAGACCTCGATGAAGCGGGCCTCCTCGGCCGCCACCACCAGGTCGCAGGCGAGGGCGAGGTGCATCCCGCCCCCGGCCGCCGTGCCGTTGACCGCGGCCACCACCGGCTTCTCGCAGTCGAGGACCGAGGCCACCAGCCGCTGCCATCCCTGGCGAATGAGACGGGCCACGTCCCCCACCGCCTGCTCGGGGGCGCCCTCGGGCCGGGCCGGGCCGGGGCGGTTGCCCCGCAGGTCGGCGCCCGAGCAGAAGGCCCGGTCGCCGGCGCCGGTGATGACCACCGCCCGCACCGCCAGGTCGGCCGACGCCTCGTCCAGCCAGTCGGCGATCTGGTCGCGCATGGCCGCCGTCATGGCGTTGCCGGCGTCCGGCCGGTTGAGGACGATCCAGGCCACCGCGCCCTCCATCCGGCGCAGCACGTCGTCGCCGGCGCCGTTCGCGGCGCTCATGGGCGGGCCTCGCTCACGGACGGGAGGTTAGGCCACCCGCAGCGGCGCGGCGGTGACCGCCGGGGTTCGAGCGCGGCACGGCCGGGACCGTCCTGGCAGACTGGCCGGGTGCGGCCGGTCGGCGTCCACCACGTGGCCATCAACGTCGCCGACGTCGCCGAGTCGGTCGACTTCTACACCGGGGTGCTCGGTCTGACTCTTCGGGGCGACCGCCCCGACCTCGGCCTGGCCGGGGCGTGGCTCGACGCCGGAGGCCAGCAGGTCCACCTCCTCGAGGCCCCGGTGCCCCGGAACCTCGGCCAGCACTTCGCCCTGTGGGTCGACGATCTCGACGAGGTCGTGGCCGAGCTGCGGGCGAGCGGTGTCGAAGTGAGCGACCCCGGCGGCATCGGGGCCGGTCGCCAGGCGTTCCTCCTCGACCCCTCGGGCAACGCGCTGGAGCTGCACCAGCGTTCCTGAGCTGCGTCCCGGCGGGCAACCGACCGACGGGTGCGCGTGCACAGCCCCGGCCCGGGCCGCTCCGCGTGGCGCGGCGGGCGTCCGACGGGCCCGGCGCTTAGCGGTTCTGCCAGACCGGGGGGCGCTTCTCGGCGAAGGCCCGCGGCCCCTCCTTGGCGTCCTCGCTCGAGAACACCTCGCCGGAGATCTCCGACTCGATCTTGTAGGCCTCGCGCATTGTGGTGGCCAGCCCCCGCAGCACCGACTCCTTGGTCTTGCGCACGGCGAAGGGCCCGTTGGCCGTGATGCGCTGCGCATAGTGGTAGGCGCGCTCGAGCAACTGGTCGGGGGTGGTCACCTCGTTGAGCACGCCCATCTCGAGGGCCCGGGCCGCTGTGATCTGGTCCGCACAGAGGAGGAACTCCATGGCCGCGGGGTAGGCGATCTGCCGGGGCAGGCGCACCGTCGTCCCGCCCCCGGCGAAGAGGCCGCGCTTGGGCTCCATGACGGCGAAGGTGGCGTTCTCCGAGGCAACTCGGATGTCGCACCCCCCGAGCATCTCCATGCCGCCGGCCACGCAGGTCCCGTTCACCGCGGCGATGATCGGCTTGTAGAGCTTCACCCCCCGCAGCACCGCCTTCACCCCGTCGTCGAGGCGGTAGCCGCCCTCGAGCTTGGCGTCGCCGTCCTCGGCCAGCTTCTTCTGGAGGGCGGTGACCTGGGGGATGTAGGTCTTCAGGTCTGCACCGACGCAGAAGTCCTTGCCGACGCCGGTGATGACGGCGACCCAGAGGTCATCGTCCTCCCCGAAGCGGTCCCAGGCCGTGCGCAGCTGGAAGAAGTGCTCCATGTCCATGGAGTTGCGGTGCTCGGGCCGGTCGATGGTGATGCGGACGACGTGGTCGTCGCCCGGCTCGAAGTGGACGGGCATGCCTGACTCAGCCTGTCTTGGAGGACATGTCGAGCTTGGTGGCCACCGTCTGGAGGTCGACGATCTTGGGCTTGTCGTCCCGGGGGCCCTTCACCCTCGAGACCGGCCGGGTGTCCACGTCGGCCGCCTCGGCCCGCAGCGCCCCCACCGTGCAGCGCTCGCGGGGACGGACGCTGAACGGGTCGTACTGGAACAGCCGCATGGCGTTGGTGTGGGTGATCTTGTCGATCTCGGCGTCGTCCACGTCGGCCAGGTACTTCATGGCCGCCTCGGGCGACTGCGGCCAGGTGGAGTCCGAGTGGGGGTAGTCGCACTCCCAGGTGATGTTGTCGATGTTCAGGTACCGCCGGTTGTCGATGCCGAAGGCGTCGTCGATGAAGCAGGTGATGATCCGGTCCTTGAACAGCTGGCTGGGCAGCATGTCCCCGAAGTCCTGCCCGGTCCACGCGTGGTGGTGCTGGTAGACGTAGTCGATGCGCTCGAGGGCGTAGGGGATCCAGCCGATGCCGCCTTCGGACAGGGCGAACTTCAGGTCCTTGTACTTGCGGAGCACCGGAGACCACAGAAGGTCGGCGGCCGCCTGGACCATGTTCATCGGCTGGAGGCTGATCATGACGTCGATCGGCGCCTCCATCGAGGTCATCACCAGTTGGGACGAGGAGCCCAGGTGCATGC